>CAYJGT010000001.1:0-30633 GCA_964370035.1 uncultured Oscillospiraceae bacterium
CCTATTGCCATGTATGAGTGTAAATCAGATACAGTTATTGTAACAGGAAAATTGGCAGACATTTTAAAAATTGAAAGTGACAGGCTTGTTAACGACTATAAATCCCCAGAGACTTTTCTGGAATTTATAGAAGAGATTATGTCTCACCCTCATCCAACTGAAAAGGATTTATATATAATCTCCAATAATATGGGACATCAATATATAAAAATTATGCGTTATCAAGAGGGGGGAAGTGATTGGGGACTCATAGTGGACTCGACTGATGAAATCAATGAAAAGAATACTATTAAGCAGGAGAGAGATTTAGATTTCCTCACAGGCCTTTATGGGAAAAGAGCATTTTTTGAGCAACTAGAAAGCTTATCTCATCAATCAGATATAGTGAAAAAGGCTGCTGTTATTATGTTCGACTTAGATAATTTAAAGTATGTAAATGATACTTGGGGACATGCAACGGGGGATAATTTTATCTGTGCTGTGGCTAATGTTTTGCGTCAGTGGGAATATGATGACAAACTGTGTGCTCGTTTAAGCGGTGATGAATTTGCAATGATCCTTTATGGTGCTGATAATTATAATAACTTGGAGTCAATGCTAGAGCAAATTAAAGAAGAACTTACAAAATTATATATTAAGACTCCTGATGGAGAAGAGCATAAAGCTAGTGCTTCTGTAGGATATTCCCTTTATCCTGAACAGTCCCAGTCATTTCAAACGTGCCTTAACCTTGCAGATAAAGCCATGTATGTAGCTAAAGTTAGGAGTAAGGGAAGCGCCGAAAATATATAAAACATTTTTAATATTGATTGTCTCTAATTAAGGACGATACGGTTCCTTTTGAACCAAAGTAAAGTGTAGCGAAGACGGTAATGCTATTAAAAACACAAATTGCTAAAAGTATAGAAATCTGATAGAGAATAGCAAGGTTAGGAGAAGAGCCGGCTAGGATTTGCCCCGTCATCATTCCAGGAAGGCTAATTATTCCCATACCCATTAGACTATTTATTGTGGGAAGTAAAGCCATTTCTAAGGAGCTTCCAACTATTGGATTGGTTATTTTCTTCTCATCGACTCCTAGGTTTACTAGAGTTTCTAACATCAGTTTCTGTTTTTGAATATTTTCCCGATAGCTTTTAACCCCTAGACTTACCCCTGTCAGAATATTACCTATAAGCATCCCGCTTAGTGGAATAAGGTACTGTGGATCAAAAATATTTGTTCTAACGATTACACCTACAAAGAAAAGTGCAGCTATAACACCAAAGGTAGAAATGGAAAAAAGTACTGACAATTTCCATCTTTTTGATAAGCCTTTATTTCTAGAAAAAACCATCCAAATGGCAAAAAAAATCATTACTACAAGATAGAGTAGTGAAAAAATTGGAGAAGGGTTGTTAAAGATATATGTTAAAATAAATCCCGCAAGAGTTAACTGGAGGGTCATTCGCAAACATCCAATTAGGAGTAGTTTTGATTGACTTATCTTATATTTTTTAAATATGGCGAATACGATTAGTAATAATAAGTATAAAATACTAAGTTGTAATATATTGATTGATATCATAATGTTTTTTAGTATATTATAACAACTTATGAAATTAAGAGAATAATATACTTTTCCTTTCTCCCTACAAGGTTTCTAAAATAGGGTTGAATTATATGTTGCTTTAAGTTATAAATATTTGCTTGAATTTCAATTTGCTTATTATACGAGCAAAGGCAAACTCAAGAAGTTTATCCTTCAGAGCTCGATATTTGCTAAAGCTACTTAGGCAAGGTGTTTTTACTTAGATAATAAATATCATCTGCATACATCTCTATTAAATCTTTTGAATGGGAAATAATTAGTGTTGTTATACCTAAGGATTTAATATTAGTCATTAACTCCATACTAGTCTTTTCGTCTAGCGCGCTAGTTGGCTCGTCTAATAAAAGGACATCTGGCTTAAAAGAAATGGATATTGCTAATGAGATTCGTTGTTTTTCTCCACCAGAAAGTTCAGAAGTCTTTTTATCTAAAGGTAATTCAATTTTGCAAAGCTTTAAATTTTCAATTATTTCTTGGTCGCTTAAAGGAGATAAATCTCGGAACTCATAGAATCTGCGAAAATTTTCCTTTATTGTCTCATCAAATAGATAAGGAGTTTGTCCTAAAAGGGAAACCTTTTGTCTATATTCATTGGGATTTAGAGTTGAAATATTTGATGCATTATAATAAATTGTACCGGTTTGTGGAGTTATTGTATTGTTTAAGAGCTTCAATAGGGTGCTTTTTCCAGTTCCACTGTCTCCAGAAATAAAAGTCATTTTATTCTCTTCGATTTGATAATCGGGATATGAAATAATATTTTTAAAGCGAAGGCTTTCCCAGTTAAGTTTTTGCATAGTTCCTCCATTTTGGCAAAGTTTTACTGTGGGTGAGTTAAAAGAAATTCATTTGAATGAATAAATTTCTTTTATAAAATTTAAAATAATATCGAATTTCGATATCGAATTTCGATATTATTATAATAACATAAAAAAACAAATAAAGCAAGAACTAAAATTTGATTTTTTTGTATTCGAATAAGTTTAAATATTGCCCATACAAAGAAAATAGAGACAGAGAAATATACTCGTAAAAATGGAGGATATTTTTGTGGTTATTAAGTTGTGATTAATAGAAAATAAAGGCAATTAAGAAAAAGTTGGATGGTGTGAATTAGATCAAATCATCCAACTTTTATTATTTTATTGTTTTCTCAAAAACGATGCAAGTATTCCCCTTAGTAGTTGGTATTTTTAGGAGAACTATTTATATTTGTAACTAAAGAATATTTGTAACGCTATCCTTCATCTCTCCTACTTCTAGGACTGTTTTATGCAGAATTTCTTTTTTCTCTAGGTCTTTAAGTCCTCTCGGAATAGGAACTCCTGTCTTTTCATTTAATAAAGATACATTTTCAAAACCGTCTGCGCTGGTTTTAATCCCGATTGATTTAGCTACGCTATCTGCAAATTTATATGGACTAGCAGTAGAAGCTATTAAGGTTGGTGTGTTATCTTTGCTTTCCTTTACATAATCCTCGTATACCTTATAGGCTACAGCGGTATGTGTATCCAGTAAATATTCTTCTTTTTCATACACTTTCGCTATCATATCATTTGTTTCATCTGTGTTTGCGCAAGAACCGTAGAAATCCGATAGGCCTTCTTTTATAGTTGAACTTACTGTATATGATTTTTTTGTATTTAAGTCTGACATTAAAGCGGAAACTTCCTCACTTCCCGTAGATAAGTGATATAAAAGTCTTTCTAGATTGCTAGATATTAAAATGTCCATGGAAGGAGAATTGGTTAAAATGAAATCTCTATTTATATCATACTTTCCAGTCTTAATAAAGTCGGTTAAGACATTATTTTCGTTTGATGCACAAATTAGCTTACCTATTGGAACTCCCATAGCTTTTGCATAATACGCAGCTAAAATATTTCCGAAGTTCCCAGTGGGAACAACTACATTCATTGGGTCACCTAGTTTAACAGCACCTTCTTCTACCATTCTTGCATACCCAAAAACATAATATGCAACTTGAGGAACCAGTCTTCCTATATTGATTGAGTTTGCAGAAGAAAGTTTGCAATTCATTGCATCAAGTTTAGATGCAAGTTGCTCGTCTGCGAAGATTTGTTTGACTCCAGTTTGGGCATCATCAAAATTACCTTCAATTGCATATACATGAGTATTTAACCCCTCTTGAGTTACCATTTGGCGTTCTTGAACTTGGCTAACTCCTTCGTTAGGGAAGAAGACGATTATTTCAGTACCAGGAACATTAGCAAAACCTTCTAAAGCAGCTTTTCCTGTATCTCCAGAAGTTGCAGTAAGTATACAAATTTTCTTTTCTTCATTTTCCTTTTTTAATGCTGTAGTTAATAAATATGGGAGAATAGAAAGAGCCATGTCTTTAAATGCCGCTGTTTTTCCATGGTAGAGCTCTAAAATATAAGGAGAGCCAACCTTAACTAATGGCACCACATCCTTTGCTTCAAATTTGCTATCATATGCTCCTTCAATGCAATGCTTTAATTCTTTTTCGGTATAGTCATCAAAAAAGGTTCCGATAATATCAAAGGCAACTTCTTGATAAGTTTGGCCTACGAATGTTTTTAATGGGCGAGGTAATTGGGGTAACTTTTCAGGTACGAATAGCCCCTTGTCCTCAGCAAGCCCTTTTATAATAGCTTGAGCACCACTTAATTTGTTATTACTTCCTCTTGTACTTTGATATATCATTTTTACCTCCATATTATTTAGTTTCACTGATAAATATTATACATTATTTTTCGTGGTTTGTAACAAAAAAATCAAATTCTTATATCAAAAGTTCAATTTAGATAAATCAACTTGAGAGAAGAGCATAAGAATCAGGGAAAAACCTAAAACTATTGCACAATTTTGACGACCAGAAAGTAAAAACTTAAAAATATTGCATAATTTTGACAATTTAGTCATAATAAAATATAATATCTAAAAGATTGAAAATGACTAATTATTAGAAACTATTATTAAAGAGACTAAGTATAGGACGAATTATTTCGCTAGGATTGTTACGTGTAAAAGATTTAGAAAGAGTTAAAAGAGGTGAAGTTTATGATTATAACATTGAATAGGCAGTTTGGCAGCGGAGGAAGAGAAATTGGAGAAAAGTTAGCCGAATCTTTAGAATACAACTATTATGATAAATCTATAGTTTTTGAAATTGCAAAGAGAAGTGGCTTAAATCCAGAGTATGTTGAAGAAAACTCTGAGTCTTTTGCAAGCGCGCTTCAATTTGCAAATGGGCCTAGATCTTTTTCTACATACCAACAAACACTGCCTATGCAGGTACAAATTGAACAGCACAATATAATAAATGAACTAGGAGAAGAGGGGAATTCAGTATTTGTTGGTAGAAGGGCAGATTACATACTAGAAGAAAAAAATCCATTTAGAGTATTTGTATATTCATCAAATATTGAAACGCGAGTGGAAAGATGTATGATTTATGAGAAAAAGCATGCAGAAGAAAAAGGAGAAAAAGCGAAAAGCCCTAAAGAAATGGAAAAGGCAATACATAAAATTGATGAAGTTAGAAGAAAGTATTATGAAATGTATACTGGAGCGAAGTGGAATAATACAGCTAATTACAATCTTTGTATAGACACCTCAAAGATTAAGATAGAGGATGCTGTAGAAATTATTAAAATTGCAGTTTTTGGAGCAAAAAAAATAAAATAGCAAAAATAGATAGGTAAATGACCTTGATAAAAGAGTTTGTGGAACTTTCAGATAATGAAAAAACTAGAAAGCATAATCTGAATGAGTCTAATGATAAAACCCTTTGGAATAGTTATAGAAAAAATATAACTGTTCCAGAGGGTTTTTATATTAATCCTCGAGTTTGGAAAGGCGATGAAGAGTGTGCTTAATTGATATTTATTAGCTGAATAAGCATAAATAGAAATAAATATGAAAATTAAATGCAAAATTAAAAAATAATTTCTTGACAAAGGATGAAAAAAAGTGTACTATTTAATTAGTTAGTTTAAACTAACCGAAAGCATACTTATATTTCTTTCAATATAAATTTGCTTTCTGAAATGGTGGGAAAGGCTGAACAATAAGGCAGAGCTCTAAATCACTGGAAATATTCAATTTGAAGTTTATGAAAGAATAAATAGAGGAGAATAAAATGAGTGTAGTAATTGTAGGTGGTAACGAATGCATGGAACGACGTTATATTGATACATGTAAAGAGTACGGATGCAAAGCAAAAGTATTTACTAAGATGAAGCATGGTATTAGAACTAAGTTCGGATCTCCGGATTTAATAATTCTCTTTACGGGCACAGTTTCTCATAAGATGATTGACTGCGTAAAGTGCGAAGCAAAAAAATGTGACGCAAAAATTTGCAGGTCACATTCAAGTTCATTATCAGCCTTAAAAAGCATGCTTGATGAATTTAAACAAGCAAATTAAATTATGCCACTTAAAGAAATACTTAAAAGATATGGTCAAGTGTTCTGGCTGAATCTGTAGTAGCTTTTGTGCATATAGTACAAATAATTACTGAGCCAAAACAAAAAACTGGCTCAGTTTTGTTTTTTGATAATAATCCATACTGTTTTGCCTAGATGAAAAATTGCATTTGATTATTCACTTATAATAGAGTATTATGGAATTATGAAACATTTATTTATAATTAACCCAGCTGCGGGGAAAGGAATGGGGAAAGCCTATTCCGATAAAATTTTATCAAGTGCGAAGAATATTAAGGCTGATATTCAGGTTTGCCTTACTACAGAGGCAGGAGATGCAGAAAGAATAGCATTAAAAGCCTGTGAAGATAATAAAAAGAAAAAAGGCAGATCTAAAATCAGAATATATGCTTGCGGTGGAGATGGAACTTTAAATGAAGTGATTAATGGAATTTTTGGATTTAAAAATGTCCAGGTAGGCTGTATTCCCATTGGCAGTGGTAATGATTTTGTGAAAAACTTTATCGACTGTGGCGATTTTTTCTCTTTAGAAAATCAAATTAATGGAGAAGCCAAAAAAGTTGACCTTATGGAGTATAGCGGAATTTTTGATAATGTTTTTTCGAAGAGAGTCGCTATTAACATGTTCAATTTAGGCTTTGATGCAAATGTGGCTAATGATATGAACTTTTTTAAAGGTCTACATATTTTTCACGGAAAAGGGCCATATAGATTGGCGTTGGCATCTAATTTCATTGCAAAAAGAGGGGGCAATTTTCTTGTTACAACAAAAAATGATGAAGTACTATATAATGGGAAATTGTTTTTCATTAATATTTGTAATGGTAGTTATTTAGGTGGTGGCATGAAAGGAGCTCCATACGCACTAATTGATGATGGAAAACTAGATATGAATATAGTTAAGAATGTAAGTCGCATTAAGTTTTTAGATTTAGCACCTAGGTACATGAAAGGTGTGCATATGTTAAAACCAGGCATTGAAAAAGTTGTAGACTATAGCCAGATTGAATATGTTAAGGTAAGGCCGCTTAATAGAAAATTCAGATTGGGAATTGATGGGGAAATTGTAGAAGTGACAGGAGATGTGGAATTCAGAGTTTTGCCTAAAGCAATTAGCTTTATAGTTCCTAAACGAGAAGAACTGTAGTAAATAAAACACCTTTAGGGAAATAAATTCTTCTCTAAAGGTGTTAAATATTTTTTGTGGGTTTGCGGATTGCTTTTTATGGGCAATAGCAACAATAGTTGATGAATTAGGGTTAAACCAAGCAAGTGTTTGTAGAATTTTTCTCAAAGGTTGACAAGGAAATGTATAGAAATAAACGTAGGTTAAAGACTTCAAATTAATAATTATAAATCTTAGCTCAAAATAGCAAAACCAACAATTAAAATGGCAGAGGAAACCTATTTGGAATTTATTCTGACTAAAGCTGCTTTTTTATGTCCGTCTAAACCTTCTCCCTCAGCAAGCTTTGCAACTAAAGGAGCTAAAGTATTGGCCCCTTCTTTTGTCATCTTTTGGTAAGTACAAACTTTTAGAAAAGTTCCAACCCAAACACCACCAGTGTACCTTGCGGCTTTCATGGTCGGAAGGGTGTGGTTTGTTCCAGATGCATAATCTCCAAAAACTTCTCCGGTTTCTTCAGAGATAAATAATGAACCATAATTAGTTAACTTGTCAATTAATTCATCAGGGTTTTTAGTAAATACTTCAAGATGTTCAGGAGCGTAAACATTACTTAAGTTAACAGCTTCTTCTAAGCTTTCTACTAAAACAACTTCTCCGTAATCAGCCCAAGACTGTTTTGCGATTTCTCTTGTCTCTAAAGTTGTCAATTGTTTTTCAACCTCATTTATTGTTGATAAGGCAAGTTCATGACTGGTTGTAATAAGAATACCCTTAGCTAACAGGTCGTGTTCGGATTGTGCCAAAATGTCGGCAGCAATTATTTTAGGATCGGCTGTTTCATCAGCAATTACTAAGACCTCACTTGGGCCTGCGATAAAGTCTATTCCAACTTTACCGTAACATTGTCGTTTGGCTTCTGAAACATATTGGTTTCCAGGGCCTACAATTATGTCAACAGGCTTAATTTGCTCTGTTCCATAAGTCAGTGCAGCAACTCCATGGGCTCCTCCTGTAGTGTAGATTTCATCAGCTCCAGCAATATCCATAGCGACTAAGGTTTTTGAATTGATTTCTTTTTTCCCTTTCATAGAAGGAGATATGGCAACTATTCTTTTGCAACCTGCTACTTTTGCTGGGATTATTAACATTAAGGCTGAGGAGTAAAGGGGATAGGTTCCGCCAGGGACATAACACCCGACGGAATTTATTGGAATTACTCTGTGACCTAGTGTAGAGCCTTTTACAGTTTCTATATTATTAAGATCAGAAAGGGTCTTTTTTTGTGCCTCTGCAAAATGTTTTATATTTGAGGCGGCTGATTTAATATTTTCAATTTCTTCTGTGGTAAGCTCTGAATATGCTTTTCTTATTTCTTCCTTTGATACTAGTAAGTTCTCCCTAGAATTCTTTTCAAAAGTAGTATTGTAATGAATAAGGGCTGAATCTCCTTCTGAAGAAACTTTATTAATTATATTTGAAACAACTTCCTTTAATGATGAATCTTCTTCAGAAGTTCTCACCTTACTCTCTTTAATAATCTGCATACTATAGATATCCTCTCCAATTTTTTCTTTTGATTTATTCTCTTAACTATTTTACTGCAACTTCTAAGGCTAATCTGGTTAAATTATCATTTCCAGTTGCTCTTTCTTCAGTTGTAGCTTTTTCGCCTGTGGTAAAATGATCGGTAATTACCATCATAGCTAATGCATTAACATCATGATAGGCTGCGTTCATGTATAGAGCAGCAGCTTCCATTTCCACGGCAAGTACATTCATTTTTGCCCACTTTTTCCACCAGTCATCAGTCGTTTCGTAAAAAACGTCACAAGTGACTACATTTCCTGCTTTTAAATCTAACAATTTTTGCTCTTTGTTTATTTCATATGCTTTTGTGAGTAAATCCCAACTTGCGCAGGGTGAATAGCCATCGTGAGAGTCAAATGCATGAATATAATTTGAGTCAGTGGAAGCGGAAACCGCCATTACTCCATCAAATAACTTGACGTCTTCTTTAAAGCTTCCTGCTGTGCCTAATCTGATCAAATTTTGAACGCCATACTCAGTAATTAGCTCCCATGTATAGATGCCTATAGAAGGGCAACCCATACCCGTTCCTTGAACAGATACTTTTGCTCCTTTATACAGACCTGTATAACCGAACATATTTCTTACATCGTTATATTGAATTGCGTTTTCCAAATAATTTTCTGCGATAAATTTTGCTCTTAGTGGATCTCCAGGAAGAAGAATGCTTTCAGCTATATCTCCTTTATTTGCTGCGTTAATATGTGTGCTCATAAATTATGTACCTCCAAAATAAAAAAATGCTATGTTTTAACTTTCAATTATGCTAAAATGATATCACATATGATATTTTATTTCCACATAAGGAGGAAATTATGGGAGAGAATAATAAAAATACAAAATTCAAAGCGCCGGAGGGAGGCTCTTATCCAGCAAGAAAAGTAACGGACCTCAAGGATTTGATAAATAGTAGTACAAAACAATATGGTGATAAAACTGCATATTTAGCAAAAAAAGAAAAAGGCGGGTCTTACTTTGAAATTAGCTATAATAAATTAAAAGCGGACATAGATGCTTTAGGAACAACTCTAATTGATATGGGATTAGAAGGAGAGAAAATTGCAATTATTGGGACAAACTCATACCAGTGGGTGCTTGCTTATTTTGCCACAGTCAATGGAGTTGGAATTGCAGTTCCTTTAGATAAAGAATTGAAAAAGGAAGAAATTGAAAATTTAATTAAGAGGGCTTCCTGTAAAGCTGTGTTTTATTCAGAGGAATATAAAGAAATTATACAAGAAGTTGAAATAGAACATAAATTTTTAATGAATGGTTATGAATGCGAGGAAGACAAAGAGATCGAAAACACCCTTAAATACCTTGTTAATGAAGGCTACCATTTAATGGAAACAGGAAATGTTTCATATATAGAAAAAGAAATCGATCCAGAAGTTATGAATGTTATTTTGTTTACCTCAGGAACAACTGGACTTGCAAAGGGAGTAATGTTAAGTCATAAGAATATTGTGGCTTCGGTTTTAGGAATAAGCGGATTAATTAGGCTTACTGAAGAAGATAGAGCCTTGTCCATATTACCTATCCATCATACTTTTGAATCATCAATTACAATAATAGCATTTCTATATCAAGGAGTGTCTACTGCATTTTATGAAGGCCTTAAGTATGTTCTTAAAAATATTCAAGAATCTAAAGCTACATGCTTTGTTGGAGTTCCTTTAATTGTAGAATCTTTATATACTAAAATTTGGTCTCAGGCAAAGAAAACGAAAAAAGATAAGGCGTTAAAAATTGCAATAAAAGCAAATAAAGCTGCATTAGCGCTAGGGATAGATAAGAGGAAAACTATTTTTAAATCTATATACAATAATTTTGGTGGAGAATTTAGAGCTGTGTTCTCAGGGGCTGCTGCACTTAATCCTGCAACCCTTAGAGGGTTTATGGACCTGGGCTTTACAGTATTGCAAGGTTATGGACTTACTGAATGTGCTCCAGTTGTAACTGGTACTCCAATGTGGGAAAACATTTATGGCCATGCAGGCTCTTGTGGTAAAGTAATTACAGGAGGAGAATTAAGAATTGATAACCCTGATGAAAATGGAATAGGAGAGATTTGCTATAAGGGTGAAAATGTAATGCTTGGTTACTATGAAATGCCTGAAGAAACTGCTAAGGTGATTAAAGACGGATGGTTCTATACAGGGGACCTTGGGTTCATTGACGATGAAGGATGGCTTTATATTACAGGAAGACAAAAGAATGTAATCGTAACAAGAACTGGAAAAAATATTTACCCAGAAGAGTTAGAAACTATTATAAATGAAGTGGAGTATGTCTCTGAAGCGATGGTTTATGCTATGGAAGAGGGGGTTAGTGACACTGAGGTATGGGCTCAAATTTATCCGGATTACGAGAAGATAAAGGAAGAACTTGGAATCGACATAGATGAAGAAAATATTTCTAGTCTAGTAAAGGATGGAAGAAAAAGAGAGATTTTCAAAATGTTTGATCAAAGCATCAAAGATGTAAATGATAAGCTAGCTGTTTATAAAAGAATAAAAAATATTGTGGTTAGGGAAAATGATTTTGTCAGGACCACTACAAAGAAAATAAAAAGAAAAGAATCTATTAAAGAGTATGAATAAAACTATGTGTTTTACTTCAAGTGAAAAAAGTGATTTTATTCATAAATGAAGATTGAATTACTTTTTAACTATAAACTGTACAAGGTTCATATAATGGCAAATTTTTAGAAATAAAAAACCGTGGGAGACACTTCCACGGTTTATTTTTGTTTTACGGCATTTAACTGATGCCTTTATTTGTGGGACGGGTGAGATTTAAGCTTCTTTTGTTACTGTTACAATTCCACCAGCTTTAACAAATTGTTTAGTTAGTCTTGACACTTTACGTGAAGCTGTTTTCTTATGTAAAGTTCCTTTGCTAGCTGCTTGCATTAATTTCTTTTCTGCAACTACTAATTTAGCTTTTGCATCTTCTAAATTTCCTGCAACGATAGCTGCGTCAAACTCTTTAAGTGCAGTCTTTACGTGCCCTTTAACTCTTTTGTTTCTTGCAGTTTTCTTCTCAATAACTTTGATTCTTTTTTTAGCAGATTTGATATTTGCCATGTTTTTTTCTCCCCACGAATAATTAAAATAGTGCACAGTATTGTCCACTTCATGTATTATATACTAGGAATGTTTATAAATCAAGGGGAAAATTAAGTAATCTTACTTTTTTGACTTAAAATTTCGGATATACTAAAAAAGATAAACCTTGAATATTCTCCTTACATATAGTAAAATATAATGTACGAAATACAGATATAGAGAGAGGCAAGAATGAAAGATTACCAACATAAAATTAGGAATTTTAGCATAATAGCACACATAGATCACGGAAAATCTACTTTGGCAGACAGAATTCTTGAAAAGACAGGCGCTGTAGCAAGAAGAGATATGAAAGAACAATTTCTCGACAATATGGATTTAGAGAGAGAGAGAGGAATAACCATTAAGCTACAACCTTCTAGACAGGTATTTAAATCAAAAGATGGAAATGAATATATTTTTAACCTAATAGACACCCCTGGGCATGTGGACTTCACGTATGAAGTATCTAGAAGTTTAGCCGCCTGTGAGGGTGCTGTTTTAGTTGTAGATGCTACTCAAGGAGTCGAAGCACAAACTCTTGCAAATGTGTATTTAGCTTTAAATGAGGACTTGGAAATATTACCTGTATTAAACAAAATTGATTTGCCTAGCGCTTCAGTAGAGGATGCAAAAAAAGAAATTGAAGATGTTATTGGAATTGATGCCAGTGAAGCTCCATTAGTTTCTGCAAAAGAGGGAATTGGGATTGAAGAACTTCTAGAAGAAATTGTACATAAAATTCCTGCCCCTAAGGGAGACTTAGATGCACCACTTAAGGCTTTAATCTTTGATTCCTATTATGATAACTATAGAGGCGTCGTAATATACACAAGAATTTTCGATGGAACTGTTAAAGCAGGGGATCAAATTAAATTAATGAATACAGCTAAAACATATGAAGTTACGGAGGTAGGTATCTGCTCGCCGGGGCCAATTGAGGTTGATCAATTATCAGCAGGAGAGGTTGGCTATATTTGTGCAAGCATTAAACAAGTAGCTGATGCTAGAGTAGGAGACACTATTACACTTGCCAATGCTCCTACAGAAAAACCTTTACCAGGATACAAAAAAGCACAGTCAATGGTTTTTTGTGGAATCTATCCAGCTGAAGGTGAAAAGTATGAAAACGTAAGAGATGCCTTGGAAAAACTCCAAGTTAATGATGCGGCCTTTAATTTTGAACCTGAAACATCAACGGCATTAGGCTATGGATTTAGGTGCGGTTTTTTAGGGCTTTTACATATGGAAATCATTGTAGAAAGACTCGAAAGGGAATTTGACCTTGGGGTTATCACAACTTCCCCAAGTGTAATTTATAAGGTGGTTCTAAATGATGGAACCGAAGAAATGATTCAGAATCCAACAAATTTACCTGATTTAACATTAGTTAATCATATAGAGGAGCCTATAGTTAAGGCAGATATAATTATTCCTAAAGATTATATTGGAAATATAATGGAGATTTGCCAAGATAGAAGGGGAAAACTTCTCCATATGGAATATATTAATGAAATGAGAGTACAGCTTCACTATGAAATGCCATTGAACGAGGTTATATATGACTTTTTTGATGCTCTTAAATCAAAAACAAGAGGTTATGGTTCTTTAGATTATGAGTTTGATAGATATGAAAAATCAAAATTAGCAAAATTAGACATACTTTTAAATAAAGATTTAGTAGATGCTTTTTCAATGATTGTACATGAATCAAAAGCTTATGATAGAGGTAAATTTGTTTGTGAGAAGCTTAAGGAAGTTATTCCAATGCATCAGTTTGAGGTTCCGATTCAAGCTGCAATTGGGCAAAAAGTAGTTGCTAGATCTACAGTTAGAGCTTACAGAAAAGATGTAATCGCAAAATGTTATGGTGGAGATATTTCAAGGAAGAAAAAGCTTTTGGAAAAACAAAAAGAAGGAAAAAAACGAATGAGACAGTTCGGAAAAGTTGAAGTTCCACAAGAAGCCTTTACTGCTGTATTAAAATATGATGAAAAAAAATAATTAACAAGGCTATGAGTTAGTTTACTATAAATTACTGATTATGGAGGAGAAAAATATGAGAAAGTTAGGTATTTATGTTCATATTCCGTTTTGCATGAAGAAATGTAATTATTGCAATTTCAATTCGTTAGATGACTATACTTCAAAGCAACAAATGGATTATACCTTAGCACTATTAAAAGAAATGGTTATGTATGGTAAAGAACTTAAGGAAAAGTACATTGTTGATAGTATTTATATAGGAGGAGGAACGCCTTCCTGCCTGCCAGAAAGTGCAATTGTTGCTATCATTTCAGGCTTGTATTCTAATTTTATAATAGATGAAGATTGTGAAATAACAATTGAAGCAAATCCAAAATCACTGACCCATACAAAGGCTTTAGCATATTACAAGGCTGGAGTTAATAGATTAAGCATTGGGGTGCAAAGCTTCCATAGAGATGAGCTTGAAGCTCTTACAAGATTACATACACCTCAAGAGTTTTATAGGGGATATGAGATTGCAAGAGAAATTGGATTTGATAATATTAATTTGGATTTAATGTTTGGAATACCGCTACAGACTGAAGAAAAGTGGGCGGCTACAGTAAGTGTTGCTGCAAAGTTAAAACCAGACCATATTTCTTTTTATAGTTTAGAACTTGATAAAAGCACTCCTTTATTTTGGCATGTTGGAAGAGGAGACTACGATCTTCCAAATGAAACTACAGATAGAGTTATGTATCATTATGCAATTGCAGCTTTAAAAAATGCTGGATATGAACATTATGAAATTTCAAATTGTGCAAAGCCAGGAAAGGAAAGCAGGCACAATCTAAAGTATTGGTCAATGGAACCTTATCTTGGGTTAGGTCTTGGAGCGTCTTCGTATTTTGGTGGGAAAAGAGCACAAAATATGAATGATCTTAATGAATATATTACTGCTGTAGAGAATGAAAATATACCTTTTAAAACTGTACATAAAAATACTATGGAGGAGTCAATGTCCGAATTTGTATTTACTGGACTAAGAAAAACGGAAGGTTTGGATCTACAATTATTTAAAAGGGCTTTTGGTAGAGATTTTTATGAAGCATACAAAGAAAAAATACCATTTATGACAGAGTCACGAAATGAAGGATTAATTTACATTGATGAGAACAGATTTATTATCACAGAAAAAGGAATTGATATATCAAACAAAATAATGTCCGAATTTGTCTAAGCTTGTTAAGCATTTTGAGAAGCCTAAGGATATATTACTTAATAACTCTAACCGTTACAGTTTTCTTTGTCGCATATGGGCAACAGAAAGCTGTAATAATTTATTATTAAAGGAGGGTAGTGATGGGCAAGTACATTATGGCTATGGATCAAGGTACTACTAGTTCTAGATGTATCTTATATGATAAACAAGGAAAAATTGCGAGTAAGAGTCAAAGGGAGTTTAAACAAATTTATCCTTACCCAGGATGGGTAGAGCATGACCCTGTTGAAATTTGGTCTACGCAAATAGGTGTTGCTACTGAAGCCATGGCAAAAGTAGGTGCAAAGAATATAAATATTGTAGGAATTGGAATAACCAATCAACGTGAGACCACTGTGATTTGGAATAAGCATACGGGAGAACCGGTTTATAATGCTATTGTTTGGCAGTGCAGAAGAACCTCAAAATATTGTGATGAGTTAAAAAGAGATAAAGAGTTCGAAAGCAAGATTAAAGAAAAAACAGGACTAGTAATTGATTCTTATTTTTCGGCAACTAAAATCAAATGGATTCTAGATAATGTAGAGGGAGTTAGGGAACAGGCTGAAAATGGACAAGTACTTTTTGGAACTATAGAAACATGGTTAATTTGGAAATTAACAGGGGGTAAGGTCCATGTGACAGACTACTCTAATGCTTCTAGGACAATGCTATTTAATATTAATACATTAGAGTGGGATGAAGAAATTCTAACGAAACTAGATATTCCTAGGCAGATACTTCCAGAACCTAAACCCTCAAGCTACGTGTATGGCGAAACTGAAGAGCAGTTCTTTGGAAAACCAATTAAAATTTCAGGTGCTGCAGGGGATCAGCAAGCTGCGTTATTTGGGCAAAACTGTTTTGAAGAGAACCAAGGCAAAAATACTTATGGAACTGGGTGTTTCATGTTGGTCAATACAGGAGAAAAACCAATCTTTTCTCAACATGGGCTCCTTACAACTATTGGTTGGGGAATAGATGGTAAGGTAACATATGCCTTGGAAGGCTCAGTTTTCATAGCAGGGGCAGCGGTACAGTGGCTAAGAGATGAATTGGAAGTTATTAAAGATTCTTCAAAATCAGAAAGCATTGCATTGTCTGTACCTGACACAAATGGAGTAGTAATAGTCCCAGCATTTGTGGGAATGGGAGCACCATATTGGGAGCCACATGCAAGGGGAGCAATATTTGGACTTACCCGAGGAGTTAACAAGGCTCATTTAATTAGGGCAACATTAGAGGCAATTGCTCTTCAATCAATGGATTTGATAAAAGCTATGGAAGAAGATGTTGGAGAAAAGTTAGTATTGCTAAATGTGGATGGTGGTGCAAGTGCAAATGATTTCTTGATGCAATTTCAAGCGGACATACTTGATGTAAAAATATCAAGGCCCGAATCCATTGAAACAACAGCAAAGGGAGCTGCATTTCTATCCGGCTTAGCTGTTGGGTTTTGGAAAAATAAAGAAGATTTAGTAAAAAAGAATAGTATTGATAATACTTTTACTCCGAATATGGAAGAAAGAATTAGAAGTGAAAAAATCAATCTATGGCACAAAGCAATAAATTGTGCTATAGGCTGGGGAAGGTAAGGTGTCTATTGATTAAATTCGAAGGTGTAAGAAAGAATTATAAATCAACAGAAGTGTTGACAGATATTAGTTTTGAAGTGAAAAAAGGAGAATTGGTTGTTTTAATTGGAAGTTCTGGTTGTGGGAAAACTACAACCCTAAAGTTAATTAACAAACTAATTACACCAAGTGCAGGGCGAATTCTAATTGAAGGGGAAGATATTGCGGAAAAGGATACCATAGAGCATCGGCGAAATATAGGTTATGTTATTCAGCAAATCGGCCTTTTTCCTCATATGACAGTTAGAGAAAATATTGAAATTGTTCCCAAATTAATGAAGTTGAATATTGAAGAGTATTCAGCGAAGACTAAAGCCTTGTTAAAAATGGTAGGGTTAGATCCGGAGATTTATTTGGATAGATACCCAATACAGCTTTCTGGAGGGCAACAACAAAGAATTGGAGTTGCAAGGGCATTTGCAATAGATCCAGATATTATTTTAATGGATGAACCATTCTCGGCAGTAGACCCAATAACAAGAAGGCAACTTCAAGATGAACTTGTTAACTTACAAGCAAAGGTAAAGAAAACCATAGTTTTTGTAACTCATGATATGGATGAAGCATTGAAGATAGGGGACAAGATTTGTATTATGCAAAGTGGAGAAATTGTTCAGTTTGATACTCCTGAAAACATACTGAAAAATCCTATAAATGAGTTTGTTTCAAAATTTGTAGGCAAGAATAGAATTTGGAATAATCCTGAATATATTAGAGCAAAAGATATCATGATTACGGAGCCAGTAACAGCGTACAAAGAAGTTTCTGTTATTAAAGTAATAGAAAACATGAGACTTAGAAAAGTAGACAGAACTTTAGTAATAGATGAGAGTGGTATATTTTTAGGTCATGCAAAAGGAAGTGCTTTATCAAAAGTCGAAAACAAGTCAGCACCTGTTGAAACTGTAATGAAACAACCTAAAGTTACAGCAACCCCTTATGATTCTATTGTCGATCTACTGGAAAAGGTAAGAGAGTTTGGAGTGTCGGCCATTCCTGTTATTGACGACGATAAGAGATTGTGTGGGCTAATTACTACGGCCACATTAGTTACTACACTAGGGCAACAATTTGTTAACTTTGAGGGGGTGGCGTCAGATGAATAATTTTATGGATTACGTAAGCAACAATGTTGATTATATATTGTCTCTCCTTTATAACCATATTCAATACACTTTCGTTGCAGTGTTAATTGCAATATTAATCGGAGTGCCACTTGGAATTACGATTTATAACTATAGAAACCTTGGGAAACCTGTATTAAGCATGGCTAATTTAGTTCAAGCTATTCCTAGCCTTGCAATACTTGGCTTTGTTGTTCCGTACTTTGGGATAGGTGCAAGTACTGCCATATTCATGGTGGTTATCTATTCATTGCTTCCAATATTAAAAAATACCTATACTGGGTTAAGCAATATTAATAAAGATATGTTAGAAGCGGCAAAAGGAATTGGAATGACAAACACTCAAATTTTGTTTAAAGTTCAATTTCCATTAGCTCTTCCAGTAATAATGGCAGGAATTAGGATTTCATCTGTTACTGCAGTTGGCCTGATGACAATAGCAGCTTATATTGGAGCTGATGTTCTTGGAACCCTAATACTTTCAGGGATACAAACAAATAACACCTATATGATACTTGCAGGGGCAATACCAGCGTGTATTCTTGCGTTAGTAATGGATTTTGTAATGTCTAGGGTGGAAAAAGCAGTAACACCAGTAAGCACTCAGTTAAAAGCTAGTAATATTAGTCCAGAATCAATTAAAGCTTTGAAGAGACAAAAGAAAGTCACTATTGCCACAGTAGGAACTATTTTCGCAGTTATTTTTTCAATTTTAATTTACAATGCTTTACCAAAAGATGTAGATATTGTTGTTGGGTCTAAGGAATATACAGAAGGAACAATTGTAGCTAATATTTATGCTGAAGCACTTGAAAGAGAAACCGATTTAACTATCGAAAGAAGAACAGGCCTTGGTGGTACAATGATTGCATATAGCGCAATATTAAATAGAGAGATAGATATGTACCCAGATTATACAGGAACACTATATGCCAGTGTAATGGAAGGGAGTTTCTCTCCAGGGATTTCACAAAACTATGTCTACCAGCAAGTAGATAAGTTTGTGGAAGAAGATGGAGAGTTGACCCTTTTAGAACCTTCTGATATTAATAGTACCTATGTTGTAGGGGTTTCTCAAGAAATTGCAAAGAAGTATAACTTGAAAACGGTGACTGATCTTTCTAGGGTATCTAGTCAGCTTGTTATGGGCTGTAATTCGGAAGCTGTTGAGAGAGAAGATGGACTAGCAGGACTAACCGCAGCATATGACATGGAATTTGGAGATGTTCTTACATTTGCATCAGGAAGCTTGATATTTAGAGCTCTTGATAGTGGTGATATTGATGTTGCAATTGTTAACTCTACAGACCCACTAGTTCAAAGTTACGATGTGTTTGGGCTAGAGGATGATAAATCCTTCTTCCCTCCTTATCAACTAGTTCCATTAGTAACTCAAGAGATGGAATCAGAATATCCTGAGGCTGTAGAGGTTATAAATTGGTTGAAAGATAAATTAACAGATGAAGTAATGCAAGAGTTGAATGGTAGAGTTTCAGAAGATGGAATTTCTCCAGAAGAGGTTGCAAGTGACTTTTTAGATGAATTAATGAAAGAACAGCCGTATAATCCGGAATAGGGTATAAACATTAAATGTTTTTAAAAATCATTATAAATATGTAAAGCGGATAAACATTATTTATGTGGCTAACATCCAATGAAAATTTCATAAAAAAGATATGATATCAAAAATTGGCCTTTTTTAGAGTAGGCCAATTTTTATTACCGTAAAAGTTTCAAAGTGGGTAATCTGATTTTCATTTTGATGCTAGGAGGCTAAAGGTTAGCTGTTTGATAATGTTGTATTCCCAGCTTCTACAGAAGCTAGAGCGTCTTTGCAATAGAAATCAGCACCAATTTTTTTGGAATATTCTTCTGTTAATACTGCTCCTCCAACCATTACTTTACAATTTGGAGATATAGCTTTAATCTCTGTTATAGTTGCCTCCATACTTTCTAAAGTAGTGGTCATTAAGGCGCTTAGCCCTACAAGTTTTAGGTCATGCTTTTTTACAGTTTCAACAACTCTTTCTATTGGCACATCTTTTCCAAGGTCAATAATATCAAATCCGTAGTTTTCCATTATTACCTTAACAATATTCTTGCCTATATCATGAATATCCCCTTTTACTGTAGCAAGAGCTACTTTACCCTTACTAACTTGACTTTCTCCAGTATTAGCTAAATAATCTTTGATTACATCAAAGCCTCCTTGGGCAGCTACTGCAGATTGAATCATTTGAGGTAAGTAAATTGTTCCTTTTTCAAATCCTTTGCCTACTTTATCTAAGGCAGGAATCAAGTGATTATTAATTATAGCTAAAGGAGATTCCGTTTTAAGGAGTTCCTTGGTATTTATTGATACAGACTCCTTTAATCCTTTCTCTATGGAAATTCCAATGTTTGCAGATTCTGAATAATTGGTATCATTTAGCTTAACTCCTTTCATAGGGGAGATTTCATTTCCTGGCTGATTTATTTCTAGACTTTCATTAGAGGCTACATTTGTGGTCCGCTCATCAGAATACATATCAATGTACTTACTTGAATTCGCATCGTTGTTCTTTAATAGGTTGAAAGCATAAATTGAGGACATCATGTCATCGCTGTTAGGATCAATTATTGGTAAAGTAAGCCCGGCTTCCATTGCTAAAGTTAAGAAAGTTCGATTTACAATTTGTCTATTAGGAAGGCCAAAGCTTATGTTTGAAACACCTAAAGTAGTTTTAAGTCCTAGCTTCTTTGTTACTATTTCAACCGCTTTTAAGGTTTCAACAGCTTGGGCCTGTTCTGCGGAGGCAGTTAATGTTAGGCAATCTACATATACGTCTTCTTTTTTTATACCGTAAGAGAGAGCTCGAGATAATATCTTTTCTGCAATTTCAACCCTTTTTTCAGCAGTTTTCGGAATACCATCTTCATCTAAGGTTAGGCCTATTACAGCAGCTCCATATTTCTTAACTATAGGTAAAATTTCTTCAAGACTTTTTTCTTCTCCATTTACAGAATTAACAATTGCCTTACCATTATATACTCGAAGCGCTGCTTCTATAGCTTTTGGATTAGAAGAGTCTATCTGTAAGGGTGTGTCTGTAATACTTTGGATTTTTTTAATAACCTTTGGAAGTACTTCAACTTGATTTAGGCCAGGGACACCAACATTTACATCTAAAATATCAGCACCTGCATCAATTTGTTCAATAGCCTGAGTAAGGACATAATCCCAATCTTCATCTAGAAGAGCTTGCTGGAGCCTTTTTTTTCCGGTAGGATTTAATCTTTCTCCAACTACACAGACTCTACTTAGATCAACTGTCTTTGTTCCGCTACAAACTATTGAATTGGAAATAACAGCAGGTTTAAGATATTCTTCTTTTTCAAGGTCTTCAACTCTAGAAACTAATTTAGAAATATGAGTTGCTTCAGTACCACAACATCCACCAACCATAGAAATCCCAAGATTTCTATATGTGGCAAGGGAGGAGGCGAATTCATCAATATCAATATTGTATTCTCCAGTAGCAGGGTCTGGCAGTCCAGCGTTTGGTTTTATTAGAATGGGTAAATCTGTTAACAGCGATAACCTTTCTGCTAAGGGGTAAATTTCAACAGGCCCTAAAGAACAGTTAATTCCTATTGCATCTACTTGTAAGCCTTCTAAGGTAGCAACCATTGTTTCTAAGCTGACACCCGTGAAGGTTCTGCCATTTTTTTCAAATGTCATTGAAACATATACAGGAAGAGAAGTATTCTCTTTAATAGCAAGTACAGCGGCCTTTAACTCATATAGGTCAGTCATTGTTTCGACAATGATTAGATCTGCCTTATGTTTTTCGGCGCTGATTGCAGTTTCTCTATAAGCTTCATAAGCATCCTCAAAGGTTAAGGTTCCCATTGGTTCGATAAGTTGACCAAGGGTACTCATATCAAATGCTACCTTAACTTTTTTTTGAGCTCCCATTGTAGCCTCTCTTGCAATTTCTATACAATTTTTTACTGCTGCATCCAAAGGCATATTTAACTCTTTTATTTTTAATGGATTTATTGAAAAAGAATTGCATAATATTATATCCGATCCTGCATCTACATAGCTTTTATGAATATTTTTTAAAATTTCTCTATTCTCAAAGCCAAAGAGAACAGTATTTTCCCCGGGTTGTAGTCCATGTTTTTGAAGCTGCGTGCCTAAGGCACCGTCTAAAATTATTGTTTTACTCATAACATTTAAGTCCTTTCGTTGTTAGTTGACATTTATCTTGAATTATACAATATTGGCAGGTTGCAGGTTTACCTGCCACTTTTTTATTAGAAATTCCAATAATACCTGTTATCGACTTTCTGGGGTTTAGTGTATTTGACTCAGTTACTGTTAAGCCTATCCGTCTTTGACAATCTAAAACATTTATGAAACTTTTCTGATAATTTATAGAAAAATCTCCATACCCTGGGCTATAGGGGAAGGTGGTATATTGTTTTGTTGTTCCAGCTATATTTAGGGCGTCTTTAATTTCACTTGCGTATGAGGTGGAAAAAGCTTCAATCATTAGAGAAGCTCCTTTATCTAGAATATATCCATGATTCATATTTGAAATTTGAAGCTTTCTGATTAACATTTCCGTTTCCGACCCTAAGGTTGCCGCCATCAATGCTAAACTGTGACATGACTCTAAATGTGCTGAAATTGTTTTCCCTTCAAGTATAATATTAGAATTTTCTAGAGTTACTTTGTTGTTTTTGATCTTTTCTATTTTAAATATTCTGTGGACACCTTTCGGCTGAGCAGATTTGATTAGCTGGGCTTCTAGATTAGTAAGTAGAGCTTCCATCTTAGGTAGTTCTGAAGAGGGCATGTTCATACTAGATAGCCAGTTTGTTTTGTTTGTTTTTAGATTCATTATAGAAGGTCCTTAATTTTTTCGTATACTTTGCGGCTAACATCTGCTTTATTCATAGTGTAAAGGTGGATTCCATCCACCCCGCTGTTTAGTAAATCGCGAATTTGGTCAGAGGCGTATTGAATACCAGCCTCATATAACAACTTAGGATCATGCTCATTTGAGCTAATCATTTTGGTAAACTCAATTGGGAGGCTGGCCCCGCTAAGGGCAACTGTTTTTTCTATTTGGGTTGTAGTAACAATAGGCATTATACCTGCAGAGATAGGCACCGTTATTCCAGCGCTTCTGACTTTGTCAATAAAAGAATAGAATAATTGATTGTCGAAAAATAGCTGGGATATTAAAACTTCTGCTCCTGCTCCAATCTTATATTTTAAGTTTTGGATATCATCATCTAAATTAGTACTTTCATAATGACCTTCTGGATAACAGGCCCCAAGAATCTCAATATTATCGTGGCATTGCCGTTGAAGTTCAATTGCAAGTTGGTTTGAGTGGTTAAAATCGGTTTTTCGCTCTTCTTCTGGTAGTTTATCACCCCTAAGGGCCATAATATTTTCAATCCCATTATCCACATAATGCTTTATCATTTCTTTTACGTCTTCTTTTGATGAGTTAACACAGGTTAGGTGGGCAACAGTTTCGATATTGTGATTTTTTTTAATAGTGCTAGTAATTTCACAGGTTAGATTATTTACTGAACTTCCTCCAGCTCCATATGTAACACTGATAAAGTCTGGATTTAAATCTTTTAGTTTTTCTACTGTATCATATATGGACTGGATATTACCAGTACGTTTTGGCGGAAATATCTCTAAAGAAAAAACAGGTTTGCTATTATTGAACATAGATGAAATTTTCATTATTTTACCGTGTATATTAATATAATTAGTTTGTTTAATAAAATAATATACTTTTCCTTTCTTATTAAGACCTTTATTGAATATAATCGACTGTGTTGTTAAATTTGAATTGTAAATATCTTTTTCGCCATAATTTATCACATAAATCTTACTTGTATACTATAAACTTTAACTTAATAGATAAAAAGAGTCAAGAAAGGAAAAGTTTTTTTAAAGTGAGTTAAATTGAAGAAAAAAGAATTTGCGCAGCTAATTAAAGCTGAAGTGATAGAATGTTTATATCAAATACTAACTTTGTTAATTTTTTTGCAATAAATATAGAGGAGTATAGCAAAATTGTTAATTAGAACAGCAATATTATTATGGCACATAAGCAAGAAAATTATTGTGAATAATATAACATTATTCTATAATATACATATCAAGCTTGAAAAAACAATTTACCAAAGTTATTAAAGAGAAAAGGAGGCCTAATTCCATGAGTAGTATCAGAAACTTCTTAGGTACTGTAAAAAAAGAATGGAAAAATTATAACGACTTATATGAAGTTGTTAGAAAAAATCCATATATTTAATTATATTTAAGAAGAAACAGAAACAAAACAAGTGGTGGCTAATTGAATATCGGGAAACCAAAGACAATAGTTTTTACTTTTTAACTCTCAAGAAAATTCTTGAGAGTTTTTTTTGAATATTTGGAAAAATATAGTATAATGATGTATAAGGTGATAAGTTAAAGAAAGGGGCGAATATGAAGTTTAAAGAAAAAATCGAAGATCTGATTACTAAAGTATCAACAGAGGAAGAACTAGTTCCGAAATTCTCTCCTAAAGTTACGAAAATAGATGACGAAGAATTGAAGTCATATATTTCCTTTGAAGCAGAACCATGGATGCTTAATCGAAGGCAAGAGGTTCATGGAGGAATAATAACAACTATGTTTGATATTGCAATGGGTCTTACTGCTAATGCTTGCTTAGAAAAGGGCAAGCAGGTCACTACTGCAGGATTAAATGTAAGTTATATTAGACCTTTTACAAACCACGATTATATAATTGTTAGCGAAATCTCAAATGCTGGGAAAACATTAATTAGAGTGTATGCAAAGGCAATAGATTCAGAAACAAAAACTGTAATGGCACTTTGTACAGGTGATTTTGTTCCTTACAAAGAAAAAATTAAAGAGGAAGAGTAATTTTATGACAGAAAGACTATGGCCGGAGCCCTTTCGTGTTGGTCCTATTAGACCGCCCAGTGAAGCGGAAAGCCTGTTACTGCAAATTACCGCTGGATGCACTTGGAACAAGTGCAAGTTTTGCAATTTATATAGAGGGACACCTTTTAAGGCATTTTCTGTAGATGAAGCAAAAAACACTATTGATAAAATGGCAGCATATAGAGATATTATATGTGGGTTCAAACTTTCAGATTGTAAGTGGGATATGACAAATCTGTATAAAGAATTAAGGAGTGTCAGTGATCCATATAAAAAAAGTTGCGCTCAGCAGATTGCTTATTGGGTAATTAATGGAGGCAAAACGGTTTTCCTTCAAGACGGAAATGCAATGGTTCTGTCCAATGGAAAACTTTCAGATGTACTGAATTACCTTAAGCGTACTTTCCCGACTATTGAGCGAATCACTTCTTATGCTAGGGCAAAAGATTTGGCCAGACTTAGTGTAGAAGATTTGATTTTATTAAAAGAAAGTGGTTTGACAAGGATACATTCTGGGTATGAATCTGGAGATGATCAAGTTTTAGATATAATAAATAAGGGCGTTACGCAAATGGAAGAAATAGAAGCGGGAAAGAAGGTTAAGGCGGCAGGAATTCAACTTTCTTTGTATTTTATGCCTGGAATTGGTGGGAAAAAATTCTCTGAAAAAAATGCTAAGGGTATGGCAAAAGTTGTAAGGGAAGTTAATCCAGATTTTTTAAGAATAAGAACTACAGCGATTAAAGAAAATACAGAACTATATGAAGACTACAGTAACAATATTTTTCAAATGGCAAGCGATGATGATAAAATCAAAGAAATTAGAACATTAATTGTTGAAGCGAGAAATGTAGGTACAGAAATTAAAAGTGACCATATAGTTAACCTTCTTCCAGATATTGAAGGGAATATTGGAGAAGAGAAAGAAAGACTTTTGTCAACTATTGATGAATATCTTGAACTTTCAGAAAAAGAGAGGAAGCTGTTCCAATATGCTAGAAGAATGAATATGGTGAATTCTGTTAGAGAGATAGGTTTGCTGGAAGCAAGCACAAAGGAAACCATTTATGAAAAAATAGCTCAGTCTGGAAATGAAGACTTTTGGAACCATAAGATAAATAGAATGATAAGTAGATATATATAAATGAGTTTAGTCTATGTGCTTTGAAAATATAGACATAAAATGAGGCCTAATGGGGCATATATTGATAAAGTTTGAAGAAAAGTTTATAAAAATATAGTGATATAGAAAAAAAGGAGGAAAAATATGTTAGCGAAAAAAGTAAGTGAGTTATTAAATGATCAGGTGAACAAAGAATTATATTCAGCATATTTATATTTAGACATGTCTAATTATTACAAAAATGAGGGGCTTGATGGATATGCTAACTGGTATAGAATTCAGGCGCAAGAAGAAAGAGACCATGCAATGTCCTTTATGGAGTATTTGCAGTTAAATGGAATTCCAGTAGTTTTAGAAGCTATTGATAAACCTGATAAAGAGTTTAAAAGCTTTATTGATCCATTAAATATTGGATTTGAACATGAGCAGTATGTTACTAGTTTAATCAATGACATTTATGCTGCAGCTCAAGAAGTGAAAGATTTTAGAACTATGCAGTATTTAGATTGGTTTATAAAAGAACAGGCTGAAGAAGAAGACACCGCATCAAATATGATTAGAAAGTTTGAATTGTTTGGAGGCGATCCAAAGGGCCTATATTCATTAGATGCTGAATTTGCTGCGAGAACCTACACTCCATCGGCACCTGTATTATAATTAGGAGGCCTTTTGGCAATAAAATAAATAGATAATATATAATGTCAGATTGTAAAAAACCGTAAGCTATCAAATATTGGTAGCCTACGGTTTTATATTAAATTTTACAAATATCGATGACGTTCGCTATCTTCTTTGCAGAATACCTCTTGGTAATAAAATCTTTGTTGATATAATCGACGTAAATTATTTTGTTTTCGCCATATAAAATTGCACTGCCGCGTTTAATTCCCTTTATCGGATATTGCTTTGATAAGTATTTTGTTACCTTCTTTAAATTGGAATCTTGTCTATGTAGGACTTTGAATAATCTTCCTGTAGAGTTAAATTCAAGGCAGTCTGTAACCATTACATCTCGAAGATCTTCTTCTCCAAAGTGCATGTAAGTATTATATATTAGTTGGGCGTAAGTTTCTATATCTGTTCCGTGCGGTACTTTTGGAACAGAGGCAAAGAAATCAAAAGGTGTGAGCTGACTTCTTTTGATAAGGAAGTCAACGGTTTTAGTGAATCGTTGTGAATTGTATAAGCGTTCAAGAGAGTCTTCAGCTTGTTTAATTATAGCAATGTCAATTGGACTAATATAAGGGGTAGACATTACTTCATATGGTGGTGTAGGAGTATATTTGCAGGGAAAATTATCAGGAAATGCATGCATGGTACTCCCACTTAGAATTTTAAGAAAGCCTAGTTGTAACATATGGGAATTTAAATTAAAGATTGTATCAAACCCTTTTTTGAAACTGTCTAAATCTTCTAATGGCAATCCTGCGATTAAGTCTATATGAATATGCATATTATTAAAGCTTATAAGTTTTTTAATGTTTTTTAATAGTGTTTCCGTATTGGTTTTTCTGTGTATTGCAGAAAGAGTATTTTCATTTATGCTTTGGATTCCGATTTCTAGTTGTACTCTACCAACGGGCATTTTTTCTAGTATTCTAAAACTATCTTCACTTAATATATCTCCAGCTATTTCGAAGTGAAAGCAGGTATCAGTATCTAATTTCCTAATGTATTCCCAGATTACATTGGCATGCTTGCTATTAGCGTTGAAGGTTCTATCTACAAATTTGATGGTTTTGGTTTCCGAGCTAATTAGTAAATCAAGATTTTTTAAAGCAATCTCAATAGGAAAAAATCTCAGCTTTCCGCAGCTTCCTGAAAGACAAAAAGCACATCTATAAGGGCAACCTCGAGTAGTCTCAATGTATGCAATCCGCCCATTTAGCTGTTTGAAATATTCTTTAGAATATAGGTTTTTATATGATTGGTAATGACATGAATTAATGTTATTGTTCGAATTAGTATCGAGTAACTTGAAGAAGGTGCCGTTTTCAATAAAAGCAATATTAATGCCTTTATTTAGATTATCTGAAATGAGGGCATTGAGAGTTTGCTCAGCAGTATATTCTCCTTCGCCAAGAGAAATACAGTCGATAAATGGATTTTCTTCAAGTAATTTTTTTGCATTATGCTCGGCTTCTGGTCCTCCAAGAAGAATTCGAATATTAGGGGCAAAGGTTTTGATAATTTTGCAAACTTCAAGAATTATGGTGATGTTCCAAATGTAGCAAGAAAAAAGAACTGCTTTTGGCTCTTTTTCGAGGATTTCTGTGGCGGAAATTTCTGCCGACTTATGTATAGTACTTTCGTAGATATAACAATCAAAGTCACTATTTCTTAGAGATTCAAAAATGTACCAAATACCTAAAGATGAATGAACATACTTAGAATTAAAAGAGCATATGACAATGTTGTTGCTAGTTTGATTACTCATAAATGCTACCTAGTTTTGTTTTTAGTGATAATTTGAGATAAATTGCTAGAAAATGGATTGGTGGTTAATCTATTATTCAAATGGTACAAAAATAGGTACCCTATTCTTATAAGTAGCTTGATATTTAAATCCTAAAGATTTCAAATACTCTGTAGCCTCTTTAAAACCTTCTGTAATTTGATTTGGCCTGTGAGAATCCGAGCCTAAAGTAAGAATTTCACCGCCTAAGCTTTTATAAAGCTGCAAAATTTCTTTAGAGGCAAGAGTCCTTGGATATAGGTTATATCTGATGTGAGATGTGTTTAACTCTACCCCTTTACCGTTGTAGATTAGCTTCTTTAATATTTCCTCAATTATATCCATTGATGAATCATATGTTTTTTTGAAGTTTTTAGATTTGAAGTAAGGAACATTATCCTCTTTGAAATATTCTAATTCTCCAATATATCGATCAATAACATTCATATGCCCGAGAACATCAAAGTTCATAAACTCGTCTAAGCATTTATAACAATATTTGTAGAACATTGGAATTATTTCTGATGGGTCAAATTTTTCATAGTCTACCATATATAAATCATCACCATGCATACAATGGAAAGAGCCTAAGACAAAATCATAGGGGAAGCTTGAAACTTCCTTTTCGCATTTTTTTGCTGTCTCCCCATGTTGAATTCCTATTTCTATACCCTTTACAACTCTAATCTTGCTTTTGAATTCCTCTTCTAAAGAAAGTAATGCACTGTGATAAGCAGGTGCATCTATTTCAAAAGCATAATCAGGATAATCTGGATCGTAATGATCTGTTATTGCAAATTCTTTTACCCCTAAGTTAATAGCTGTTTTTAGCATTTCCTCTGGAGGTGTAATAGAATCACTTGAAAAATCAGTGTGGTTATGATAATCGTACATATTTACTCCTTATAATACTTTGTGATGCTTTGAAATCATCAGCACGGGCTAATCACGCAAGTGCGTTAGTTCTTTTGGTTCAATTATAAATCATACGGGAAGCATTTCCCGCATACTTCAGGTGATGGTGTTACTTTGTTGATTAGCTTACAATGTTCTTGACATTTAGCGCGATCAATACCAGCAGCAGAAATAGCTTTAGCAGGACATGAGTCAATAGCCTTTTGGCTTACAGTAACATCTTCAGCTCCTAAATATTTTGAATCACTATCGATGTAACTTAAAACATTTTCTAAATCTAATACGGCTATTTCATCTTCATCTAATATAGCGTAATCAGCATCTACCAAAACAGTACTTAACCTTCCAGCAAAGCCGATTTCTGTATGGAAAGAGCCGGCAATTCCAAATCTTCCAAGGCCAGCAGCAAAACCTGCTAGCTTTTGAGACCATTCCTCTCTAAACACTTCTTCTTGCCAATCGGTAGGAATATTTGCGGGAGAGTGTAGCCTACCTACTTCATCTAAAGTGTCGCTGATTACTCGATTAAGAGTCATACATAGTTTCATAGAGTCAAAATAAGCATTGGTCCACTCCTTAGAAGGCATTTCTCCTTTTAGATTGCTTTTGGCCACTTCCTCTGAATAAGGTAGAAAAAAGACTATGGCTGTATTTCCTGGTCTGTATATTTGTTTAGGATGTAGACTTCTTCCTGATTCAAAAAAGTGCATAAAAAGCGGATGGTGAACACTTACATAACTTATGATAGGTGTTCCGAAGCGAGTCATACAAGTAGGTAATGCTTCATATTCTTTTACAGCTTCATTTACATTAACTATTATTCTTTTTTTTATATTCGACTCTGTGCTAAAATCAGGATTCATAAATACCTCCAAGGGTTAAAAAAGTTCAACATTAATTTTATTCATATGTTAAAATTATATTAGAATAATTGTAAAATGTAAAGAAGAAAAGGAAAGAATGGGAAATGAGTAGATTAATAATAATTGATGGAAACAGTCTAATAAATAGAGCATATTATGCATTACAGAACCCAATGATGACGAAAGATGGTATTTACACTCAAGGAATTTTTGGATTTCTTAATATGCTTACTAAAATAAAAAAGGACTATATGCCTACCCATATTGCAGTAACCTTCGACATGAAAGGGCCTACATTTAGACATGAAGAATATGAAGAATATAAGGCTGGAAGGAAGAAAATGCCTCCTGAGCTAGCAATGCAGATTCCTTTGCTAAAAGATGTGCTAGATGCCTTAAATATAAAAAGATTAGAAAAGCAAGGCTTTGAAGCGGACGATATAATTGGAACTGTAGCAAAAAAAGC
>CAYJGT010000001.1:30733-34109 GCA_964370035.1 uncultured Oscillospiraceae bacterium
TAGAAAAGCAAGGCTTTGAAGCGGACGATATAATTGGAACTGTAGCAAAAAAAGCTGAGGAAGAAGAAATAGAAGTTTTTATTGTTACTGGAGATAAGGATGAACTTCAATTGGCTACAGATAATACAAAAATTATCTTTACTAAAAAAGGGGTTTCTTTATTTGAAATATATGACAGGAAGAAAATGATCGAGACTTATGGCTTTACTCCTGAGCAGTTTATTGATTATAAAGGGTTGATGGGGGATCAATCAGACAATATACCTGGTGTACCTGGGGTAGGGGAAAAGACTGCATCTAAGCTTATACTTGAATTCGGCTCTGTAGAAAGTGTTTTGGAAAACATAGATAAGATTCCAAAAGAAGGCCTGAGAAAAAAATTAGAGGATAACAAACAATTAGCCTTGATGAGCAAAAGGCTGGCAACTATTAATACAAATGTTCCTATAGACTTGGATTTTCAAGAGTTTAATGTGGAAATGCCAAATGAAAAAGAATTAATAAAGATTTATAAAAAACTTGAGTTTAATAAGTTCTTAAAGCAACTTGCAGAAAGTACAGAAGGTAATGCGGAAACTTCTGTTCTTGAAGGAGAAAAGGAGAAACATGCCCTTATTAACCTTGATTCGATAATACTAAAAGGGGAAGATGGCCTGGAAAAGCTTAAATTCACTTTGGAGAAATACAAAACAATTGCAATTAAAGTTGTTGGTGATAATAATAGAAAAGACATACCTAAAATAGAAGGAATATCCTTTGGAGTAGTAGAAGAAAATAGAGCTTATTACTTAGTTCTTGAGAATAGTATAGAAAAAATCGGAAAAGTAATAGAAGTTTTAAACAATAGTTATTGCAGGTTAATTGGCCATAACCTAAAAGAAGATTTATATATGCTAATGGCACGAGGACTAGAAAATTATGAGATTGAATTTGACACTGCCATTTGTAAATACTTGCTTGATCCTAGCAAAAGTAACTATGATTTATCTACTTTAGCTATAGAGATTTTTCAGGAAAAGCTGCAAGAAGAAAAAGAGTTTTCTAAAAGTACAGCACAGCTAGACATGTTTACAGATATTTATGATGTTTCAGGAAAACATTATGGAAAATGGTGCAGCATAACTTTATCTTTAGTAGACCTTTTAAGAAAACAAATAAAAGAAGATAACATGGAAGAACTTTTATTTGAGGTAGAACTTCCTCTAGTTAAAGTTCTTGCCTTTATGGAAGTTGAAGGAATTAAGCTGGATAAAGAAGAATTGAACTCAATTGGCGAAGGTATAGGGGAAAAATTAGAAATATTAAAGGAAAAAATCTTTGGATTTTCTGAAGAAGAGTTTAATATTAATTCACCTTCTCAATTAGGTGTTGTCCTTTTTGATAAATTAGGATTACCTCCTAGCAAAAAAACAAAGACTGGATACAGCACTAATGCAGAAGTGTTAGAAAAACTCATGAATGAACATGAAATTATCCCACTAATTTTAGAATATCGAACTTTAGCTAAGTTAAAAGGCACATATGTAGATGGATTGATTCCAATGATGCATGTGGATAAAAAAATACATGCTAATTTTATGCAAACAGTTACGGCAACAGGAAGATTAAGTTGCACAGAGCCAAATCTTCAAAATATTCCAATTAGGCAGGAATTAGGAAGAACTATTAGAAAAGCATTTATTCCCTCAAGTGAAGACTTTGTTTTAATAGGGGCAGATTACTCCCAAATAGAGCTAAGGGTATTAGCTCATATGAGTGAAGATGAAAGCCTACTAGAAGCGTTCAATAAGGGAGAAGACATCCATAAAGTAACAGCTTCAAGAGTATTAGGGGTTCCAGTTGACCAAATAACTGTTGCTGAAAGAAGTAAGGCAAAAGCGGTTAATTTTGGGGTGATTTATGGTATGAGCGCTTTTGGTCTCTCAACAGAAATAAATGTTACTAGGAATGAAGCAGACAAATATATAAAGGATTACTATGAAAAGCATGGAAGCGTAAAGGCATTTATGGATGATATGATAGCAAGTGGAAAAGAATTAGGATATGTAACTACAATACTAAATAGGAGAAGGTACATAAAAGAAATTAATGCCTCTAATTTTATGGTAAGGCAATTAGGAGAAAGATTAGCCATGAATAGCCCTATTCAAGGAAGTGCAGCAGATATTATTAAAATTGCAATGAATAAAGTGTATAAAGCATTAAAAAAAGGCGGATATAAATCTAAACTTATACTGCAAATACATGACGAATTGATAATTGAGACCCATAAAGATGAAGTGGAAGTAATAAAAGAATTGTTACAAAAAAATATGGAAGAAGCCATGAGTCTGAAAGTTAAACTTGCAGTAGATGTGAATATTGGCCAAAATTGGTATGAGTTAAAGTAGGTTTTTGTACGCTTTTGTGTATTGCAAGAATACTAAAGATTTAAAATGCAAAGCAATATAGTTTGTGTGGTACTGATGGTAGTGGAAGGGAGCTAAGATGAGGGTCATTGGAATAACAGGTGGCATTGGAAGTGGTAAGTCAACGGTTTCTAAATTTTTAATTGAATTAGGATATAAAGTGCTTGATGCAGATAAAATAGCTAGAGAAATAGTTGAAGAAGGCTCACCTGTATTAAAGCGATTAGAAGAAGCCTTTGGCAAAGATATTCTAGAAGATGGAAAGTTAAATAGAAAAGCTTTAGCAGCAAAAGCTTTTTCTTCAAAAGTTAATAGGGATTTGCTAAACAAAATAACTCACGAAGAAATAAAGCGGTCAATGAAAAAACAAATTCAAGAAAGCGAGGGGGTTATTTTTATTGATGCTGCTTTGCTATTTGAAGCAGGGGTAAATGAGATGACTGATGAAAATTGGCTAATTTATACGCCAAAAGAGATGAGAATTAATAGAACGATAAAGCGAGATAATAGCACAAAGAAAGATGTGGAAAAAGTCATGAGTTTTCAATTAGAAGAGGAAGAGAAGGCTAAAATGGTAGATGTTATAATTGAAAATACAAGCAGCATTGAAGAACTCAAATCTAAAGTCTTAAAGCAATTAAGCGAGATAAAATGCAGTCACTAAATGTGCCAAAAGGCACATTGTTATTAGGGGAATATGTGTTAAACTTTATTTAAAGATTTGTTAAATTAGCCAAAGGATTAAGGAGGGGACAAAATGAAAAAATTATTATTGATAGTGTTAACAGCAACGATGATATTCGCTTTTGCAGGATGTGGCGGTGGACCTGGAGATGGTGCAGATAAAGTTGTTGGTATTTGGACGGACGAATGGGAGTTGGTTCAACTAGATTTTGCTGAAGATGGTACAGGTACAGAAACGATGTTAGGTGTTCCATTTGATATTGAATGGTCTATTAGTGGGTCAG
>CAYJGT010000001.1:34209-48463 GCA_964370035.1 uncultured Oscillospiraceae bacterium
ACAGAAACGATGTTAGGTGTTCCATTTGATATTGAATGGTCTATTAGTGGGTCAGAAGTTACTGTTGAGGATGGAGTTGAGCCTAGAGTATTTGTCTTAGAAGGTGATACATTAACTTTTGAAGATGATGTATATATGAAAGTACAATAATTACTAATGAATTAATGATCAATTTGAAGATTAATTATTCACATTAAAGAGTTGCTTTATAGGCAGCTCTTTTTTTTCTTTAAGATTGGAGAAATGCAGTATTGAAAATCTTTAATAAAGCTTACTTACGTTGAAATGGTTAGAATAGTGTGATAATATTATTTTATGATAAATATTTGTCTTCTTATGGTTGATTTTGTGTATTTTGCAGAAAGGGGAATTATGAAAAGAATTGTTGCATTATTTCTTTTTATTACTTTGACCTTTTCTTTTTTTTCTATTAATGTAAATGGAGAAACTTTAAAAGTATTTATTAGAAATGAAGGATGTAAGTATAAGGAATCATTGGAGGAAGCTTTTCCAGAAATGGAGTTTATTAATGTACCGTTAAATTCAGAATTTAGACATTTTGTTAGCGGTTCAGATATTGTTGCTTACAATACTTATGCAAATTATATCACCGAAAAAGTTCCTGAATATACATTTAATAAACATTATTTACAAACACCTGTTATTGCAATAAATAGAGATTTTACAAATGAAGATATTAAAGGATGGAAAGATTTACTAAATAGCGACTTAAAAGTTTCTTTTTTCTTTGGAGAAAGATTAGAAGATGACGCATGGGCTAATGCCTATTATCAGCAGATAATAGCATCTATGGCTATAGGGCTTTATGATTCATATGAAATAGAAAAAACACTAGAAAACATTGAAGTGTTAAGGAAGCAAAAGAGATTAATGACTAACGAAATAGACTCCCCAGCAATTGTTCTACAAGATCACCAAGCTGTAGACTTAATAAAAGCAGGGCTTAATTTGGAAATTATAGTTCCAGAAGAAGGAACCCACAGCTTTGAAAGGGGAATTTTAACAGATAGCGCCGAATCCTTGATTGGAGAAGAAATAGATAGTGCTTTAATTAAAAATGGATTTAGACTTACTAATTTTCAAGCAGACAGAGAGTATTATCCTGAAGAGGAGGCATATGCTTCAGCTGCACCTTTAGAAGATATGGATTTATATAACACTGCAATTTCTAACAGTGAAGCATTGTATAAGAGAATAGTATTAAATAGAGAGAGAACAGGATTTGCAGATAATATTGAACTAACTTTCGTATACATCATTTCTTCTTTTATAATTATTTTTTACGGTGTGACTGTATTAAATAAGGTGTCACATAAGCAGATGAGAAGAGCCTTTTTAGCAGGAGTTCCACTGCAAATACTAACAATATCCTTTAATTATTTGAGAAGTGTATTTGTAGATATTGACTGGGCCTATACTTTGTTTTGGTATGGGTACTATATCTCATTTATCCTCCTTCCTGTGGCCTTACTGTATGTGTCAATAGTAGCTGGACATAGTGAAAAAAATGTAAAAACTCCATTATTATTCAAAGTACACTTAGTTATTACTGTATTAATTTTGATTTTCATATTGTCTAATGATATTCATGGACAGATTTTCACCCTAGACCCCTATGCGAAAACAAGAGATATTTCATTTTCTTATGAATGGGGTTATATGGTATTTATGCTTTGGATGTATATGACGCTGTTTGTTGCTATTGGAAGACTTTTCTATAAATCAATTAAAGTTCCTCAAAAAAAATCCTATGTTTTGCCAGCCATAGCTTGTGCAATAACCTTATCATATACTCTTGGATATGTGCTTCAAATAGAAGTTATTAGGGATATACAACCTTCCTATGCAACAGTAGCTCTTTCATTTCTTCATTTGGCAGTGTGTATTCAAACTAAGTTAATTCCAATAAATAGAGGATACGATAAATTTTTTGCAAACTCTAGCTTGAATATGTTAATCGAAAATAAAAAAGGAGAACCAGTTTATGTTTCTCAAAATGTTGGTGAAGTAAATAGCAATCATGAATTAAGAGAAGTGAAGTTGCCTAATGGAATTCTTAAATTTTATGAAGATAACACTAGCTTAAATGAAGTGTCGAAAGAATTGGAGGAAACCAATCTTCAGTTGGCAAAGAATAATGAAATTCTAAAAGCTCAGTACCAGGTTAAAGTTGAGCTAGCTACTGAATTAGCAAAGAAAGAAGTTGACGATACAATTAATTATTTGTTAACAGAGGGTGCAAGAAAGATTGAACCTTTGTTGGAAGAATTAAAAGATTCAGAAGATCCAAAAACTCTTGTGGCACGAATTAATATTATTGCCTGTGGAACAAAAAGGCTATCAATGTTAAAAATTAGCACTTTGAAAGAGAATGAGCACTCAATTAGCGACTTGATGAAGTGCATAGGTGAAATGGATAAGTTTACTAGGCCATTAGGTATTAATACAACAGTAGGGTCAAATCTAACAGGAGATCTTCCTTCCAAGCAACTTACCTATATGTATGAAGTCTTTTATTTAGCAACCGAACAAATAGTTTTAAGTAGAAGCGAAAATATTTTTGTACAACTATATGAAAGAGATGGGAAAGTTGTTTTTTCTATAACCTCAGAAGCAGATATAATAAGTAGGTTTGGGGATGAATTGAATAACAACGTAAAGGAAGCAGCTGGGGAGATTTTTGAAAAACCATGGGAGAATACTATGGTAATTAGCTTATCCTTTCCCAAAGCTGGTGACGAAGGGAGAAAAAGTTTATGATAGAATTTTATTTTTTGGATAAAGCTTTTTTATTCGTTATGTTTTTGGTAGCTTTTGCAGTTGGAATTTTACATGTTACTTTTGTTGCGACAATTTCGTTATTTAGAGTGAAATTTAGGAAGTTTCAACTAGTTACTGAAATAGTTACTGTGCCTTATTTATGTATTGTAATAGCCTTCCCTATGGTATGCTATTTTTATGGGAATCGTGAAATAATAAATGTTGAATATTACTCAAATGCATTTTATGCACTTGCAATATGCCCTATAGTTTTGTGCTTAGTGCAAGTGTTAAAAGGGCAATATATATATTTTTTGTCAATTCTATCTATTTTGATGACACTTCCTTTTTCTGAAATAGGGACACATGGAACCTATATTATATTTTACTGTTTCGCAGTAATCCCAGCAGGGGGTAGAATAATTTACTTATTAAGCAGAGAAGAACATTTTAAACTAAATACAGTTGACAAGAATTCTATCCAACAAGGAATAGATAGGCTGCAGGTTGGAATAATGTATTTTGATAATCAAGGATATATATATTTAATCAATGAAAAAATGCTGGAAATTATGGATACATATTGCGGAAAAGAACAGCGAAATGGCGTTTGGTTCTGGAATTACTTATCGGAATATAATGAGGGAAAAATAAAATCTAAGCGACTAAATAGAGATATTCTTTTACAAAGCGAAGTAGAAACTCTTAGGTTTAGTAAGAAAAATTATACAATTAAAAGTAAGTTATATAGTGAGGTTGTTGCAACTGATGTTACTGAACTTGATCACAAGTTAAGTGAGCTTGAAAATGAAAATGAAAATTTAAGACACCAGGAAGAAGAAATTAAGAGTCTTTGGGAAGATAGAGAGAAAATTACAAAAGAAAGAGAATATGCAACCTTAAGGGCGGAGGTTCATGATATAATGGGACAACGATTCTCTACATTGCAGCGAACCCTTCAAGGTGTAAAAGATGATAATTATGAAACAGTGATACCTGTTCTCAAAGAATTAATGAAAAATATAAAAGCAGATGAGGATGAAGGAAATCTTGAACTTCCTGAATTAAAAGCAAGAAAATTAAAAAACGACTTTGCGAAAATAAATTTGAAAATAAATTATTATGGAGGGTTTCCTTCAGATGAGAAATTATCAAAATTGTTTTTGAAAATAATTAGAGAAGCAGGAACAAATGCTATTAATCACGCAGATGCAACTATATTGGATGTCTATATTTCGAAAGATGTTAATGGGTATGAATTAAAAGTTGAAAACAATGGTGCTCCTTGCGCTGGAGAGTTTAAACCAGGGAGTGGAATATTGGAATTGATTAAAGCTACGGAAGAAAATAATGGAGAACTTAAGGTTGAAACTGAAAGCAACTTTGCTATTATTGTGACTATAAAGCAAGTGTGATATTAATTGTGCCAATGGAGGCAATATGATAAACAACTTTAATTAGGGAGGAAGAGATGATTAAAATAATCATTATTGATGATCACATGTCAGTGTTAGAGTCTTTTACCAGGTTTATGGAAGAAGATGGAGGAATATCAGTTGTAGGGACTGGTACTAAAGCAAGTGATGCTATTAAGTTGTCTGAGGAAAACGGGCCTGATTTAGCGTTATTAGATGTTTGTACTGAAAATGGTGAAAATGGAATTGAAATCGCAAAAGAGCTGAAGAATAAGTTTCCAAATATGAAAGTAATAATTATGTCTGGTTTTGATGAAATTAGCTACATCCCAAGTGCCATTGATGCAGGGGCAAATGCTTTTATTTCGAAAGGAGATCCATTACCAGAATTTGTTGAAACCATTAAACTTGTAATGGATGGAGGGGAAAAATTCCCTGAAGAAATAACTATTCCAGTGCTAGAGGGGAATTCGCCATTCACAAAGAGGGAACTTGAAATATTGAGGATGATATGCAATTTCTATGATAGAAAAGAAATTGCTGAAGAACTATGTATATCCACTAATACTATTAAACGACATATAGAGAATATGCTTGCTAAATCAGGGTGCAAATCCACATTAGAACTGGCTGTGTTTGTAACAGGTAAAGGATATATATCTACTCACCATTAACAGTGTTATAACGGCTGATAACAAAAGTACCTTCTAAAATAGATGTAGGTATTTTTGAGATTGTTAAATATGAATTTTAAAATAGCAGATAGGATTTCCTATCTACTATTTTTTTCGTGTGCTTTTTAATTAGTATAAAGGTTTTCCTGATTATCTAGAATTGAGTATAGATGATGGAGGCGAACATAAATGTATAATTGAATATAGCTGTCTGTCGCATCCTCAATCCCTAAAATGGTTTTAATTTTACTTATTCTGTAACGAACTGTATTGTTGTGTTGGTGTAGATGACGTGCAGTTAAATTAATGTCCCCGTCAGACATAATATAAACCACGAGGGTTTCTTTAAGATTTGAATTATGCTTCAAATCATAAGCATTTAATAGTTCATCAAACTCCAAATAATAAGCCCTTGTATGAAATGTGTTATATTGGAAAGCCAGTAGTTTTTCGATGCCTAATTGATCATAAAAGAAAGGAGAAACTTTATCAACTTGTGCTAGTGCTAGCGAAAAATAGGCTTCATTAATAGAAGCTTTCATTTCAGACAGGTCATTTTTAATAGTGCTATAGGAGATATAATATTTATCATTAGAAAAGAAGAGTGAATTCAATATATCTTTTACAGTTTCACTAGGGGCAGAATCCTTCTCATAGGAGTAAATAAAAAAGATACAAGATCCTCCCATGATTAATGAGTGAGAGGAAGCTGAAGGAAAAACAATATTAGGTGCTTCTTCTTCATATTGGCAATAGTCGGATTTAAGGATACGCTTTGAATTTTTAGTTGATTTGTTTTTAATGCAAACTGAAATATGGTTTGAATAAAAAGTAGGATTTAGATTTAGTGCATGCTTAGTTATTTGTGAGCTATCATCTTCAATAACAATTTCTTTTAAAATATTGAAAGAAATATCATTAGAGTAATCTTCTACTATGGCTTGGCGAATTTCATAGATAAGATCATCGATATAGACGTCAGAGAAGAAAAATATTGGAATTTTTTTAGCGTTGGCTAAATCAATGATTTCTTGAGGCAAAGCATCAAAGTAAATTGATTTGATTGCAATTCCTGAGACTTTAAGATTGATTAAAGTACGTAATCGAGACGCTAATAGGTCATCATTATTTTTTACATTTGATAAGGTAGTGACAACGAATTCGCCCTTAGAGAAAGTACGTTTTATGTCATCATCGTTTTCCCACTCAAATATGGCAGTTCCACTGACTTTATTATATAAGCCAGAAGAATCGTTTATAAGTTTAAGGGTATTTAAAAGCGGTAGGGTTAATAGTTGTGTAATGTTAACCAATATAATTCCTCCTATTTTGGAGTTTCTTTACATAGAGTATTGAATTTTTTATACTATTGCTGTAAAAAAACTTTTTGATTTACGGAAATTGCAAAGCTTTTTCAACTTTTCATAATATTATACAAGAAAGAGTTGATATATGCTATAAAAATTACAAAGAAATTATTTTGTGAGCAAATTATAATTTTATAATGGTTGAAGTTGAGTTTTTGCGATTAGCAATTAAACAAAGATATATGTTAATTATGTTTTACTCTTTTAAGAATAGGGTTAGGCCAATTATAATAAATATGTGAAATATCCAAAAATACCTTAAAATATTTGTAAATGCTACTATTGTAAGGAATGGTTAGGAAATATATAATTATAGAAAGCTGATACCCTCCGCAGGAGGTTTCACAGACTTAACATAATAATAAAACCTAAACAAGGTTAGTAAAAGTAATTTTGAATACATTTGAAAGGAGAGGCCTATGGGAATTTTTAAAACAAAAAAAGTGATGGAATTAGTAGAACAACATTTTGAGAGTGTTAAGGAAGCAGTATTTACCTTGAAGCTGTTTTTAGAAGAATATAATGAATCGGGGGCATCAAAATCAACTATGGATTTATGTTCTAGAATAAATGATTACGAACACGAGGCGGATTCTTTACGTAGGGAAATAGTAGCAGAGTTTTTAAGGGGTAGTATGCTGCCACAGACACGAAGAGAACTTTTGCGTTTAGTTGAAATGGTTGATCGAATGGCAAATATCTCACAAGATGTTAGTAGAGATATGTTGATAGAAAAGCCAAAGTTTGAAAAAGAATGTGTAAAAGCTTTTAATTTAATTATTAAAATAACATGTGAACAAATTGAACTGTTATCAGAAGCAATTTCAGCATTATTTGCAGATTATGAAAAACTTGTAGGAGAGGGTAAGCTCTTAGAAGAGATAAATCAGCTCGAACATGAAATTGATACCATAGAACTGGAGTTGCTTAAGTGCATATTTGATAAAGAGTTACCTCTTGCAGAAAAATTCCAGCGTAGATTCTTTGTGGAGAAAATTGCAGGGATTTCAGACCTTGTGGAAAATATATCAGATGAAATACAAATTATGGTGGTTTTTCGAAAAATATAATAAATTCAATTTATTTTCTAGATTATAAGTTGCTTACTTATATATTTAGGTTTAGAGGACAAGCTTTGTATACCTATGTGCCTGAGTAGCAGCACTTCTTTAAGTTATTGCGTTCTCTTGTACAAAAAAAGTGTATTAAGTGAGATAAAAGTTAGATTAATAAAAGATTTAAGATTTATAATCATTAAAAGGAGTGAGTGCATAGGTAGATTGTATGAAAATAAAAGGCATACGATGGAGGGGAAATTCCGTAGTATAAGCTAACGAAAAAGGAGGGAAAAATGTTAAGTATGCTTTCCATATGTTCTGGAGGTGTTTTGGGTTGGGCATTAGGTTCAAATGATGCTGCAAATGTCTTTGGTACGGCGGTAACAACAAATGTAATTAAATATAGAGTTGCCATAGTTCTGACAGCAATCTTTGTAATAATAGGTGCTTTAGTTGATGGGTATGCAGGAGTAGAGAATCTCAGTGACTATGCATACCAAAGCGCAGTTAATACACCATTAGCAGCTTTTTTAGTAATGCTTGCGGCAGGTGTTACAGTAAGTGCAATGACCTTTTTAACATTTCCAGTGTCAACATCTCAATGCGTTATTGGAGCAATAGTAGGTTGGGGAATCGCCTTTGACATAATCGACTTTTCTCATACTACACAATTTGTAAGTGCATGGGTAATAACCCCAATAGGGGCTTGCGTAATATGTTTCTTCCTATGTTTTATTACAGAAAAATTTCTCTTTAAAAAAATATCAAACCTGAGAGCATATAGTATTGTGATTAAAGTGGGATTTTATGCAGCTGGAATTTTTTCAGCTTACTCATTAGGAGCGAATAATGTTGCCAATGTAACTGCAGTATATGCAGGAGAGCTAGGGCTTCTAAGCGGAACAGGTGCAGCATTGATAGGCGGTTGTACAATAGCACTTGGTGCATTAACTTTTAGCAAAAGAGTAATGTTTACTGTAGGAAAAAGAATAACAGATCTTTCTCCCCTATCAGGTTTTTTAGTAACATTTTCATGTGCTATAACAGTATATGTTTATGCAGTAATAGGAATACCAGTATCATCATCACAAGCTGTTGTAGGTGCTGTCATAGGAGCAGGACTTATAAATGGCGTGAAAAATGTGGATTTTAAAATTCTTCGTAATATATTTGTTGCGTGGTTTGGAACACCTGTTATTGCAGGCACATTAAGTTATTTGATGGGTACATTTATTGGAGCATAAAGCTGGTATTACAAAGAAAGAAGGTGGTGCACAAAGTAGAAAAAAGAAGTAGAAGAAAATTCAAAGAACTATTAATTCAAACTGATTTATATGGGATATTTTAATTTGAGCTTTCCTATATTGTTGTATGGGAAAACTAATGGAAAATTATTTAAAGAGGAGGACAAAATATATGTCTAAGGAAAAAAAGGAGAAAAAGGTTCGTGAAAAACGTGTGGTAACTTTATTCGAGGCATTATCGATTTGTTTCGTTTTATTGGGACTTTTCCTTTTTGGATCATTAGCAGGAGATCTACCTGCGTCAATAATGATGCTATTATCTGCAGTATACGCAATCTTCATAGGGTGGAGATGTGGATACTCTTTCAAAGAGTTGGAAGAGCATGTATCTGAAAAAATTAAAACCGCAGTACCAGTTCTAACTGTTTTGCTAGCGGTAGGTTGTTTGCTTTCTAGTTGGATGTATTCAGGAACGTTACCAATGTTTATCTATTATGGGATAACATTTGTAAGCGAGCAGTGGATCATAGTTTCAGGATTTTTACTTTGTGCTATTTTTTCTACATGTACAGGTACATCTTGGGGTTCGGCAGCAACAGCGGGTGTTACGGTAATGGGTATTGCATCAGGAATGCCAGATGTAAACATTCCAGCAGTGGCAGCAGCTTGTTATACTGGAGCGATTTTTGGAGATAAACTTTCTCCATTATCAGATACTACAATTTTAGCTGCATTATCAACTAAAAATGATATTTTTGATCATATTAAACACATGTCGAAGACAGTAATTCCGGCAGGTCTATTAGGTATGATTATATATATTATTATGGGCATGAACACTGAGAGTTCAAACTCAGAATTGCCTGCTGACACATTACAATTATTAGATACTTTGGATACTGTTTTTAATTGGAATGTAATTGTATTAATACCTATAGCAATTGTAATTTTTGGCTCTATTACGAAAAAACCATCTTCTTTAGTAATGATAGCTTCATCAATTGCAGCAATTATTATTGGTACACTATACCAAGGCTTTGGTTTTGTAGATGCATTTTCTGTTTTGTGGTCAGGCTTTGATTTGACACTTGCAGAGGAATCTGTTAAGGGATTTGTAGCAGCAGATGCTGGAGAAAATGCGTTGAACCTTCTAAATAGAGGGGGCATGTTCTCAATGGCAGATGCGTTAGTTCTGATTTATTTAGCATATTATGTTGCGGGGATTTTAGAAAAGATAGGTGGAATCACAGTATTATTAGGCAAAATGTTCGATTCAGTTAAGACTAGGTTGGGATTGATTATATCTACAGCTATCTCATGCGTAGTTTTAGTAGCAGTTGGAGGAGGATCTTCATTAGCACTATTAATGGTTGGAGAACTTTACAGCGAGAAGTACAAAAAAATGGGACTTTCAACACTTAACTTATCTAGAACAATGGAAGACTTCTGTACAGGATTTGCAGGGTTTGTGCCATGGACAAGTTCAGCAGTTTATTATGCGGCAATATTTGGAATGCCAGTATTAGCATTTGCCCAATATGCATTTATGTCGTATTTCATTTGGATTTTAGCAATCTTCTATGCTGCAACAGGATTCTGCATTAAGAAATTAAAAGAGGAGGAAGCGTAATATGATTATTGCGGATCAACATGTTCATACTGAATTCTCTGCAGACTCGGAAACGCCAGTAGAAGACCAAATAAAAAGAGCAATCGAAGTTGGATTGAAATATATATGCATTACTGATCACCATGATTTTGATGCCCCATTGATCCCACCGGATAACCTTATCTTTCTAATAGATGGAAATGGAGATCCAACTAGATATTTTGCAAGACTAAAGGAATTAAAGGAAAAATATGTAGGACAAATTGAAGTTCTTACTGGTGTAGAGTTAGGCTTACAAAGATTTATAGGAGAAAAGCTAGAGGACTTTTATAGCAAATACTCTTCAGAGTTCGACTGTATCCTTGCTTCGGCACATTGCTTTAATGGTCTTGAAGTGGGGGACCAAAGAGTTTATGAGGGTAGAAGTTATGATGGTGCTTGTCGCCAGTTCTTTGCAGAACAGTTGGCAAGTATAATGGTATATAAAGATTTTGACGTTCTTGGTCATATGGATTTTATTTTCAGACATATACCAGGAGGGCTAAGCCAGTTTCAATACAAAGACTTTGCAGATGTATTAGATGCAATCTTAATGCACATAATTAGATATGATATTGGGCTTGAAATCAATACAACACCATTTTCAATTGGAAAAAATGAACCGAATCCAAACCTACAAATATTGAAAAGGTATGTAGAGTTAGGGGGGAAAATTTTAACATTTGGGTCAGATGCACATACGACTACACGAATAGGAGATAAGTTCTCTGTTGTAGAAGAAATGGTAAAAGATTGTGGAATAAAGGAATATGCCGTTTTCAAAAACCGTAAACCAATATTTTTGCAAATTTGAGGCTAGTTGAAATCAGAACACGAACCAGAGGGTTATCAATATTGATGATGTAGAATATAAAGAAACTTTTAAAAAGTAGATGGGAGAAAGTCCTATCTACTTTTTTTAAGCTTATTCCGGCTCAACTTCTAATGCAAGGGAGGGAAAGAATATAATAATTAATTCACGGTGTATGGAAGATTCTCTAGAAAAATTGAATTCAATCGCTTTATCACACTTTAAACGCAACTTCCGCGCATCTTTCACATAAGTCTATTATAGGATAGAGAATGCTTGAAAGGAGGTACGTAATGTACATATTTAAAAATGCCCTAAGAAATATACATAGGGCAAAAGGAAGAACAATCCTTATATTCGTTTTAGTTTTAATTATAGCTATTTCTGCTTGTGTGTCTTTGACAATAAAAAGCAGTGCCGATAATGCCAAAGAAGAATCGTTATCCAATATGAGTATTTCGGCACAGATTAATATTGACAGAACTTCTATGATGGAAAATGCAGAACAAAATCCTGGCGAAATGTCAGAAATGATGAAATCATTTGGTAATGGTCTTACTCTAGAGGAATATGAGATATATGCAGAAGCAGAAAGTGTTCAAAATTTCTACTATTCGGCATCCCTAAGTTTAAATGCTGAAGAGGACGGTATTGAAGCATATGATACAAGCTCCATGGCAATGGTTGGACCGGGGCAGGGGGGAGGAATGTCCAACGGAGATTTTACAGTTACAGGATATAGCTCACATGATGCTATGACGTCTTTTATTGATGGAATAACTGTTATTTCTGAGGGCACTATGTTTGATGTGGATGATACAACAAATTCAGCTTCAATAAGTCAGGAAGTTGCCTTACTAAACGATTTAGAAGTTGGTGATAATTTCATTTTAGAAAACCCAAATAATCCCGACGACCTAATTACAGTACTAGTATCTAGTATTTTCACTTGTGAAAGCAGTGACAGTTATGTAAATGATATTTATATGAGTTACTCTTCTGTTGAAAAAATAGTTGAAGACTCAGAGGATAATGCAGTAATGGTTACTGATGAACGAAGTGGCACAGAAGTTAGTAGTGCCTTCTCACTTAATGAAATGCCTACATACTCTCTTGCCACTCCTGATGATCTTGCTATTTTTGAAGAAGAGATAATTGAACTCGGGTTAGATAGTGATACATATACAGTAACTTCCTCAGATTTAGAAGCCTTTGAAGAAACAATGGTGCCCCTTGAGAACCTAAGTAACTTTACAATGATATTTTTTGTTGTGATTTTACTTGTTGGAGCAATTATATTAATTGTATTTAACCTATTCACTATTAGAGAAAGAAAGTATGAAATTGGAGTTTTAGCGGCGATAGGAATGCGAAAAAGCAAGGTGGTCTGTAAATTCTTAACAGAAGTTATTGTTATAACTTTTATAGCTATATTAATAGGATCCCTTATCGGAATTGCTATTTCACAACCTTTAAGCACAACACTGTTAGAAAGCCAAGTTGAATCTGTATCCTCATCAAATGAAGAAATGTCCAATAATTTCGGCGGGAATTTTTCTGGTGGTGGCCCAGGGGGTAATCCTGGTGGAAACCCAGGCAGAGGGGCAGTTGGTGGCTTTGGTAATGATATTGACTATGTGGACTCTATTGAAACCAACTTTGATTTTGTAATTCTTTTGCAACTCATGGGATTGGGAATTATTCTTTCTGTAATTGCAAGTATTATTGGAATGATATCTATCTTACGATATGATCCTCTAAAGATTTTAAGCGAAAGGTCATAAAGGTGAAAAATGAGTATATTTAAATTAGAAGATGTAAGTTATGCTTATGAAAAAGGTAAATTGGTTATAGAAAAATGTAACTTTTCTTTTGAAAAGGGAAAGGTGTATGCTATAGTCGGAAAGTCTGGAGCGGGAAAGACTACTTTACTATCTATCCTTTCTGGCTTAGTAAGGCCCACCTCGGGAAAAGTCATGTATAATGATGAGGATATAGCTAAAATCAATCAATACGACTATAGGTCAAAATATGTAGGAGTAATATTCCAGTCATTTAACTTACTTCCGCATTTGACTGCTAGAGAAAATGTAATACTGTCTATGGATATAAGCGAAAAGAAAATTAGCCATAAAGATGATTTGGCGAAAAGTCTATTAGATAGTGTTGGAATTCACAAAGAAAAATCAAAACGGAAAATATTAAAGCTTTCTGGAGGAGAGCAACAAAGAGTAGCCATTGCACGAACACTTTCGTATAATCCTGATGTAATATTGGCAGATGAACCAACTGGAAGTTTGGATGGAGAAACTCAAAGGAATATTATGGATATATTCTGTGACATGGCGCATAATCAGAATAAGTGTGTAATAATTGTTACACACTCTCCAGAGGTAGCAACACGAGCTGATGAGTGTTTTGAATTAAAACCTATTAATCAAAAATCTGCAAACTAAAAGATTACAGAGAAAAGTTGAGGTATTGAAAAACATCAATGCCTCAGCTTTTCTGCAAGTATACTTCAAAAGTGCGCTAAGCCAGTTATTTATGGCAAGGTAAACCAATTTTTTATCTATTAATTATTAGTAGATGTTTTCTTTTCGTGATAAGGTTAAAGTAGCGAAGGAAGTAGAATTGACAATTTTAATTATTTAGTAAATTGAGGCTTAATTATAGTTAGTTTTGCAAAAATATGATATTATAATTAAAGATAGCCAAATGGTTAATCGAGGTTAAATCTAAAATTGGAGAAATAAATGAAGTTAAATAATTATGGTTTTATTAATTTAAGAATGCTAGTGTCTACATTGATACTATTTGGACTGATGTATGGAGGAATTACATTACTTAAGGCTTATGACGTTAGTTTTGTCTTTTATATTCTTTATGCAGTAATACTTTTTGTAATAAGTGTAACTGTCAATTCGATTTTGATTATTCGAAAAGCACAAAAAGAAAAGGAGAAACAATAAATCTCTCATACGAGTAGCGATTAGGTGTTACTTTTGTAGAAGTAAATTAATATGAGAAAAGATGAGAGTTTAGAATTATATCAACTTTTGCTTGAGGATAGCTCTTATTTTTTTGCAAATAAGAGAATAATAGAACTATAAAGCCTAGAGTATATTGAATACCTACTTTATAGTTTGACATCATTTTATATTGCATAGTAGATAAAAATATTAGAATTTATGGCTCTTGAAAAGTTATTTAGTTGTAAGAATAGGGGAGGCGGAATGAGAGAAATTAAAAATGT
>CAYJGT010000002.1:0-44453 GCA_964370035.1 uncultured Oscillospiraceae bacterium
CTTATACCAAGGTATGTTAATATTACCGACTTATTATATTCTCCTATCAAATTATGTTCCTTCCTTGTCTCCACTTAATCTCAATTTTAATTTACCTTCTATATTTAGATTGAATTATTATACGAGGTTAATTAAGTTTCAATTGAAATCATTAGTTCTTTGTATAACTTCAATATAGCGCCGGCACTAAAGAAACTATGGTAAAATTCAACTCTGTTATTAACCTCAAATATAAAGATTAAATATTTTTACGAACTTTAACCCCATATAAAATCAAGTTTACTGCGATATGGGTAAATCCCCCAAGGAGAATATATGTTACAACTCCCTGCAAACTTAGTCTAGCTAATATTCCAATGGCAACACCTATTCCTATAATAGAGTCAAACTGATCTGCTACAAAAAACACAATACCTTTCATCCCTCTATCAGTTTTCCCAGAACTAATATTCAATCTACGTTTAATAAAGCTATTCGGAAGCTCAAATATTACATATAGTGCCCCAAATAAAAGCCCCACTAATAAGTTAAAAATAATAGTGTTTTCCCAAAAAATATATAGTTGATTATATTCTTCTAAACCTGTTACTTTCAACACTATTCCCCAAAAGACTTGCATGGCTCCTGTGATTATTATCATTCCCCAAAAGCCTACCCAAGTTTTGTTTTTTCCAAAAATAGGGCGGCCATCTTTAAGAACTCTGTGACCATCAATAGGGGTAGCATTTTCCTTATACAAATTTGTTTTTGTGAAAACCATATTTCCAATACCACCTATGATTATTGGCATAATGGTTACATACATTATAAAAATGCTCATCATATAACCTTGGGAATTAAAATAATACCTTGAGTAATAAAAAAGCCTATTCCCATAGCCAACACTCCTGCTGCCGCAACATCTTTTAGAACCTTAATCTTATCATTATATTCTGGCTCAATAATATTTGAAACATGTTCTATTGCTGTGTTAATAAACTCTGCAGAAAATACTGTTGCAACTGAAACGGTAAATATGCAATACTCTATCAAAGTACTTTTAAGAAGAATATTAAAAGCAAAAAATATTGCCGCTATTAAAGCATAGTATTTGAAATTTTTTTCAGTCTTAATGCCAATAGCAAAACCTATAGCTGCTCTTTTTATACTCTCTGCAAATGTCCTATTTCTCACTAGCCACCTCAATTCTAATCCATCTTATAGTTCCCTCTATTATCTATGAAATTCTAACAAATGTCAAACTACTCAACTGGCTCATAATTAGATATTCCCTCTAAATCAAGAGGAATACACCCTTCTTTTTTATAAACCCTTTTGCGGTAAAAGAAAAACCTATAATAAAGAGGTGATATTTCCTCATCAATAGCTTCACCTTAACTATATGAAACACTTTGAAAAAGAGCATGCTAATTTTAGCATGCCCTTTCTATAAATCGTCACATTATGTTTTTATAATTAGTATAAAATTCTTGTCTAACATTATCAAAGTTTATCTAATTGTTTTCTTTTAATAAATCCCAACTTAGTTTCAGAACAAATAATTCCAATAAAAATTAAGGTGAACCCAATAAGCATCCTAGGTGTAGGGTGATCCATCCCAAACATTATCGAAAATATGGCACCAAATGGAGCTTCCAAAGAAAAGAAAATTGCCGCCATAGATGTAGGAGTAAATCTTTGAGAATAATTTTGTATCAAAAATCCTAATACGGAAGGAAATATTATCAAATATCCTAATTGGAAAATTGCTTCTGACGGAATAATTGATTCAGGCATAGGCGTTGTTATAAATGCAGTTATCCATGCAAATATGGAAAAAGCTCCAAACTGAACCACCGTAAGAGCAAATACATCTTTCCCACGCGTGAATTTTCCTACTACCACAATTGTCCATGCGAAACAGATTCCTGCAATCAAACCAAAGATTACACCAATTTCCCCTGTTAAAGATCCGTTTAAGGATATAAATCCTATCCCAGTTAAACAAACAACACCTGCTATTATATTATACCTATCCGGCTTCTTTTTATCCACTAACCAATACAGAAAGGGAACTATTACACAATAGATTCCGCATAGAAAGGCTGTGGTTCCAGGGGTAATTCTCTCTAAGGACATAATTTGAAAGGCATATGTAGCATATAAAAAAAAGCCCATCAAACTGCCTCTCCAAATATAGCTTAAGTCTATCTTCCTAATTTTTTTCCACATTATTATCGCTATGACAATAAAGCAACCTGTAAATCTATAGGCTAATAGCCAAAATGCAGGCAAACTATCTAAGGCATCCTTTGAAACCACAACCGCACTACCCCATAAAATTGGTGCCAGAATCAGAAGAAATCTCATTTTTTTATTCGAGTTATTATTCATAAGAAGCCCCTTTGTTTTACAATTTTATATCATTATTTGCTTTCTTTTTTAGATTTAACTTTTATTAACTTAAAGTTCTTGTGCTTCTAAGTTTATATTTATTAGTTGGCATTTGAATTATCTCTCTGTTACTTGTCCAGTTCTAATATTTCTCTCAAGGTAGGGCTTAAGGGCCTACTAACCCTGTTAGCAGCATCATAACCAACAAAAACACTTTCTAAGGTAACTAGTATTTCTTCTTCACCTTTACGATATACTTCAAACATGACCGTAAAGCTTCGCTCACTTGACTTTAAGATATACATCCCAACCTCTATAATATCATCTGCCATTACACTTCCCATGTAGTCAATGGTATTCTTTCGGTGGCAGATTTCAGAATCTAGCTCATTTACAAGTTGAGTCGTGGTAAAGCCTCTGGATCTAAAGAAGTCTTCAAGAGTAAATTCACTGTAAATTCCATATACTGAATTGTGGACTATGCCTTGTTGATCAATTTCATTATATCTAGTTGTAATGGTTGTAAAGTGTATACAATCCTTCCTCATAATTTTCTCCTTGCTGTATAAAATATATACTTTCTCTTTTTTGCACGACTCCTCTTTTCACATCAGACAATAAATCTATTTCGTTTTATCATCTTTTTTTATTAGCGCATTGTATCTTGTAATTGCAGCTTTTGCACTGAAAGAAGGCTTTCTAATCATATGATTGAAAGCTTTGGGTACACATATGTCAACACAATAACCACAGTTAATGCATAGCCTAAAAGAATCCGTTGTAGTAATTGGACAACCATTTCCCTCGTCACCAATTGCTTTTTGCGGACATACAACTATACATTTTCGACACTTTATGCACTTTTCTTTATCAATAGTAAATAATTCCATATTTTCTGCCTTTCAGTAATAGCTATTAAGTGTTTCTCTAGTATATCACCAAATACCTTGCACCACCTATAAAAGGTGGTAGCAAGGCCTTTATTTTTTTGCATAACATTTAACTGCTGCTAGGCTTTTAATGCGTATGTCTTTGTTTATTCTGATTTCAACAATTTCCTTCACAAGCATTTAACCTTTTTCAGATTACAGCGATCCTTGAACTACTGCCCCACAGTCTAAAAGCTCATCAATCCTCTCTTGAGAGTATCCTTCGCCTTTTAGAACCTCAATTGACTCAGCTCCTGGAGTTATAGGCGCTGCATTATATGGGTATACAGGAGTTTTGCTGAATTGAATAGGTGTGTTTACTGCCTTCATTTTTCCAACTATTGGCTGATCTATTTCTACAATTACATCTAAATTTACAGTTTGAGGATTGTTAATAAACTCTGCTGAAGTATTAACTGCTGAGGCAGGAACTCTAACTTCAAATAGATCATTTTCAATTTGGCGTTTATCCATTTCTTTTGTAGCCGTTTCTATTTCAGCAATAAGCTCTGCTCTATTATCTACACGCAGCTCATTATCCAGGAAACGAGGGTCAGACAAAAGCCTTGTTAGCCCTAGCTTTTCACAAGCAGCTTTCCACTCTTCTTCAGAAGTCACTGCCATTGTTACATGTCCATTTTTTGCGACAAACTCTCCAAATGGAGCATACCACGGATGATGATTCCCAGTTCTAGCCGTAAATTTTCCTTCTATTGAATGTTCAAGAACTGCTGCTTCACACATATAAAATGCACAATCAAGCATTGCAATATCTACTCTAATACCTTTTCCTGTTTTCTTCCTATTTAGCAGTGCCATTGATAGGCCTTTCAGCAGATTTAAGCCAGCCCATGTATCGCACATCGAAAATCCAGGTTTTATTGGAGCTTGACCCTCTTCCCCTGTTTGCCCAATAAGGCCACTCCTTGCCGCAGCAATTATGTCCATGCAAGGCAGGTGTGATAAAGGCCCATATGTTCCAAACCCTGCAATAGATCCATAGATCAAGTTAGGATTAACTTTAATCATTTCTTCATAACCTAAGCCAAGCTTTTCTAAAGTTCCAGATTTATAATTCTCTATAACTATGTCTACTCTAGAAACTAAGTCTAACACAACTTTCTTGCCCTCTTCCGACCTCATATCTATTGCTATACCTTTTTTTCCCCTATTATACTGGCAAAAATAAAGGCTAACATCATTAACATAAGGACCATATTCCCTGGATAAATCTCCCCCTCCAGGTCGCTCAATTTTTATCATTTCTGCACCTAAGTCCGATAGAAGCATTCCACAAAATGGTGCTGCTAGTACTTGTGACAAGTCTAGAATTTTTATTCCTTCAAGAGGTCTTTTTTTCATTCTCTATATTTTGTACGTCCTTAAAAAATTGAAAGCTAACGTACTCTCCTTTCCTATTAATTTCTAACAGTAATTAAATTACGCCTTTTTCTTGTAATTTTGACATCATAGAAGCATCAATATCTAAACTAGCATAAATTTCAGCATTATTTGCTCCCAAAATTGGCGCTGGCGGAATACTTTTCTCTACAGTCCCTAGGAATTTTACTGGCCTTCCAGGCATTTCCACATCTCCAATCGCTGGGTTCTTAACAGTGTGAATCATATTTCTTTCTTTTAATTGAGGGTCTCCAAGGGCTTGTTCCGTAGTACCACACATTGTTCCAGGAATCAGAATTTCATCACAAATATCCGCAAATTCTTTCATAGTGTAGTCAGCTAATAAGTCCTCGAGTTTGTCCCTAAGATCACCAAAATAATTATATCCTCTTACTGAATTTGAGTGATATTTTTCGTCAGTAGCCCATTCTGGCTTTCCAAATCTTATAGCAAGCTTTTTCCACTGATCATCGGAGGAAGCCCCAATGGCCACATAACCATCTTTACACTTAAGAATATCATATGGGTTTATATTAGGGTGGGCATTACCTGTTCGCATCGGATCATCTCCCGTTGCACTGTAGGTTATGACCTTATCTTCACTAATTGCGGCTAAAGTCCCACATAAAGAAGTTTCCACTAATTGGCCTAATCCTGTATCCATAGCATCCATCAAAGCTAAAGTTATACCTGCCGAAAGAAAGCTTGCACTATATTTTTCTCCTATTGAAAATCCTATTCTTGTAGGTGGATTTTCTGGAAATCCTGTTACATGCATGGACCCAGCTTTTGCTTGGGCAATAAGTTCAATCTGAGGAAAATCCACGCCTTCTCCTTTAGATCCGTACCCTGTTGTTCTTCCATACACAATAGACGGTTTTTCTTTTGCAATATCTTCATATCCTAATCCAATTGCCTCTAACGTGCCAATTGGGAAATTTTCTAAGACAACATCTGCAGTCTGTACCAATTCTTTAAAAATCTTTTGCCCTTCTGCAGACCATAAATTTAATGTAATACTTTTCTTTCCTCTATCTCTAAAGGCTTGATGTGGGCTTGCTCCTTTTTTTAACGGAAGCATTTTGCGAAGAGGATCTCCCTCTCCAGGGGCCTCAATCTTAATCACTTCTGCCCCATAATCAGCTAACTCCATTCCTGCATATCCAGAAAGGGTCATTAGGTCTAAAACTCTAAATCCTTCTAAAGGCAACATGTTATTTCTCCTTTTCTCATTCAAAAAGTTTCTATTTTTTAATTTTTATCAAGTTCTCATTTTTATTTATTTAACTATATAATCAAATTATTAATTTTGACAAATTCAATTCCTTTATTAAATTAACTCTTTGTCAAATTAGCACTTTGGTTGAATTCATCCATTGCTCCAACTAATTTGATTTTATTAACTTCTTTGCTAGGGGTACTGCTTAATCATGGCAGTACCCCTAACCACTTCTCACAATTAATAAACAACAACATTTTGGAGTATCATATATAATCTTTCTACAACAACCTTTGTCTCTACTAAAGCAGCATATTCCTCTTCAGCCTTTTAGTACGGTAAGTTCTTCCTTGGAAACAAAAGACGCAATACTCCTTTATTTTTTCTGCAGCTAGACACCACTTTTTTTAGCTACTTTTTCTGCTTCATCAATTATTTTTGATCAATTGATTTCCCTTTTGCAACGGCCTCTTCATCAGCTTCTTTTTCTTGGAGTTCAATATTTTTTCTATGGAGCCCATTTCGAGAGTCTTCTTTAAGCCATTTGAGTAATCCTATTTCCATAATAATAACTATAACTATAAATGGCACAGATATTATTATTGCTATGTATTTTATAGCATCAAAGCCTACATCTGTTAATACAATGCTCATAGGAATAATCGCTAGTAGTACGCAGAAGAAAATTCTCAGTAGCATAGGAGGAGTTCCCCTCTTTGTTGCTGTTTCGGCTAACGCTAATGAGGCCGAATCTAGTGATGGAACTAAGAAGCATATAATCAATATCAGTATTGCTATTGGGCCTATTACTGCTCCCATCGGAAGTGTGCTTATAACTTCAAGTCCAACTTGCTCTGTTATACCTTCCTCTGTTACTAAACCAACTACATCTACTTCTCCATTCACAAATGTGTTAATTGAGAAGCTACCTAGAACCCCAAAGAGTATAATACTTCCTGATGTAATACCAAGCATAGTTGCTAGGGCAACTTCTCTAATTGTTCTGCCTTTAGAAACCTTAGCAATAAAGATTGCCATCATTGCTAAGTAATTAAGGTAGAATGCTTGGAAATAAATTGTCCAACCTTCAGCAAACCCGGTATTACCAATAGGGTCTGTAAATAGAGTCATTCTTATTGATTGATCAATGGTAATTCCTAGAGAGTTAACTATATTCTTAAATATAAACTCTGCTGCCCCACTAAAGAATAAAACATATAGCAAAAATATTCCGGTCAATATAGCTGCGAGGTTAGATATAACCTTCATCCCCTTATGCGTTCCTAAATATGATGTAAAGGTATAGATAAGACCGATAATTACAATTATTGCCACCTGTAACGTAGATGTAACTTCAATTCCAAAAACCCTATGAGCCGCTTCAGATGCCAAAGGAACTCCAAGGCCTAGTGAGGAACTAAGTGCACCTAATATACCAAATATAACTACAAAATCGATAACTTTTCCTATCGCTGACTTACCTTGAACTTTTTCTCCAAGCATCGCTGTACAAACAGCACTAGTTTGGAATGATGACACCTTTCTGACATACACACCATAACCTATAGCTACTGCCAATACTGTGTACATAGCTTGATTAACAATACCCCAATGATAAAATTGATAAGGCAATGCCGTTTCTAATGCTTCTTGACTAAGCGGTTCTATTCCCAATCCAGGCGAGGTGTAGTAATATACCCACTCGTAAAAAGACCAAGCGATTGCTGATGATGCAAGTGACGCTAATATCATCATAATTATATAGCTTGAAGTACTAAATTCTGGCTTTGTATCTCCTAGTCTAATTTTTCCGTATTTGCTAACACAAAGAAATATTGCTAATAAGAAAGTCACAAAAGTAAATACTTCAAAGAATGGCCCAAGAATAGCTATCATTTCCCAGAAAAATCCCGATATACCTCCTATAGTACCTTCCGGGTTTACTACCATAAGTATTATAAATCCAATAAGAATCACTACACTAGTTATAACTAATCCCACTTCAACATTTGCATATTTTTTGCCATTGTTTGTTTCTATATTATTTCCTGTATCCTTGTTCATAATTCTCTCCATTTTCCAATCTTCATATGATGGTAAAACCCCTAAGATTATAATAGTTGTAAAACCCTTTCCTATACAATCTTTTAATTTTCATCATATTCAAATTTTTATTCGTCAAACTATTCAGTTCGTCAATATTTTCTGACAATTCTACTTTAAAAAAGTCCGCCTAATGACAAAGTTTTTATTTTATCAGTAGGCGGACGAACGCTCAATTAAAAACTACCTTCTAGCCTTTAACTGTATTCAATTTTACCAACCAGTATAAATCTCAGGTCCACGCTTTTTAATTTGTCCGCTTACTACGATACGCTGAATTTCTGAAGTTCCTTCCCATATTCTGTCAACACGCGTATCTCTAAATAGACGCTCTACTGGATTTTCTCTCATATATCCACGTCCACCTAAGATTTGAACTGCTTTATCACAAACACGACCAACCATCTCAGAAGTGTAAAGCTTTATTGCTGAAGCTTTTGCATGACGCATTTTACGATCTGCTTCTGGTTGAGAAATTTCCCAACAAACACGATATAGCATGCTCTTTGCAGCCATAATATCCATAGCCATATCAGCTAGCATAAACTCTATTGCTTGGCAGTCACGAATAACCTGTCCACCAAATGTCTTACGAGTTGCAGCAAATTCATTCGCTACATTAAGAGCACGAGTAGCTCCACCAACGCAACGAGCAGCAATTCCTAAACGAGCTTCTACAAACCAGTCTTTAGTAAAATCAAACCCTTGTCCTACTTTACCTAGGATTCTTGACTCGTCAACTACTACATCTTCAAATACGAACTCAGGGTGTTTAAATGCAAAATGGTGAGTAAATTGAGGTGTACGTTTAATGCTTACTCCCGGTGCATCCTTTTCCACAAAGAATACCGTAGCTTTGTCAACGTCTCCATCAACATGTGCATGAACTAATAAGAAATCAGCTACATCTCCAACTGTTACATACCATTTTTCTCCGTTAATCTTATATCCACCGTCACATTTGTCAGCTCTAGTCAAACACATTGTTGGGTCAGAACCAGCATCTGCCTCTGTTATTGCATACGCATCTCTACGTTTGTTTTGGCAAGCTGGAATCAAATATTCTTCAATCTGATCTTGGTTGCCAAAGCACATTGGGTATGAAGGCTGTGGTACAGCGTCCCAGATAGCTCCTGTTGACTGGCCTAATTGCTCACTAACTAGCATTTGCTCAAATAATGTCATACCTTGTCCGCCATGTTCTTTTTTATGGTTAGTTGCATTAAATCCCCAGTCCATTACCTTTTGATTAATAATTGCATGTGTTTCTTTAGTTAACCCATCATTTTCTTCGCATTCCATTTCATGCGGAAATAATACCTCTTGCGTAAATGCTTTTGCTTTTTCCGCTAACTCGCGATGCTCTTTGCTTAATGTGAAATCCATATTTTCTCCTTCCCATTAATTACAATTTCAAATACCTTTAATCCTAAAATGTTGTTATAAGTTATACTCTTCAATAACTATATTTGTTATTATTCGCATTATATTCTCTGCATATAACTGCCTCGCAATACCTTTTTACAAAAAAATATATGCGAATTGTCCACTTAACTACTTCCCGTAATGGTTTTTTCTATAAAACACACAAAGTATCCACCTAGGTACACTTTTTCATTGCTATTCATAGTCATATAATGTAAAATTACAGTAATAACTTTTCCCTTTATACTTTATCGCGATTGTTGTTTAGGAGATAATATGAAAAAAGGTGAATTTTGCAAATATTTTAATGTACCGCTTAGTACCGTAAGATTTTATATCGAATGCGGCCTTCTCGTTCCAAAAAAATGTGGACACCAGTTTATTTTTTCTGAAGAAGATATTAGAGATATGAATATAATTAATAAGCTACACGATTTAGCTTTTTCTAATTCTGAAATAAAAAACTACCTAAAGGTAGTTAGATTATATGCGGCAAACGATCCTTCAATAGATGAAAAAGAGTTAAGTTTATTTCATGAAAAAAGGCATCAATTAGAAGCAAGTATAAGAACTATGAGTAAACAATTGGCATCATTGGAAGCTTCGATCCAAGAAAGAGGTTCCGCACATCAAGAAGAACCTGTTGCTAATTCTTTAGGAGTCCCTCTAGACTTTTTACCTTTTTTGGCCTGCCCTAACTGCACTTCCTCTTTAAATCTGGTAGATGCAAAAATTAGCAATATGAAAATCTCCCATGGAGCATTCCTTTGCGATTGCGGTTATAGAATTGCCATAGACGATGGAATTCTACTAGTGGAAGATCCTCTCTCTAATTATTACGAGAGTGATGAATTTGATATGGACCACTATGGAGTCGTAGCCTCTAAAGATCCAGACTTTGTTTTCTTTGAGCATATGGATAGAATCAACCCAGAAGTTGTAACCTTGTTAAATAAAGCTTACTCTTGGGGAAACACTAAACTCCAAGAAGCACCTTTATGCAAACCTGTAATTTTTTTGCCAGATTTATCTAGCCACTATTTTTATATGACCATGCATGAAGAGTATTACAAAGATGCCCTAATAGTTATATCTGGTTTTTCTAAAAAACACATCACTTCTATAAAAAAACATATTGAAATTTTCAACAAACATAATTTAAAAATACTATTCGTAGCAAATACAATTCATACCTTGCCTCTTAAACCGAAAATTTTCGACCTTTGTATTGACATGGGAGCATCATACAACTTTTCCTACTACCACAACTACTCTATGTTTACACGGGTTCGTCCCTATTTAAGCAACAGTTGTCAAACCATAGGGCTAAGTAAGTATTATGATAAAAACTCTCAAACCTTAAAGGAAATAAAAAAGTTATACAAAAATTCATATTGCAACTATTCATTACTATCTACATTTAAGCACGAACTTTGCAAAAATCAATTAGCTTTAGTAGAGTTAACCGAAATAGGTACTATCAAAAATCCTGGGGATTACTATAGGCATCATATTCCTGGCGAAACACAAACTTTCTTCACCTACATCGCTGAAGCAAATACATCGGAAAAAATATAACATTGATTATAATAATAGGTCACAACTAGTTTAAAAAAGGGTTAGCTTTCATTATTAAAGTTACCCTTTTTATTTTTTCGCACCCAATTTACACCTACAATTCCGCCTAGCATACACAGAGTTCCTATTAATGTTCCAATTGTAGCCGCTTCTCCTAAGAATAATATTCCTGCAATTACTCCTACTACTGTAGTTCCAATTAGCACTAAAGTTCCTGCAATATGTATTGATAATTTTGACAAAGTATAGTTATAAGCAAAGTAAGCCCAAAATGAGCTTAGGGTTCCCAAATACAGTATAGGTAACAAATGGTCTGTTTCTAAGAATACCTTTGTGTAGGTTTCCACTCCAAACCCAAGCACAAAGTTTAAAGTATTGAAAAATATTAGACCTACAATATTCATCATATAGGTTATTTCAAAGGCAGAATAGTTTTTCGAAACTTTCGCGACAACCCCTGCATAAATAGCGCCCACTACCAAAGTAGTTAGTAAGAAGATATATCCTGTAATTTCTCCTCCTACTTTTAAATTTCCGCCAAATAAGGCTACAATTATTACCCCTAAAATAGAAATAATAATGCTGCAAAATTGTATTTTAGTAACCCTTTGTTTTAAAAATAGTGCTGCAACAATCAAGGATGCCATAGGCGCTAAAGCTAATACTATTGAAGCTTCCGTAGCTGTTGTTAAAGCAATCCCTTCCACTTCCAACATTCCATATATACATGGTTCCAATATTCCTATCAAAAGAAGTATCCCTATATCTTTTTTCTTGAATCTAATTTCAATTTTTCTAATTAAAATGAATAGTGTCATTACAATAACCGCAATAATCATTCTAGATGCCATCAGTTCAATTAAATGCAATTCATTAGTAGTATCTTTGACTACTGCTATTGCTCCTCCCCAAGTCACGGCTGATGATACACCTAGTATATAAGCTAAAATTGGCTTTTTTGTCTTCCCCATAATCCCTCCATTTTCTAATTTCCGAAGTTAGTATATCATTAAAAAAAGACCGTTGCAACGCAACAGTCTTTTTTTATAATACACAGCAAATATATTACTAGTTTATTACTAATATATTCTTTTTTTGTTTCCTAAATCTTACTTACCCTAAGTTAACGTTTGTGGATTCCGCCAATTACATCATTCCCGGCATCCCACCACCCATTGGAGGCATTGAAGGCATCATTGGTTCTTCCGACTTTAATGTAACTATGCAACTTTCTGTTGTCAATAACATTGCTGAAACTGACGCTGCATTCTCTAATGCCGACCTTGTAACTTTAGCAGGATCAACAATACCACACTCTAGTAAATTCTCATACACTTCAGTAGCAGCATTAAACCCAACGCCATTACCCCTAGATTTTACTTCTGCAATTACTACGCTTCCTTCTAAGCCTGCATTTTCAGCAATCTGCCTAACTGGCTCTTCCAATGCTCTAACTACAATATTTGCTCCGATTTTTTCATCTCCTGTTAATCCCTCTGCACAAGCTGCTACTGCAGGGATTGTATTTGCTAGGGCAACACCGCCACCAGAAACAATTCCCTCTTCTACTGCTGCCTTAGTTGCATTTAACGCATCTTCTATTCTAAGTTTTCTCTCTTTAAGTTCTGTCTCTGTTGCCGCTCCAACTTTGATTACTGCTACACCACCATTTAGTTTGGCTAGTCTTTCTTGCGATTTTTCTCTATCAAAGTCTGAATCTGTTTCTGCTATAATCTTCTTGATGTTTGCAATTCTTGCATCAATCTCATCTTTATCTCCAGCACCATCTACGATTGTAGTGAACTCTTTTCCAACCTTAACTGTTGCTGCATTTCCAAGCATATCAACTGTAGCTTCCTTTAAGTCATATCCAACTTCTTCAGAAATTACAACTCCCCCTGTAAGTGTTGCAATATCTTCCATCAAAGCTTTTCTTCTTTCACCAAATCCTGGAGCTTTTACTGCAATACACTCAAAAGTTCCTCTAAGCTTATTCACTACTAGAGTTGCTAAGGCTTCTCCATCCACATCTTCGGCTATAATCACAAGTTTTCTTCCCTCTTTTACAACCTGCTCTAAAATAGGAAGAATTTCTTGGATATTTGAAATCTTCTTATCTGTCAATAGTATATATGGATTCTCATAAAGGGCTTCCATTTTCTCAGTATCTGTCACCATGTATGGAGATAAGTAACCTCTGTCAAACTGCATACCTTCCACCACATCTAGTGTTGTTCCCATTGACTTTGATTCTTCAATTGTTATTACTCCGTCATTACCAACTTTTTCCATAGCTTCGGCAATAAGTTGTCCAATTTCTTCGCTATCAGATGAAACTGCAGCTACCTGAGTAATGCTTGCTTTGTCTTCTACTGCTTTTGAGTTATTTTTTATTTCTTTAACAGCAACATCCACAGCTGCTTTTATTCCTCTTTTTAGCATCATTGGATTTGCACCAGCAACTACATTTCTAAGACCCTCCCTTACTATGGATTGCGCAAGAAGTGTAGCTGTGGTAGTTCCATCTCCTGCCACATCATTTGTCTTAGTCGCTACTTCTTTCACTAGTTGAGCTCCCATGTTTTCTACTGGGTCATCTAATTCTATATGTTTTGCAATTGTAACTCCATCATTAGTAATTAACGGCGAACCATAGCTACTTTCAATCAGCACATTTCTTCCTTTTGGGCCTAGAGTAATCTTAACTGTATTAGCAAGCTGGTCCACTCCAGATTGTAGTTTTTTTCTTGCATCTTCATTATAATAAATTTCTTTTGCCATTTCTTAGTCTCCTTAATACTTCTATTTAGTTATTTTTTCTTACAAATTCCCTATTACTTCAAATAAGGTTTCGACTCACAACTCTTTATATAATTATGTTTTCTTCTTACGCCACAGGGAATTATTTTCTGTTGTCAATATTTGTCTTTCAACATATTATTATACTAATCCTACTTTTCTATTTTTGCTAAAATATCTCTTTGAGAAAGAATCGTATACTCTTGTCCTTCGTATTTAACATTTGTTCCAGCATACTGGGCAAAAATTACTGTATCCCCTTCCGCTAGTTCCATTGGCTCTTCTTCACTTCCCGGTCCAACTGCTAAAACATTAGCAATTTGTGGTTGCTCTTTTGCTTGTCCTGGCAGCACAATTCCACTAGCAGTTTTTTCCTCAGCTTCTAGCCTTTTAATAACAACTTTTGTTCCCAACGGTTTAATTCCTACACCCATTTTGTCCTCCTATTTTATTTTTACCTTAAATTTTATTAATCGCGTTTTGTTAGCACTCTTTCTTTATGAGTGCTAACTATATTTTACTATTTTTTTCTTTCCTGTCAATAGGATATTTAAAATTTTTTTATTTAATTAGTTGAATAAGGCTCCCACTACAAAGTCGAACTTTTCTCTTTCTTTTTCTTCAGCTTTTATTAATTCCAATTCATGCTCCAACGCTGCAATAACTGCTCTTTGTTCTTCTAAAGCCTCATCTAAACTTTCTTGCTGTATTATTGCAACATCCGAATATAAGGAGGCCATCTGATTTACAACCTTATCATCCCATTTTGAACTTGTTGCATATCTTTTATTTACATCTGTTGCAGTGGTACCTGAATAAAGACTTCCACTAGGATGCAAATAATTATTTCCTAAACCTTCAGCAACTGCCATTATATTATCTTCTTTGGTGGCATAACCACTCGAGCCATATCCAAACATATTATTAGGCCTAAAGTTAATGGTTCCCCAAGCGCTTTCTAGTGCTGCTATACTTACGAGAAACATAGCATTTACATTATGAGTTTTTTCCGCCTCAATAAAAGCCTCTTCTAAACCTACAGTTCCCCCTTTTAATAAAGGCGCTAACTCCTCAGCAGTAACTCCACTTGGCTGAGATAGATCCATTTCCCATATTTCACTATGGGTAAAAATATCCACTTCTTTTTCTATAGCCTCTAAGGCCTGATTCGCTATGGCTATTTCAACTTCTGCCTCTGCAACTTTTCTTTCAAACTTCAAAACTTCTTGCGCTTCAACTGAAGCTAAATGTCCTACAAATGCTCCTGCACCTATAAGAAGTAATACTACAACAAAACTGCTAGCAACTATAAAAGGTCTTTTCTTTATTTTTCTAATAAGTTTTACTATTATTTTCTTCTTTCCTTTTTCTGCCTTCGCTTCTTCTTCCACTTTTTCTATATTGCAACTTACTTGGAAGCTATTCTCGCAATTCTCAACAAATGCATTTTCCTCATTTTCCAAGATACCTTTCCCTTTATTCTTTTCTATGTCCTTTAGGCAATCCTCTATAATTGCATTATTTACTTTCTTCTTATTATTCAACTTAACTTTTTCAATCTTACACTCTCTAATATACTTATTTAATCTTAATTTAGACGTTCTCATTTTTTCCTTCTTTCATATCCGTATATCCTGCTGTCTTTTTTATGTTTGCTATCCTAATTATAAATTTCCCTTACATTTAATAAACAAAAAAGCCACCTACTACGTTGTCTTTATTCCAACATTTCAATGGCTCGTAGTTATTTTATCATATTTAGCCGCATATTGCAAACTTGCCTATTCAGCGAATTGCATGCACAAATATCAGTATTGATATTATTCTTATCTTTTAGAAAATTTTAAAGCATATTTTATAAAGCTAAGCAAAGTATAGTCTTTTTAACCACTGACACTTCTTTCCGTAAATATATTTCTTTTATCCTATTCTTTCACTTCACCTTAATAGTGGTGATTAATTTCTAGCCATTACTTTATCTCTTGATTCACTACGCTTTACTTTCTTCTAGTTTCGCTGTAATTGTAGCTTCTTCGCCATCCCTTATTATTTTTATTTCTATGCTATCTCCAGGTTCCCTATTTGAAATCTCAGCTTGAACATCAGCTGCGCTTTCAATCTCATTACCATCAATCGATAATAATTGATCTCCTATTTCTAGGCCTGCTGATTCAGCTGCCGACCCTTCGGTTATCTCCCCAATGTAAACTCCTGGAGTTGATACCCCATATTGATTTGCAGATTCTTGACTTACAATATCAATCATTCCAATACCTAATATTGCTTTTCCTGTAACATATCCATCTTCAATTATTGATTCAGTAACAGATTTAACTTGGTCTATTGGAATTGCAAATCCCAATCCCTCAACTTCACTTCCAGATGATTTTGCTACTACTATCCCTATTAGTTCTCCATTAGCATTAAATAGTCCTCCTCCTGAGTTCCCAGGGTTAATAGAAGCATCCGTTTGCAATAAATTCATTGTCTGTCCTTCAATGCTAATTTCTCTATCCAAAGAAGATATAATACCTTCTGTAACAGAGCCTCCCAACTCACCTAGGGGGTTTCCTATTACAACAGCCTGTTGTCCCAACGCTACATCTTCAGAATTCCCCATTACCGCCGCGGATAATTCTTCAGCTTGAATTTTAATAACTGCTAAATCACTTTCGGTATCACTTCCTACTATCTCTCCTGAATATTCTTCGCCATCTCTAGTGGTTACAGTAATCTTTGAAGCTCCTTCAATCACATGATTGTTTGTGACAATATAGCCATCTTGGCTGATAATAACACCACTCCCTGCTCCTTCTTCTACCATTGAAGGGTTAAAAGGATTATATTTAGCTACTTCAGTTTTTATTTCAACTACCGTATCAGCGCTTACTGCTGCCACTTGCTCGGTAGTTGTTCCTCCTTGATTAGCAGAGGATACCGGCTGCGCTATAGACTGGAATAATGTAGTCCCATCACCAAAAAGATTAACAGCCAAAACTCCTCCCCCAAATCCAAATAGCAAACTCACTACTGCAAAAATAGCGCCTACTTTTAGGAATTTTCTTCTTTCCTTCTTCTTTGCAGATTTACTCCCTAATTCCTGTTGATTATCTGAATTCTCAATATAAGTTGGATGCTCATTATTATTTATAAGATTGCTTTCAAAGTCGCCTCTCATCCCATTGTTCTCCTCTGCTTTTGCTCTTATATCAGTGGCTGACAAAGTATTATTTTCTTCCAAGGCTTCTTTTTCGTCAGCAGCCATAGATTTTACACCATTGCCAAAACTAGAGTTCTCATTTTCATCTTTATCAAGAGTGATATTTATTTCTTTTTCCTTCTCTTCTGCAAGCTCTAATTCCCGTCGACTATTTTCAATAGGAAGTTCGTGATTCTTATTATTTACATAAGAATCATGCTCATTTAATCCCATATCTTCTGTGAGCTTCTCTGTTACTTCAGTCTCATTTAATCCCATCCCTTCTGTGGACCTCTCTGTTTCCCTTAAGTCATTTGCATTGCTTTCTCTGTCCTTGTTCATTTCTTCCTCCAATTCACTTTATTCAATAGAGCATTACCTTCTGTATCATATCTCTATTCGTTTACAACTTTATTCTATTACTAAAAAATAGCTCCTTATCTATTTTCATTTTTTCTAGCTTTGAAAATTCACCAAAGGACTTCTCCTTTAATTTATGTTTACATATTAGTTTACATTTATGATTTTTTTTTGATTTTAAACACACTAATTTTTATTTTCATACCTAACCGCAAAATATTTCCCCTTACTTCTCAACAACATAACTCCTCTTTTTCATCTATACTTTTCTACTGTCCATCATCTTTTTTACCGACTCGCCTTCTTATTATCTTTTTCTATTGCATATAATTTACTTTGTACTAAAAAAGCATAATTACATTAAACGCGGTATTTTAACGTCCAGAAAAAAAGTAGCAGTGTATAAACAACTGCTACTCAATACTTAAATTTTAAATTTCTACCCTAACACAACTCTATGGAACGTCTTCTTTCCTTTTTGAATAATTAATTCATTTTCCATAAACATATCTATTGTTACCAACATCTTAGGATTAGTTACTTTATCGCCAGCTATTAGCAATCCTCCCTGCTGAATGGTTCTAAAACCTTCACTGTTGCTCGGGACAATCCCCAGTTCTTTTATTAGGTTCACAATTCCAATGCCCTCACCTTCAAACTTATCTGTAGGCATTTCGGTAGTTGGGATATTTTCCATCGCTCCCCCGCCTCCAAAGGCTGCTCTTGCACCTTCTTGGGCCTTGGTCGCTTCCTCTTCATTATGAACTAGCTTAGTCACCTCAAAAGCTAGAATTTCTTTAGCCTTATTTATTTCAGCACCTTCTAAAGCCGATAGTTCATTTACTTCTTCCATCGGTAGGAAGGTTAACATTCTAAGGCATTTATTTACATCTGCATCTTCTACATTTCGCCAATATTGGTAAAACTCGTACGGACTAGTTCTGTCTTTATTAAGCCAAAGTGCACCTTTTTGAGTCTTTCCCATTTTCACACCTTCGCTCGTTGCCAATAATGAAAATGTCATACCAAATACTTGCTTGCTTAGCTCTCTTCTAGTAAGGTCTACTCCTCCTAGTATGTTAGACCATTGATCATTTCCGCCAAACTGCATCTTTACATCAATGTCTCTGGCCATAACCATAAAGTCATAAGACTGCATCAGCATATAATTAAACTCTAAGAAAGAAAGGCCTTGCTCTAGTCTTTGCTTAAAGCATTCCGCCCTAAGCATGTTGTTTACACTGAAATGTCTACCAATATCTCTAATAAACTGAATATAATTAAGCGGTAATAGCCAAGAGGCGTTATTTACACAAATAGCCTTACCATCTTCTACTTTTTTATTGCTCTTTCCACCCTCATATCCACCTTCATATACAAACTCGTCATCAAAATCTATAAATTTATCAAAAAGTTTCTTAAAAGCGGTGCAGTTTTCATTAATTGTATCTGGGGTCATCATGCTTCTCATATCTGTTCTGCCAGAAGGATCTCCAACCATTCCAGTCCCTCCTCCAATTAATACTACTGGAGTGTGTCCATATTTTTGCATATACATCATTATTATGACTTGCATAAAATGTCCAACATGAAGGCAGTCAGCTGTTGGGTCAAAGCCAATATAGAACTTAATCTTTTCTTTACCTAGAAGTTCTCTAATTTCATCTTCATGAGTAGCCTGTTCTATAAACCCTCTCTCCTTTAGCACGTCAAATACGTTGGTGTGTTTACTAACATCATCTCTAATTAGTTTCATCTTCGTCCCTTATATCCTTCCATCTCTCTTCCTTAGCCCCACCTGTGTTCATTCCTAGTCTATCTTCAGTCTTTTCAAGCTCATTCCATAATTTATCCGGAAGGCTATCTCCGAACATTTCATAAAACTCTCTAACGCCCTTCATTTCCTCAACCCATATGTCATTATCTACAGTTAATATTTCCTTTAACTGTTCCTCTGTGATATCGCATTGATTAATGTCTACATCTGCCAAGTGAGGAACCTTTCCTATAGGCGTTTTAACCGCATCAAATCCATCATGACATCTTTCAAGTATCCACTCAAGGGCTCTAATATTCTCTCCAAATCCTGGCCATATAAACTTTCCGTTTTCATCAGTTCTAAACCAGTTTACATTGAAAATTTTAGGCTTATGTTCAATTTGCTTACCCATATCCAACCAATGTTGCCAGTAGTCTCCCATATTATAACCACAGAAAGGTAGCATTGCCATTGGGTCTCTTCTAACTACTCCTACTGCTCCCTCTTTTGCCGCAGTTGTTTCTGATGTCATAGTTGAGCCTACAAATACTCCATGCTCCCAATCTCTTGACTGATATACTAGCGGTGCCGCCTTTGCCCTTCTTCCACCAAAAATAATTGCAGAAATTGGAACTCCCCTATCACTATCAAACTCGGTAGATAGAACTGGACAATTAACTGCCGGCGCTGTAAATCTTGAGTTCGGATGAGCTCCTGGTGTTCCTTTTGAGCTGTCCCATTTTTCACCCTTCCAGTCTAATGCATTCTGAGGAGGGTTCTTGTCTAAGCCTTCCCACCAAACTGTATTGTCGTCTAGGTTTTTAACTACATTTGTAAAAATTGTATTTCTTTCCATAGACTTAAGGGCATTTGGATTAGATTTTGCACCTGTTCCAGGAGCAACTCCAAAGAATCCATTCTCTGGGTTTGTAGCCCAAAGTCTTCCGTCTTCTCCTACTCTTAGCCATGCAATGTCATCACCTACACAGTATATTTTCCAACCTGCTTTTTGGTATAACGGAGGAGGAATTAACATTGCTAAGTTTGTCTTTCCGCAAGCAGAAGGGAATGCTGCTGCTACATATCTAATTTTTCCTCTTGGGTTTTCAATACCCAAAATAAGCATGTGTTCCGCTAACCAGCCTTCTTCTTTCGCTTGATGGGAAGCTATTCTAAGAGCTAAGCATTTTTTTCCAAGAAGAACGTTTCCGCCATAACCTGAATTAATAGACATAATACAGTTATCCTCTGGGAAATGTACAATGTATCTTTCTTCCGGATCCAAATTAGCCTTTGCATGCCACCCTTTAGTAAACTGCGAGGATTCTCCAAGGCCTATTAAAGCTTCTTTTCCAATTTTAGTCATAATAGCCATGCTTAATACCACATATATTGAGTCAGTAATTTCTACTCCATATTTAGCAAATGAGGATCCTGGAACTCCCATTACAAAAGGAACAACATACATTTCTTTTCCTTTCATGGAACCTTTATATAGAGCTTTCATTTTTGCATACATTTTTTCTGGTTCCATCCAATTATTTGTAGGACCTGCATCTTTTTCTGTTTTTGTACAAATATATGTTCTATCTTCAACTCTAGCCACATCTCTAACATCACTTCTATGTAAATAGCAACCTGGCATTTTCTCTTGGTTCAGTTCTTCTAGGATTCCTAAATCACAGGCTTCCTTTCTTAGGGTATCAAGTTGGTCTTCTTCCCCTGTAATCCAAACAACAGTTTCAGCTTCCGTTAACTCTACTACCTCTTCAATCCACTCTAACACATGATGGTTGTCAGTAAGCGCATTAGACATGAAAATCTTCTTATCCATCCTTAATTATCCTCTTTCTATACATCAGTTATTACTATGTTTTATAAGCTTTTTCTTTGATTCTTTTCTGCTTAGCCCAGCTCAGGCCATAAATGCCTAGGCTGATGAAAGCCGCAAAATGCCTAGGCTAATGAAAGCCGCAAGCGTCTAGAGCTACATTGCCCTTTAATTTCAATTGCTAATCTCCTGTCTCTGTGCCTTACTTCGTACCGTATAATCTATCCCCTGCATCGCCTAAGCCGGGTACTATATAAGCATGATCGTTTAAATGATCATCTAATGCTGCTACAAAAATGTCAACATCAGGATGAGCCTTCTTCAGTGCATCTACCCCTTCAGGTGCTGCTATTAGGCACATGAAACAAATTTTCTTTCCACCTTTTTCTTTAATAAAGTCTATGGCAGATACCGCACTACCTCCAGTTGCAAGCATTGGGTCAACCACAAAAATTTCTCGATTTTCAATGTCATTTGGAAGTTTACAGTAATACTCCACAGGCTCATGAGTTTCTGGGTCTCTGTATAGCCCTACATGTCCAACTTTTGCATTTGGAACAAGGGCTAGCATGCCATCCACCATTCCAAGGCCAGCTCTTAATATAGGAACAATGGCAATGTCCTCACCTTTAAGTACATTTTTTTTAGTAACAGTAAGTGGCGTTTCTATTTCAACTTCTTCTAGCTCTAAATGTCTTGTAGCTTCATAGCCCATTAGCATGCCTATTTCTTTTACTAATTCTCTGAAATCTTTCACACTAGTTTCTGTTTTTCGCATCATCGCTGTTTTGTGCTGAATTAACGGATGATCAAATACATATACTTTACTCACGATTTTCCTCCTTGTTTCACAATAATTTTTTTATTAACTTTACATTTATATTCTTTATCGTATGTCAGAACGCATCTCTTTTAAGTTCTACATTTCATCAAGCATATCTACTCTTCTTTGGTGTCTTCCGCCTTCAAAGCTAGTGGATATCCAAGTTTTAACTATTTTCATAGCATCACCTTTCGATGTAATTCTTCCTCCTAGGGCTAATACATTAGAATCGTTATGTTTCCTCGTCATCTCAGCCATATAATCATCTGTGCAAAGTGCACACCTGACACCTTTAATTTTATTTGCTGCAATAGATATCCCAATTCCTGTACCACAAACAACTATTCCTCTATCTACCTCTCCCTTTGCAACAGCCTCTGCACATTTTTTACCATACTCCGGATAATCTACTGAATCCTCTGAGTTTGTCCCAAGATCTACCACCTCTATCTTGTGGCAATTCCCTTCCCCACAAACGGTCTTTTCATAAGTCAGATACTCTTTCAAGTATTCCTTAAGTTCATATCCTCCATGATCACTTGAGATTGCAATCTTCATGTAGGTCCTCCCTTTCTAATTGCTTTCCAATTTTTTTAGGTTTTCTTCCAAGCCATAAAATCTTTTATGGCATATTTTTCAACTGATTCTTTTAACCAGTCCTATAAATAAATTTATACCTTTACAATATTATAACCTGCAGCCTTCATCATCCGATTCATTACTGCAAATCCAACCCCATCAGTGTCGCTTAAAGCTCCCGCTAAAATTAAATCAACTCCCTCTTTATCCATATCTCGAAGTTGTGAAAAGAACTTACTCGCTGCTTCAAGAAAGGCTTTTTCCTCAAAAAGAATTACCCCTACTTTATTCCCTAATCTTTCATTTAACTTCTGAAGTCGTTCTATTTCTTTCTTTACCTTTTCCCGTTGACCTTCTACTACCAACATCTTTGCATTAGGAGCATAGTGCTTATATTTCATTCCTGGGGACTTAGCCACGAAAGCATTTTGATAATGGCTCCTGTGACTTTGTTCAACTTCATCCGCAAAAAAGTCTGCTTCGAGTTCTAAATTACCTTCGCCTAATTCTGATCTAAACTCTTCATCTTTTTCATTTTCCAATAAGCTTGGGTGAAGCACAACTTTTTTCTTTGTAGCTATACTTATATCCGCTGCAGTTATTATTCCTGGTCTAAGAATGGTTAATACATCTCCTGTCACATCCAGAACCGTAGATTCAATTCCTACTCTGCAATCATCCCCTATAACAATGCCATCAATAATACCGTCTAAATCATCAACCACATGCTCACCTTTAGTGGGGCTAGGCTTTCCAGACAAATTTGCACTTGGCGCCGCTACTGGGCACCCTGCTTTATTAATTAGTTCAAGAGCAATCGCATTGTCTGGCATTCTTACTGCTACGGTCTCTAACCCCCCTGTAGCCTCTTTTGGAACTATGTCCTTTTTCTTAACAACTAAGGTTAATGGCCCTGGCCAAAACTGCTCAATTAAAGTAACTATTGTTGGTGAAAGCATAGGCGTTACAGCACCAATGTCGCTTGCTCTCGCAATGTGCACTATCATAGGATTATCTGCCGGCCTTCCTTTCGCCTTATATACTTTTTTTACTGCTTTTTCATCTAAAGCATTAGCCCCTAGGCCGTAGACTGTTTCTGTAGGGAATGCAACCAATCCGCCTTTTGATAGAAGCTTTGCAGCTTCTTCTATTTTACTTTGATCTCCTACATTAGCAAGTTCGCTATTTTCTATCTTAAAAATTTGTGTTTTCTTTTTGAACATTTATATTCCCTTATACATGTTAGAAATTCTTCATTTTTTCAGCTTGATCCATGGTAATTAGCCCGTCTATTATCTCATCCATATCTCCGTCCAGAAAAGTTTCTAGCCTATAAATTGTTGCTCCTGATCTGTGTTCTGATATTCTTCCTTGCTGAAAATTATAAGTCCTTATCCTTTCACTTCTATCCCCTGATCCAACTTGACTCTTTCTTTGGCTAGCTATTTCTTTATTTTGTTCTTGTAGCTTCATATCATAAAGCCTTGCTCTTAAAACTTTAAAGGCTTTATCCTTATTCTTTATTTGAGACTTTTCATCTTGGCAGGTTACCACTACGCCTGTAGGCTCATGTGTTAATCTTACTGCTGAGTCTGTTGTATTTACACTTTGCCCGCCATTACCTGACGATCTATACACATCAACCCTTACATCGCTAGGATTGATTTCAATTTCCACATCGTCCACTTCAGGAAGAACTGCTACTGTAGCCGCCGATGTATGTACTCTCCCACTGGATTCTGTTTCAGGAACTCTTTGAACCCTATGGGTTCCGCTTTCATATTTAAGGCGTGAGTATGCCCCATTCCCTTTAATCAAAATGCTTGCCTCTTTAATTCCACCAATTCCAGTATCATTAACATCCATCATTTCGGTTTTCCAACCATGTCTTTCTGCATATCTAGAATACATTCTCAAAAGATCACTCCCAAACAATGCTGCTTCATCTCCGCCGGTCCCTGCTCTTATTTCGACAATTACGTTTTTACTATCATTAGGATCTTTAGGAAGTAACAATATCTTCAATTCACTCTCTAGTGGCTCTACTTGCTTTTCTAAATCCGAAAGTTCTTCTTTCCCCATTTCCCAAAGTTCTTTATCTAACCCGCTTTCATCAAGCATCTCTTTGGTCGATATAATATCTTCTTTTACTTTCCTGTATGCTTTATATTTATTTACGATAGGCTCCATTTCTCCCATTTCCTTAACATGTTTCTGCCAAACTTCTTGATCGGCTATAACCTCTGGGTCTGAAACCTTTAAAGATAATTCTTCAAATTTATCTGTAATAAAATCTAATTTGTCAAACATTTCTGCTCCTTTTTATACTACTGTTTCGTTTAATAACACGACAATATTTTTCTCTTATCTAACTTAATATTATACCACAAACTGCTTAAAGTTTCTAAAATATCAACAATTTTTGTGTTGCTTTATTTTATCTTAGGTGATTATATTACAGCTCAGTATAATTATTTTGGATACTCATCAACGCACCCTTAAAACGACCCTCAATTGCTAATCCACATTACTTTGCGCATTTGTTTTAAGGTTACTCTTTAGCTTAATTCCCCCTATTAAAAACAGTATCGGAAGTGCTCCATTAAAGGCTAATGATAATATCCCTGCAACAATTAGCATTGAGCTTCCTAGGAAGACCCCTACTATTGTGGGTAAAAAGGCTAACCCAAGCATTATTATTGAAAATTTAATAATTTTATGCCCTTTTTTTGGTTTGTAAAAATTTTGTATACCATAAATTCCAAAGGCCAACATGGTGCTCGACAAAGCAAGGGTTAATATATCCGAAAACATGTCAAACCAATATGGCACTCCATATTCATCGCTATAGCTTATTTTGCTTGAAGACATAAATTCCCCCAAGCTACTTAGAATAGCAAGACTTCCAAAAATTATCATAATAATCGCCACAAGCTTTACAAATTTTTCGCCCTTAATTTTTTTCACATCTTGCGGACGAGTGTCAGTTTTGCTAGCACTCCCATCGGCATAAATCAGCCCTTCTTCAGAGATTTCTTTCTCCTCTCCATTTGACTCTTGGTCGAATTTTTCTGCGTCGCCTTTATCCTCTATTCCTTCAACAGCCTTTACATAGGACAAGGCTTTCAGCCTTTCGTCTTCATCTGTTTTTTTTGCTAAAGCTTCCCTTTTCTTAACACTTATTTCACTTCCACATTTTCCACAGTGGTATGTATTTGCAGTCAACAACCCACCACAATTTTCACAGTACATTTTTTCCTCCGCTTTTATTATTTCTAAAAAATAAGCGCTCGCATAAAATGCAAGCACTTGATTTTACTAGTCCAAATTGTATTTTGTCTTGAACTTTTCAACTCGCCCACCTTTGTGAGAGAACTTTTGCTGGCCTGTAAAGAACGGATGGCACGATGAACAAATTTCAAGTCTTATTTCTTCGCCTAAAGATTTTGTTTCAAATGTGTTTCCGCATGCGCAAGTTACTTTACATTCCTTGTAATCAGGATGGATTCCTTCCTTCATGCTTTCACCTCTTTCTGTTAGTGATTACTATTGTTACTTTTAACTAGCTTAGTTTATCACGAATCCTAATATTATGCAAGGATTTTTTGCATTACCCGCACCTGCCCAAGTGTAAGTTTCTCCCAAGTTTCTCCCCATAGTTTCTCTTAACTTCACATTACCAATAAATGTAATTAATGTTTGATTTAGGGTTTACCTTTTTTACAAATTAGTATATACTATAGCAAATCTTATCTATATTAATTATGGAGGTAATATTATGAAATGGAAATGTATTGTGTGCGATTATGTTCACGAAGGCGACACTGCCCCTGATGAGTGTCCTGTCTGCGGCGTTGGAGCTGACCAATTTGTAGAAAGTAACGATTAGTATGAAAATTCAATTCACCAAAACAGCTTTTGACAAATATCTTGAAGAGTTGCAGTCTGGCAAACAATTTGGCTTATCCCTAGTAAAAGGTGGGTGCTGCGGCTATGTTTTAGCCTTTGATGTTCTATATTCTTCAAAAAATAGAAAGATGATAGAAATTTTGTTGCCCCAATCTGATTCTGAAGGAAATACAAAGTATTTACCGTCTGGAACTTCAGTTCCAGTTTCAGAGGAAGCTTCAGGAATTGCTAGAAGCGCTCTTATTGATTATAAGTCATCAGGTTTTAGAAAATCATTCAAAGTCTATCCTAACCAGATTAAAGACTAATTAAAATAAAGAGAGACCAGTTGGTCTCTCTTTATTTTAATTGATTTTCCATATTACAGAGCATATCACCTTGCTCAACTACCTATTTTCCTTATTCAATTCATAAATAATTCTTAACCCTTCTAAGGTTAACATTTTATCTACATGATCAATACAGTCTACACCTTTGGCTATCATGCTTGCAGTGCCTCCTGTTGCAATTACCTTGATACCAGTTCCTTCCGAGATAATATCATTAAGTTCTTTTTTCATTCTCTTGACAATAAACTCCACCGCTCCCATATGCCCCATTACTACTCCTGTTTTAATACTTTCACTTGTTTCTTTGCAAATCACATTTTCAGTATAGTCAAGTTCAACCTTAGGCAATTTTGCAGTTTTTTCAAAAAGAGCCCCTGAAGATATTAACAGTCCTGGCGCAATTGAGCCTCCTAGGTACTCCCCTTTTTCAGTAATCGCACAAAAAGTTGTGGCCGTACCAAAGTCTATAATTATCAACGCTCCATCAAATTTAGCTCTAGCTCCAACTGCATTTACTATTCTATCTGCCCCAACTTGAGCAGGATTATCATACATAACTTTTAACCCTGTTTTAATTTCCGAATTTACAATGATCGGCTTTTTCTTGAAATACTTTGTTGACGCGTGCATCAAAGAAAATAACGAGGATGGTACAACTGTTGAAATTATTACATCTTCTACATCTTCAATATTTATTTTCTCGTGGGCAAACAGTTGTATAAGCATCATCCCATACTCATCAGCACTTTTATTGCTATCTGTACTAAATCTCCAATTTTGCACTAGTTTATCACCTTCAAAAGCTCCAACTACTATATTTGTATTTCCCACATCAAAAGTTAATAACATACTCTTCTCCTTTTAAAAATTTTCATGTTTAAAAACTAGGATAACTCAATTAACTAGTACATTATAATCCCATCAATATAATATTTCAAACACTATTTTATTTATTTATTTTTTTAATAAAAAATATTGCAAAATAATTCGTATTCACATCTAGGCAACTGCCGATGCCTTTGCCTAGATTAAGTCTATCTAATTATCATCAGTCTGTCAATTTTTTTAATCTTTTCTGCTTCTTCACTGTTTTTCTTCCCAAAGTTGATAACCTTTCCTAGTTTATTCTAAACACAGTTTCTGTTATACTCTATTTACTACTTATTTTATACAGTTTAACCTAGAATCTTTTTAGGAAAAGTTTCAAGAAAGTTGGTATTATTTAAATGAAAATAGAATTAGGGAGAATAAAACTTGACAACCCTTTCATACTAGCCCCAATGGCAGGAGTTACCGATAGACCCTTTAGAGTAATCTGCAAGCAGATGGGAACATCTCTTGTTTACAGCGAAATGGTTAGTGCTAAGGGAATGTTCTACGGAGATAAAAATACAGAAAAACTCCTTTTAACTTCTCCTAATGAGCAACCTGTAGCCTTTCAAATTTTCGGTTCAGAGCCCGATGTAATTAAGTACGCAGCAGAAAACCTTGCTGACAGAGATAATGTTATTTTAGACATTAATATGGGCTGCCCAGTCCCCAAAATAGTTAAAAATGGAGAAGGCTCTGCCCTAATGAAAAATCCAGATTTGGTATATCAATTAGTCAAAGTAGCTAGGTCTGTCAGCGGGAAACCTGTAACTGCAAAAATTCGTCTTGGCTGGGATAAGAATTCCATCAATGGAGTAGAAGTAGCACAGGCTATTGAATCTGCTGGTGCTGAATTTATAGCAGTTCACGGTAGAACTAGAGAAGAATTCTATAACGGTACTGCAGATTGGGAAGGCATTGCAAAGATAAAGCAGGCTATAAATATTCCAGTTGTTGGAAATGGAGATATTTTTACAGGTATAGATGGAGTAACCTGTTTAACAACTTATGGTGTGGACGCTGTAATGATCGGAAGAGGAGCTATGGGAAATCCATTTATCTTTAGAGAACTAACAGAGGCATGGGCTTATTATATTAACAAGGGAAATCTAAATGGTTATATTCCAGTCGAAGTGACCCTTCTAGAAAAAATGCAAGTTTTGCTAGAACAGTTCAACCTTCTTATAGAGGAAAAGGGCGAGTATGTTGCAGTTCGCCAGATTAGATCTCATGGCGCTTGGTACTTAAAAGGAGTTAGAGGTGGTTCTAAAATTAAGCAACAGCTAAACAGTCTTACCACTAAAGATCAAGTCAAAGCCCTGTTCTCTTCAATACCTATTTCTTAAAGAGCCTTTTTAATCTTCCTCTTTAACCGCTTTAACCAACCTCTTAGAAATCTGCGTCTATATCTTGCTAGCATTAGTAGTGCAACTAACCTTAAATCTTACAATTAAAACAGGAACCTACTTCTCAAAGTGAAATAGGTTCCTGTTGTTTTTATGTATGAGCTTATAATTTGTTTCAACTATTAGAATTCAAATTATAAATCTACTTTAGAGATACTAAAACATCTCCTGCATTTACTGCAGCGCCCTTAGGTGCCGGAATCGCATCAACTGTTCCAGCTTGTGGTGCAACAATTTCATTTTCCATCTTCATTGCTTCAAGAACTACTAGTACATCTCCTGCATTTACTGCTTGTCCAACAGTTACATTAACTTCAAACACTGTTCCAGGCATTGGAGCTGTTACTGTTGTTGCTCCTGCAGAAGGAGCTGCCGCTGGAGCTGGGGCTGCTTTTGGAGCCGCTGGCGCTGCTGGCGCAGGTGCCGCAACTGGAGCTGCTGCTACAGGCGCGGCTGCGGCTGGTGCAGATCCTTTAACTTCTTCTACATCTACTACATATGTTGTTCCATTTACTGTTATGTTATATTGTTTCATACTTTTTCTCCTTCACTTGTCTTTTTAACCTATCATTTGTTTTAATCATTTAACGCCTTATAACAGGCTAAAAATCCTAGGTAACTATTTTTCATTTTATTTCTAAAAAAGTCTATCTTCTACTTTCAATTACTTCAGCTCTTCCTGCTACAGACCAAGTCGGTGCACTCCCTGAAATTCTGCTGATTCTTTTTACTATCAGGTTTGACATTGCGCCTTCACCTTCCATAGCAGCAATTGTGGCGGTAATAACCGCTATCAATTGTCCATCATCTACAGTTTCCTCAACTGGGGCTTGTACTGCCGCCGCTGGGGCAGGAGCCGGAGTTGGCGAGCTTTCTTTCTTCTCAGTTGAAGCTATTACCTTAGATACTACTGCAATAATAATCCACAACAACAGCAAAACTATAAATGTAATACTTATTCCTATTACTGTTGTTATCAATCCCCCTAACAGCTTGTCACCCATTGAAAGGTTTTCAATTTGTTCAGGATTGCTAAACATTTCCATTAAACTCATCGTTTACCTCCTATAGTGGAATATTACCATGCTTCTTAGCAGGCAGTGACTCTCTCTTTGATGACAGCATATCAAATCCATTTACAACTCTTTGTCTTGTTGTAGCTGGCTCGATTATGTCATCTACATAACCCATTTCAGCTGCTCTATATGGATTGTTGAATTTTTCTTCATATTCTGCGATTTTTTCTTGTGTTTTTGCAATCGGATCATCTGAAGCTTTTATTTCTTTTCTAACTGATGAAATAATATTTGCAGCTCCTGAAGCTCCCATAACAGCAATCTGTGCTGTTGGCCAAGCTAAAACTAGATCGGCTCCAAGCTCTTTGTTGCACATTCCTATGTAAGCTCCGCCATATGCTTTTCTAAGAATTAATGTAACCTTAGGTACTGTAGCCTCACAATAAGCATAAAGCATTTTTGCCCCGTGCCTAATAATTCCGCCATACTCTTGGTCAGTTCCAGGAAGGAATCCAGGAACATCTTCAATAGTAAGAAGTGGAATGTTAAACGCATCGCATCTTCTAATAAATCTTGCAGCCTTATCTGAAGCATTTATGTCTAAGCATCCTGCTCCAACCTTTGGTTGGTTTGCAATAACTCCCACTGAGTTACCATCAATTCTGATGAAGCAGGTTATCATATTCTTTGCGTAATGTGGCATTACGTCAAATAAATATCCATCATCTGAAATCCCTTTAATAACCTGATACATATCATATGCTTTGTTTGGATTATCTGGAATAATCGTATCAAACTCTGGATTCAATCTATTAATATCATCTGAACATAACACTTGAGGAGCAACCTCCATATTATTTGAAGGGAATAAGCTTAGTAGCTCTCTTACACTTTGAAGAGTGCTAGTATCATCCGCTCCAATGAAATGTGCGTTTCCACTAATGCTGTTGTGAGTCATTGCTCCGCCCAACGCTTCAGCTGAAACTTCCTCGCCTGTTACTGTTTTAATTACCTGTGGTCCAGTGATAAACATCTGGCTAGTTTTGTCTACCATGAAAATAAAATCTGTAATGGCAGGTGAGTATACTGCTCCCCCTGCGCAAGGTCCCATAATTACTGAAATTTGCGGAATTACACCTGACGAGATTGTATTATTGTAAAAAATCTTACCAAAGCCAGAAAGTGCGTTTACACCTTCTTCTACTCTAGCACCACCTGAGTCTTGCATACAAACTATTGGCGCTCCCATTTTTAATGCCATGTTTTGAATTTTCACAATTTTCTCTGCGTGATATTCCCCTAAAGAACCTCCAATTACTGTGAAGTCCTGAGCAAATGCAAATACTAATCTGTCATCCACTCTACCATAACCAGTTACTACACCATCTCCAGGCGCATGCTTTTCTGGCATGTCAAAGTTTGTAGATCTATGAGATACAAATACATCAATTTCTACAAAACTCCCTTCATCAAAAAGGATATCGATTCTTTCTCTAGCAGTCAACTTGCCTCTTTTGTGTTGATCTTCTATTCTCTTTTCTCCGCCACCTAAAGCGATTTCAGCTTTGAGGGCACGAAGTTGTTCTAGTTTATCCATTTATGTTCCTCCTTACGTACACTTATCCACAACAACTATACAATAACTCCCCTTATATTTCAAGGTGAATTGCAAATGTATACATTATGCTTTACAGATAGCTAAGTAACGTCTTTATCATTCAATATATTCACCTTATTTGTAGAAACATCCTACCTTTTATCTATCGATTTTTATTTAACCTTCTAAGGGCTAGCGCAACAGTCAAACTAGGAACTATCCTATTAGTCGAAATTTCCGCTCCAAGTAAGTCATCTGCTCTTTTCAATCTATACTGTACTGTGTTTGCATGAATTTTTAGCACCTCTGCAGTTTTGTTGCTATTTAATCCAGTATCTAGGATAAATGTTTCAAGTGTTTCCAATAGTTGTTTTTCTTTTATATCCCCGACTTCTTCCAAGGGTTTTAAAAGGTCAAGGTATGTTTTTTTGATAGTTCCACCTTGCAACTCCATCCCTACACAATTTCTGACTAATGATAGTTCGAATTTAGAAAACACCATCCTGTTTGGATATACGCTTTCTACAAAGTGACTTGTCTCATTTATCAGTTGAAATGCTTCTATGGTTCCTTCTATCCCTTCTATTCCTGTCACCTGAAATACTGCTCTATCTTTGCTTTCGCCTATTTCCGAATAAAATTCTAGACACACTTGTCGCTCTTCTTCTTTATTCTTTTTCCCTACTGCTGCTTTTGACAGAATAACTCCGTAGGTCTCTAGACCTTCATTAACACGGACAAATTCCAAGCCTTCCTTTATATACTTTTGAACTTTTTTATCAAGATCTGCATCTTCAACACCTTTAATAAAAAACACGCTTATAATCTGTTCTTCATTTATTCTGGCATCATTATTCAATGTATATGCTAGGCTTCTGTTTCCTCTTCTTAAAGCCTTTATCATTTCTGCTTTAGAATCGCTATCTGGAGAATACTTCCACATCAACGCAGAAATTTCAATAATTTCAGCTAGTTTAGCAATCTCCCCCACTGTATAATAGTCATTATTATCCACCAATAACAAGAAGTTACTCTCTTCCCCAATATTTATTGGCCCCCAATAGGTTAGAACTCCCTTAATATCTTTCGCTGTATAGACTCCCTCTCCAGTCTTATTCGCATTATTTCTCCAAGCTTCAACTGCCTCTGCAATTGTCGCCCTATGCCTAGTTTCTATCGAAAGTATTGGGTTAAAGTCAGGGCTTATGATAATAGCCTGAAACTCATTTGCTATTGCTGCTTCTCTAAGTGCCGTTTGAAAGTTGTCATATTTTTCAAAATTCAACAAATGAAATATACTGTTACTTATTAATCTGTTTTGAAAATTTTCCTTGCTACCGTAAAATATCTTCCGGTTAATCTCCGCAATTACATCTCCAAGAGACGCTTCACTATCCTTGGACGTTATTATCGGAAAGTTGTATTCTTTGGCTATACTTATTACCTTTTCATCTACTGAATTTAGTACAGTTCCAACCCTTAAAAGTATCAACCCTACATTTTCATTTCGAGCTAATGACTCTATGACTTTACACTGTTTCAAAACATCATTTTTAATTTCTGAAAAAGTGGCAATTACAAGCTGCGCACTATCTTTGCAGTATTTTTCAATCTCCGAAACATTCGTGCTTTCTAAGTAAGAAACTTTCTTTATGCTCTTCCCTAGCTGGCTCTTGCCAGTGATAATTTCTGTCCCTAGCAGAGCACTTAGCCCTAGGCATTCTTCCAATGTAAATCCCATCTATTCCACCTTTACCCTTATTCTGAGTTATTATTCCTCATCTTTAGTTTTCGTTGATTTACTCCTAGTCTTTTTTGTTCCTTCTTCTGCGTCAACATCTTTGGATACTTTAGTTTTTGAAGTAGTCGACTTGGCCTTAGGCTCTTTCTTTGCTTCATCCTTCTTTACGTCTTTAGTTTTTGGAGTAGTCGGCTTAGCCTTAGGAGTTTTCGTCTCTTCATTCTCCTCGCTTTCTTTCGTCTTTTTTTGCGTTGCCTTTGGCTTTGCCACTTCAGTTTCAGATTTTTTTTCTGGCGCCTCAGCTTTTGCAACTTTTGGAGCTTTTTCTTTTGCCTTTGGCTTTGCTGCTTTTTTAGTGTCAACTTCTTCGTTCTCTTCTGAAAGCTTGATTTCATCTTCACTTTCTTCATTTAAGTAGTCGCCATCATAGGCAGCTAGTTCTGCCTCTTCTTTAGCTCTTTCTTCTTCGATAATTCTTTCCATTTCCTCAGCTTCTTCTTTATTTCTAAGGGCAATGGTTGTTTCTTTTTCTTTCACTGCTACATTTAATTGATCAGCTGTAATCTTACCCGCATAAAGTTCTTCAAACTGTTCACCATCTAGTGTTTCAATTTCAAGTAACGCTTTTGAAATTTCATGCAACTTTTCCATATTTTCTGAAAGTATATGCTCCGCTTCTTTATGAGCCTCTTCAATGATCTTTTTAATCTCTTCATCTATCTCCGAAGCAGTTTCCTCAGAGTAGTTCTTTCTAGTAGAGAAGTCTTTTCCAAGGAACACTTCATCAGACGAACTATAATTTACAGTCCCTAGTTTTTCACTAAATCCATACTTTGTAACCATGTCTTTCGCTATCTCAGTAGCTCGCATAATATCGTTGCTCGCCCCTGTACTAATATCATCTAGAGTTAACATTTCCGCAACTCTTCCACCTAATAAATGTACAATTTGCTCTCTCATGCCTGACTTAGTGCCGTAATATTTATCTTCCTTAGGCAGAATCATGGTGAATCCACCAGCTCTTCCCCTTGGAACTATTGTGATTTGATGTACTGGATCAGTGCCAGGAAGTGCGTGCGCAACAATTGCATGTCCTGCTTCATGATAAGCAGTTAGCTTTCTCTCTTCTTCACTAATTACCCTACTCTTCTTTTCAGGCCCAGCAATCACCTTAGTAATAGCTTCTTCTATTTCTGTCATTCGGATAAATCTTCCATTTCTCCTTGCTGTAAGAAGGGCCGCTTCATTTAGCATATTTTCAATATCCGCAGGTGTAAATCCTGGAGTTCTTCTTGCAAGTACCTTTGGGTTTACCTCTGGTGCTAAAGGTTTGTTCTTTGAGTGAACAATAAAAATTTCTTCTCTACCTTTAATGTCCGGAACGCCAATTACCACTTGTCTGTCAAATCTTCCTGGTCTTAAAAGTGCAGGGTCTAGTATATCTGGCCTATTGGTTGCCGCCAGAATAATTATTCCCATATTAACAGCAAAGCCATCCATTTCAACCAAAAGTTGATTTAATGTCTGCTCTCTCTCATCATGTCCGCCACCGAGACCTGCTCCCCTCTTTCTACCTACAGCATCAATCTCGTCTATGAAAATAATACAAGGTGCATTCTTTTTTGCTTGTTCAAAAAGATCCCTTACTCTTGAAGCTCCTACTCCGACAAACATCTCTACAAAGTCAGAACCACTTATTGTAAAGAATGGAACCCCAGCTTCTCCAGCTGCAGCCCTTGAAACATATGTTTTACCAGTTCCTGGAGGACCTACCAACAATATTCCCTTCGGGATTCTTGCTCCTACATTATTGTATTTTCTTGGATTTCTCAAGAAGTCTACAACTTCTTCTAACTCTTCTTTTTCTTCATCTAAACCTGCTACATCTGCAAATGTTAGTTTCTTCAACTGAGACCCAGTTTGTAGTTTTGCCTTGCTCTTTCCAAACTGCATCGCCTTGCCACCTCCGCCGGCTTGATTCATCATCATGAACCAAAAGAACACAAGTAACAATACCATTATTACCGTCGGCATTAGACTTACATACCACGGAGTTACATAAGGCTCTTCATTTACTAACTTTATGTCCCCCGCATCCATTTGAGGGTATACATAAGTTTCATTCAGCCAATTTACTTCAATAATTGAAGACGCATACGTTGTATATATAGTTCCATTAGTCGCCTCTCCTGTTAGCTTCAGTTCTTCCACATTTAGCTCTTCAATTTTCTTGTCTTCTATGTACTTCGTAAAAGTAGAGAAAGACACTTCTTTAGCATCTTCTCCCGATCCTGAGCTCAAAAAGTAGGACATTCCTATTACTAGGACAAATACCAACACATAAATCCCTATACTTCTTCCTTTAATTTTCATCTCTTTCCTTTCTTGCAACTAGATAATTGTTTATGTCGTTAAACTATTTTTAACCTTTTTAATATATAAATATATAGTTTCTGTTTATTGTTTCCTCTTTCTCATCATCATCTTATCGTTACTTAATTATGCTTAAGGATAAAATATTTTTAGTATCCTGATTAGTAGTATACTTCCCAGTAATTCTATTTCTAACTTGATCATCTAGAATCCAGACGATTTCGTTGCCCAAGGCTAGCATCCAAATTTTATCTCTCATTTCTTTAGGAACCTTTTCATCCACGAAAATATCCTGAATTTTTTTCCTGCCATTTCCCCCTTTTAGCGGAAGGTAGTCTCCTGGTCTCCTAGTTCTAAGTTCTAATTTTCTGGCAGGAGATTCTAGATTTTTGTTTTTTTCTAAAAACACGTCATAATCCAAAACCACTTCCCCCTCTATAGGATTGTGATGACTAATTTTTATTCCCACAACCTTTAGATTCGGCTTTTCTTTTTCTTTTTCTACTGGTTTTTCTACTTCTACGAAACAATTGCTATTGTATAATCTTATTTGCCCCGGGTTAAAATCGATGCAGTATCCCTTAGGGAAGTACATTGTCCCATTCCAACCTTTTTCATCTATCTTTTCATTTAGAGGAACCAGATGACTCCTTCCAATATTTTTCTTAAGATTTATTTCTTCAAAAGCCATCAATATTATTCTATTTCTAATTGAAACATCTGCCAATTTAAAATCATGCCTATCTAAAATTATTTCGTGAGGTCTTCTTCTAATTAGCATCTTATTGTAGTCTTCTTTTACCCTATACCAAATGTAATCTCTATCAGTTTTTACTTGCCTTGTATTAGCAATAATAGACTTCTTAAAGCTCGGATTAAAGTTTGCTTCGATATAAGGAATTAACTCTATTCGAATTTTGTTTCTTGTATAATCATTTTCGCCATTAGTTTTATCATAACGATAAATAACATTGTTTCTTATGCAATACTCTTCAATACTTTCTTTTTCTACATCCAACAGAGGTCTAATTAAATATGGGCCATCTTCTAATTCTCTAATATAATCCATACCCGATAAGCCATCTAAGCCTGTGCCTCTAATAAGCTTCATCATAATAGTTTCTACTTGATCTCCCAAATTATGCGCAGTAGCTATTTTGATTTTTTCGTAGAAGGTTCCTCCCTTAAAAAGTTCTTTTGCAACTTGATTATACACTGAATATCTTAAGGACCTACCTGCCTCTTCAACTGTCATCTGGTTTTTTTCTGCCATTCCTTTGCAGTCAACTTGAAAAGAAAATTTCTTTACGCCAGCATTATCACAAACTTTTTCCACAAAAGCCTGGTCTCGATCTGCTTCTTCCCCTCTTAACATGTGGTTTATGTGAACCGCTACTAGTGTGAAATCTAGAGTTTTTTGAAGTTTTAAAAGAATCGAAAACAGACACATAGAGTCAACTCCACCAGACAACCCCAGCACTACATGATCTCCTTTTTCTATTAGTCGATCTTTTATTATACGCTCTTTTACAATTTGGAAAACTTTATTTTTCTTTTTCATCTCATTCACCCTTTAATATTAAAAAATTTAACCCCGTTCTCGCAAGTTGTGCGAGCTACCTCTTCATAAGAAATATCCTTTATTTCCGCAATCTTTTCCGCTACCAATCTTACATTCATCGGTTTATTTTCTTTGCCTCTGTATGGCTCAGGAGTCAAATATGGAGAATCCGTTTCAATTGTTAGGAATTCAATTGGAATTTCTCCCACTACAGCTCTAGTTTTTTTATTATTTTTGTATGTTACAGGTCCTGCAATTGAAATTGTGGCTCCTTGTCTCACATATTCCCAAGCAAGTTCTTTGCTCCCTGAAAAACAATGAAGTAAAACTCTCGCATCATCCACCTCTGTGCCATCCGAACCTTTTCTTTTCGGAAACCAGCTTTTTCTTTCAGTAGAGAAAGCTCCTTCTTCCCGGAGAATATCCATAACTAGTCTGTCTGCATCTCTCGAATGAATCACAATAGGCATCTTTAATTTATTTGCTAACCTAATTTGCTTTCTAAATGCCTCGATTTGAATGTCTTCCGGAGATAGATTTCTATAAAAGTCTAGGCCAATTTCTCCAATTGCCACTACCCTTTCCTTCTTTGCCAATCCTTCAATTAAAAACAAAGTCATATCATCTACTTGGTCTGCATTATGTGGATGATATCCTGCAGTAGCATAGCAAAAGTCATATTCCTCACTATGTTTGACCGCAATTTGGGCGCTTTCAAGATCAAAGGCACAGTCTACTACAAATTTCACTTCTGACTGAGAAGTTTCCTCAAATAATGCTTTCCTCTTTTCTTTTGTAAAGCTTTCATTGTTATAGTGACTATGTGTATCAAACAGCATCTGTGCTCCTCTTGTATTTTCTAGCATTATATTTGTCGAATAAATTATTAAGTTACTGGATTTCCATCCTCTGCTACTGTACTAACAAATTCAAAGGTTTCTTTTCCATCCACTTCATTGTCTGCAAACATTATCATACCCTTTGATTCTAGCCCTCTAAGATTTCTAGGCTTAAGATTTGCAACTACTATTACCTTCTTTCCTATGGTCTCTTCTGGTTTATAGTACTCTGCAACGCCTGATAAAATCTGCCTTGTTTCTGTTCCCATTTTTACTTGGAACACTAGAAGCTTATCGGCCTTTGGATGTTTCTCACAAGACAAAATTGTCCCCACCCTAAAGTCTATCTTATCAAAATCTTCGTACACAATTTCATCTTTTAATTCTAAAGGAATATTCTCTTCCTTAGGGTCGTTTAGGTGCTCTAATTCTTCTAGTTCTTTTTCTATATCTAGCCTTGGGAAAATAGGGCTTCCTTTAGCAACCTTTTCGCCTTTTAATCCAAAGAAAACCTTACCATCTTCCCATTCAGGCTTAGGTTCTGCCATTCCAAGTTGTTCTCTAATTTTTCCAGATGTTGTGTGCATAAACGGATAAATTAAAACTGAAACCACTCTTAATGATTCTGCTAAATTACGCAGCACTGTGTCTAAACGCTCCTTGTCTTCTTCTTTTTTTGCTAAAGTCCAAGGCATAGTTTCATCAATATATTTGTTCGCTCTTCTTACAACTACCCATATTTCTTCTAAAGCCAAATTAAATGCAAACTTGTCCATTTGGGCCTCTACCTTTGCGCTAGCGCTCTCAGCAATTTCTATAAGGTCCCTGTCTAATTCTCTTGCTTCGCCCTCAGCTTCTGTATATGTTGGAACAACCCCGTCATTATATTTTTCTATCATCGTAACTGTTCTTGAAACTAAATTTCCAAGATCATTTGATAAATCATAGTTCATTCTTTTAAGCATTACCTCATTGGTATATACTCCATCTTGCCCAAAAGTATATTCTCTAAGCAAAAAGTATTTAAGTGCATCGATGCCGTATCTTTCAATTAGTTTCACGGGATCAACTACATTCCCTTTAGACTTGCTCATTTTCCCACCTTCAAGAAGTAGCCAACCATGGCCTAAAACTTGTTTTGGCAAAGGAAGGTCTAAAGCCATAAGCATTGCCGGCCAAATTATTGAATGAAATCTAACAATTTCCTTCCCTACAAGGTGTACATTTGCTGGCCAATATTTCTCATATTTTTCTGGAGAATCTGGATATCCTAAAGCAGTTATATAGTTTGCTAACGCATCTAACCAAACATAGATAACATGCTTTTCGTCAATAGGAACCTTAACACCCCAATCAAAAGTAGATCTAGAAATACAAAGATCTTCCAACCCTTGGTTGATGAATCCAATCATTTCGTTTCGTCTTGATTCAGGTTCCAAGAAACTTGGATTAGTCTCAAATAGTTCTAACAACTTATCTCCATATGCAGAAAGTTTGAAAAAGTATGCTTCTTCCTTAGCGTTTTCCACTTCTCTACCACAGTCAGGACACTTTCCTTCTGCTAGCTGTGAATCAGTCCAAAATGATTCACAAGGTTTGCAGTAAAGACCTTTGTACTCTCCTTTATATATTTCTCCTTTTTCATATAATCGGTTAAACAAAGCTTGCACTCTAGTTTTATGTCTATCTTCAGTAGTCCTAATAAAATCATCATATGAAATTTCCATTGTTGCCCACAAGTCTTTAATTCCTGCCACTACATTATCTACATATGCTTGTGGTTCCACGCCTTCCTTCAATGCAATATCTTGGATTTTTTGTCCATGTTCATCAGTTCCAGTAAGGAACATTACATCGTGGCCTGTTGCTCTCTTAAACCTTGCCATGGCATCTGCCATTACAGTACAGTATGTATGACCAATATGTAAGTTAGAGCTTGGGTAATAGATTGGTGTAGTTATATAAAATTTCTTATTATTCATGGGCTTTCCTTTCATTTTTCGACTTTACTATTTATTATAAGCCTTCACTATAGTATATAATAGTTTTTTGGCATTTGCAATGAATTACCCTTTATTTTCCACCATTTTTTTGTGGTAATTTCGCCTATTTTTTATATTTTTTTGTTGCTTTAACAAAAAAGCGACACAACCCCTCGTTATGTCGCTTAATCTTTCTTTTATAATGATAAACTTTAATATACTTTAAATTCAAGTAGCACCGGCATGTGGTCCGTATATTCAAATTCAGTGTTGATGTTTTCAACTTTAATAATTTTAATATTTTTCGAGTGTATAAACCCATCAATAGTTACAACTGTTGCATCCTCAGGAGTATACGGCACATCATTCAATCTACTAGTTGGATTATAGCCACCATCTTCATAATCTGTAGCCTTAACAAAGTTTTCTCCTAAATACTCGTCTGGGAAAGGCTGAGCCCAGCTATAATCAACTTCCTTGCCTTCATTAAAATATTCGCCCGAATTTCCGGTAAAGTCATGATTAAAATCTCCACCTGCAATTACATAATGACCTTCTTCTAATTTTGCATTCATGTCATCGAAAAGTGTTTTCATTTGAGCATCCCTTATACTGGCGTCTATCCCATACGCCGAAAGATGAACATTGTACAAGTACAGACTTTTCCCATTTGTCAAAGTGACACTGTTGACTACATAGCACCTATCCAGATCAAAAAATTTGTTGAACCCTTCTGAGATTGGCAAACTTCTTCTTACCCCTTCTTCCATTTGATATTTTGATAGGGTAACCAACTCAGATTTCGACTTTCCAATTGGATCCAATATAGGATAAAACAAATATGCCGAGTCATAGTTTATGGCTTCCGCCATCTGATAATTTGGAAAGGCTTGACTAATCATTTCACTTTGATCTATATCAAAGCTTCTATCTGCCATTATATCGACTTCTTGAAAAAACAGGAAATCAGGGTTATATTCTTTGGCAATCTCAAGTGCTCCTTCTACATTTCCTTTTACTTCTTCTTCACTTCTGCCTCTCGAATCCGTTCCTCCATCCATGAAGAATGTATAGTCTTGGCTATATGCTCCATACCCTATATTATATGTCAAAATTGTATGACTATCTGTCCACTCTGCAGTCTTCTCTTGATATTCTCCTGTAACTGGCACTTTAATGTTATCTTCTATTCTTTCATAACTCACAAAAACATATGTTACATATATCAATGCTATAATAATAAGCAAAGCAACTATGCAAAGTATTACTCTTAACATCTTTTTCATCCACAAGCCCTTTCTCCAATTTTCTAGTAATAATAGTCTTTTTTCAACGCCCTACTTTATGGTATATTTGCAGCATCTTCACCATTTTACTCTATTGGGCAATTTGTCAAAGTTTTATTTGATCCTTATAAGTATACCACAGTTACTTCATATGTCCATCTGCTTTTATTTAGCTTTTTTAGCGGCTCGCAATATTTTATTTACACTAGCTCCCATCACAAATTTATCTCAACTTACCCCCTTTTTCTTTATTTCCATTTTGTTTTTTGTTATAATAATCTATAGAATTGGAGAAATACATATGGATATTAAAGATTCATTAGGCGAAAAAGAGCAAGACGCAAGAGAAACCTTCGGAGAGCTAACGACTGAGAAACCAGTTGAACTCGACCAGGACTCAATAACTACAACTTATGGCACTTACTTAAGCTCCGATAAGTCAACAACTATTGAGTATATGTGCATAGCTCCTCAAGGTGAACCTAAACAGGTCTTGCAGTTTATGCACGGCATGGCAGAATACAAAGAAAGATATACTCTACTTGGAGAATATTTGGCAAGCAGAGGAATTGCTTTTTATATTAATGATCACATCGGACATGGTAGGAGCTCTCTAAGCCCTGAACATTTAGGATATTTCGGAGGAAGTAAGGCTTGGATGAACATGGTTTATGATGCCAAAGTTTTAACTGACATAGCTAGAGCGACTTACCCCAACACCCCTTTTAATATTGGAGGGCACAGCATGGGTTCTTTAACAACTAGAGCCTACCTAGCTGCTTTTCCAAATATACCTGGCAAGGCAATTTTAGTTGGTACATGTAACTCAAATATGCTTTCCGCACTGGGAAAAACCATAGCTAAGTTAATTGGCTTTTTTAAAGGAAAAATGTACAGGAGCCAATTTCTTAATGTAAATACATTTGGTTCATATAATAAAAAGATTTCTAATCCTGCAACTCCTTACGACTGGTTGTCTGTTGATAAAGAAAATGTAGAGAAGTATATTGGAGATCCTCTATGTGGATTTACCTTTACTACTGATGGCTTTGAAAATCTTGCAGGTTTAATAACTTATGTCTCGAGAAGATCCATTATGACAGATTATAACAAACACTTACCTGTTTATATTGCTTACGGGAAAGGTGATCCTGTTGGGCATTTCGGAAAAGACATTAAAAAACTTGCCCGCGAACTAAAAAGCGTAGGCTTAGCTAATGTATCGATTTGTGCTTATTCTGGATTAAGGCATGAAATTTTCCAAGAATCTGCAAAGTATGACATTTATAAAAACCTAGCAGACTGGTTACTTGCTGAACTACCAACCATCCCTATAGTGCCCGAGAATAACACTCCTACTCCTTCCAAAGTTGTAGCATCTGAAGATATAGATACTGAAATTAAAAATATTGATAACACTTCAGATGAAGGCCAAGCTCTAGAATATGATAATAACGAAGGCATTGCTCTAGAGGATGATAATGACGAAGGCATTAATGAAGAAGAAAATTTAACCGAGACAACGCAAGAAAAAGAGTCGACTTAATATTCTATAATCTTTTGATTCTAGAATTAATAAAGAAAATTAAAATATAGTACAAAGGGGACAGAACAATGAGCTTATTGAATGTAACTAGTGTTTCTCATGATTTCGGAGGCAGAAGAATCTTAGAAGATGCCTCCTTTCGTTTGTTAAAAGGCGAACATGTAGGACTTGTTGGTGCAAACGGAGAAGGAAAGTCATCTTTCCTTAATATTATTATCGGAAATATTCAACCTGACGAAGGCACTGTTGAGTGGTCTCGAAATGTTAGAGTTGGCTACCTTGACCAACACTCTACACTTAAACCAGGAACTACTATTGAACAGGCCTTAAGTAGCGCTTTCGATTATATGCACGAGATCGAAGGAAAGATGCTAAAACTATACGAGGATATGGCTGTTGAAGGCTGCGACATGGATGTCCTTATGGAAGAAGCAGGGGAGTACCAACACATACTTGAAGATAGTGGCTATTATGAAATTCCCGTAAAGGTAGGGCAGGTGGCTGACGGCTTGGGCCTTTTGGACATCGGCCTTGATAAGGATGTAAGCCAATTAAGCGGAGGGCAAAGAACGAAGGTGCTTTTAGGGAAATTGCTTTTAGAAGACCCCTCTATTCTTCTTTTAGATGAGCCTACTAACTATTTAGACGAAGAGCATATTGCTTGGCTTAAAAGATATTTAACTGAATATGAAAATGCCTTCATATTAATTTCCCATGATGTAGACTTCTTAAATTCCGTAGTTAATGTAATATATCACTTAGACGACGGAGAACTAAGTAGATACACTGGAGATTACAATAATTTTGTAAGGATGAATGAAATTAAAATCTCCCAGCAAGATGCGGCATATAAAAGACAGCAGGCCGAAATTGCAAAAACTAAAGATTTCATCGCAAGAAATAAAGCAAGGGTTGCTACTAGGGGAATGGCCAACAGTAGAGCAAAAATGCTAGACAAAATGGAAGTAATTGAAAAGCCAAGAGAAAAGCCAAAGCCGGAATTCGACTTCAAAAAAGGGAAAACCTCTGGCAAGGTTTTAGTTGATTGCACAGATCTAGTAATTGGCTATGATGAAGCCTTAACTAGCCCTTTAAATTTTAAAATGATTAGAGGCGATAAACTAGCTATAGTCGGAACAAATGGTCTTGGAAAAAGCACTTTATTAAAAACAATTCTAGGAGAAATCCCTGCCTTTTCCGGAAAGGCACAACTTGGCGATTATCTTATTCCAGCTTACTATGAGCAAGAAGCTTCTAGAAACGATAAGACCACAGCATTAGAGTATATTTGGGCTAAGTATCCTTCCTACACCAATGCTGAAGTTCGTTCTGCCTTGGCTCATTGTGGCTTAACTAACGAACATATTACAAGTCAAATGAAAGTCCTTAGTGGTGGTGAAAATGCTAAGGTGAGGCTTTGTGATTTAATGCAAAAAGAAAGTAATTGGCTTATTCTAGACGAGCCTACTAACCATTTAGATGTAGATGCAAAAGAAGAATTAAAAAGGGCCCTTGCCGCTTATGAAGGCTCTATACTAATAGTTTGCCACGAGCCAAGTTTTTATCAAGATTGGATTACAGACGTTTGGAATGTAGAGGATTGGACTACAAAAACCGTAT
>CAYJGT010000002.1:44553-47825 GCA_964370035.1 uncultured Oscillospiraceae bacterium
CCTCTTCAATTTTATATAGTCCTGCCGTCTTATCGTTTAAAAAGATAATAGCATCACAGGCGCCTCTAGCACAACAACCCAAATCATAGGCATGATGTGTCAGTTCAATTCTTTCTCCAATACCTCCAAATATTATAGTGTGACTGCTTGGTGTATTCCCAGCTCTAATCGAATGGAATGTTATTTCTTCTGTGCCGATCTCTCCTTCTAACGCGATCTTCTCCCCTAGTTCTTTTGCTGTTCCACTTGGTGAATCTAATTTGTCATTACAGTGCATGTCTATTATTTCAACATCACAATTTCCTTTTAGTCTTTTCGCTAGCATCCCTGCAACTTCCGACATTACATTGACCATTCTAGATGTATTTGCAGCTTTAAGTAATGGGATATATTTTGAACCAGTAATTATTTCTTCAACCTCTTCAGCAGAAAAAGCCGTCGTTCCGCAAATCAAGGCTTTTTCATTTTCTATGCAGGCCTCCAAAACTTCCATAGATAATTCTCTTGTAGAAAAATCTACCACTACATCTGCATCTTCTATGGCTTTTCTAATATCATCAACAACCATTACTCCAGATTCAATACCCGCCCTAGAAACTAAACCTGCGTCTTTACCAATGTAATCCCTTCCTTTTGGTCCTATACAACCTACTAGTTTAATGCTTTTTTTGTATTTCTCATTTAATAATATCTCTTGAATTATTAAACTAGCTTGCTTCCCTCTTGGAGCTGTCACAGCAACTTTTATCATTTTTCTCTTTTCCTTTCCTCTGTAAATTTATTAGACCCTTTAATTAATACTCCTTAAAAGTACCTATAGCCCGGCAAACTAGAGCCTGCTGAATATTAATCACAACTAAGTCTACAAATTTTTTAATTCTTTCATTTATCTTAAATTTTTAAATTATATTGATTTTACGCATCATCTTTTCAACTTAATGTAAGGCTGTTTTCATTAATCTTATTTGTCCATACTGCTAGATTATTTTTTTATAATCTTATCTGGCCATACTATTTAACGGCTTTTTCTTAATAAAATAGGGCAACCAATTAAGACTGCCCTTCTAGTTATCTTCTAATTTTGTTTTTTACTTTGTTGATATATAACATAATTGCTATAGAGTAAATTCTATCATATATCAAAAATACCACAGCACCTGCCACGGCCAATACCGGCAACGGATAGTCTGGAAGTTCTATTTGTCCTAAAAACACTTCTTGGAAAAGGAAAAATCCTATCCCGAAAGTTATTAAAAACAGACAAACCTTAACTAACAATTCTGGCACTAGCTTGTTTATTTTCTCTATATAGTATTTCGCTATTCCATAGTAACCAAACAATAATAAGTAAGGTGCTATCCCAATTTTATTTGGGATAATAACGAACCCAATAATTCCTGCGGCCAAGAACATAATTAAACCATCTCGTGGGCCTGCCTCTATTACCATAATTGCCACAAAGAAAGAACTAATCGCAAACATTGTTAATTCCATCCCCGGAATAAAAGAAGCAATGTACATGAATACTACCGTAAGGGCAGTCAAAATTCCTCCTAAAGCAATATTAAATCCGCCGCTTTTCTTTTTATCTACCATTTTGCACCTCTATATGCAGTTGCAACAACAATCCGCGCATATGTAGCATTGACACAGTTGGCAAGCAAGGTCATTATTTTGGTTATACCCTCTTCCATAGGCATTTGTTTGATAGCCTTGGCCTCTTCGCGCTACTCTGTTTAATGCATCGTTATACTCTGGGTTTCTAGGATCCATTTGAACGGCTTGCTGTATTAGCCCAATACCTTCATCGTACCAACCTTTTCTCACACTAAGCATCCCACTTAAGAAATACCATTCAGCATCTCTCTTTCCCATACTCCCTAGGACTCTTTCAGCTTCATCTAATCTTCCACCATCAATAGCTCTTCGAACATCCATGTACTGTGGATTAGAACTTCTATTACTATTGCCAGCAACTCCGCCACCTTTTCTTTCAGCCATAATTTGATCGTAAGCTTCATTAATTTCTCTTACTTTTTCTTCCGCTAGGTCTTCCAAGGGATTGTCTTGGTACTTATCCGGGTGGTACTTTTTAATCAAACTTCTATAGGCTTTTTTAATGTCTTCATCGCTGTCAGTTCTCTCAACTCCTAGCACTTTATACGGGTCCATACTTTTCTGCTCCTTTACTTATTATCTGTAATTATTTATTATTTCTTAAATATTTATTCACTTCTCATTCTCAGCCCTCATGGTCTGAACTTTTTAGAATATACTTCTTGATATTTTATTTTTATCTATTGATTATTTTGTGATGTCTTTTTTCACTCTACCAATCCAGTATTTTCTAAATTTCCCCTACCATTATATTCTAACCTAGTTAATTTTTCTACTTTTTTTCTTATTTTCTATTTTTAATTGCGGGTCTTTTAACTCTCCAATTACAGTTTGAGCCCTTCTTAATAATCCCAAAGATAAAATATTATCTACAATATCTTCATTTTTTAGAAACACTAATTCATCTAAACATTCCACTAAATCACTACCATATAGAAATAGATTTTTTTCACCTATATCCGCGACTTCCATTCTATAGGCTTCATTGCTTTCTTTGTACCTATCCCTGTCTATTTCTAATTTATAGATAAATGGATTATACCTTCCTTCTAGTACATCTTCCTCCAGATCATCAATAGCATCAATTAGGTAAATCCACTTTCCTAACATATAGCCTAACCTTCTAATAGCCCTTAACTCATTTTGGGTTTTAGGCTTTGCTCCATCTACATTTTCAAAATAGTAAGCAAATATTTCTTCTATTATCTTTGCAGAAGAATCCGCTACTTTATCAAGGCTTTTTTCTTTTTCCTTTTCAAGGCTATGTAGGTTTCCTAGCTGTTGCTTTATTTCCTTATCTAAGCTTGGATATTTAACCGAAAGCTTTTTATATATTTTTTTTAATAGCTGAGTTCCTATTTTTGCTCCGGTTTTTTTCTCATCTAAATAATCATCCTCTAGTTTATGATAACCAAGTAGTAGCATAACATCTGCAGCATAATCTACAGCCTTACTTCTAACAATAGGCATTTTTTTAATATGATGTATAATACAATGTTCCCTAGTGTAGGCCACCTGATTATTATCAAGGCCATCCAATAAACTGGCCAAAAAGGCAGCGTCATAGCTCAGTCCAATTCTAGGAAGTTGACCATGATTTTTGCCTATTGATTTACAGACACCACAATAGTATCCCTTATATGTTTCAAAGTCTT
>CAYJGT010000003.1:0-8629 GCA_964370035.1 uncultured Oscillospiraceae bacterium
CTGATATACTTCTTGAAAAGTTATGATACTTACACCCAAACATTATCGGAGGACAAGCTGATCTAACATGAATTTCTTCTGCTCCATTTTCCGTAAGATATCCAACGGTTTCCCTAAGTTGTGTACCCCTTACAATGGAGTCATCTACTAGAATAAACTTCTTTTTATTTATCATCTTAAACACTGGTACTAGCTTCATCTTTGCAATTAAGTTTCTAGCATCTTGATGTTGAGGCATAAAGCTTCTTGGCCATGTAGGAGTGTATTTTATTAAAGGCCTAGAGTATCTAAACTTACTACCGTTGGCATATCCTAAGGCATGAGCTATTCCACTGTCTGGAACTCCTGCTACATAGTCCACATCCATTCCTCCTTCTTCTTCATCTCTTTTAGCCATAAGTTCGCCATTTCTATTTCTTACAAACTCTACATTTTTCCCTTCATAAATAGATGTGGTATATCCAAAGTATGTCCAAAGAAAAGTACATACCCTCATTTTTTCTCCTGGCTCTTGAAGAGTTTTTTCATGACCCACATTTAGCAAAGCAATCTCTCCAGGCCCCAGTTCTCTTTTATATGTATAACCTATGTTTATAAAGGCAAAAGATTCTGAAGCGGCACACATGCTACCATTTTCCTTCTCGCCAATTACAAGGGGGGTTCTTCCTACTTTATCCCTTGCAACATAAAGGCCTTCATCTGTTAAAACCATCATTGTAACTGAGCCTTCTATTCTATCTTGAGCTATCCTTATTCCATCCTGAATGTCTTTGCCTGTAGCAACTAAGGCCGCAACCAATTCAGTGTTATTTATATTGTGGTGAGACATTGTCATAAAGTAGCTGCCTTGCCTGCTCTTTATGATTTCTTCTACCAGTTTTTCCTTATTATTTATTCTCCCTACTGTAGTTATAGCAAAATTACCTTGCTCACTATATACAGTCAAAGGCTGCGGATCCGAATCACTAATAGCGCCTATCCCCGATTGGCCTTTCATCTCATCTAATTCAGCTTCAAACTTACCTCTAAAAGGAGCATTGGAGATATTGTGTATCCCCGACTTAAATCCATTATCTCCTAGGATGCACATCCCCCCTCGTTTCGTACCAAGATGAGAGTGATAGTCAGTCCCAAAGAACACATCCATTACACAGTCTTCCTTTGAGATAACTCCAAATATTCCACCCATAATTACATCCTTTCTATTTCGACTATTTCTTCGATCACTTTTCGAATACCTTCTGATAATATTTTATGTTCTACCACTAAAACTCGTTTTGCTAAAGTTTCAGCAGTGTCATTTTCTAACACAGGTACGGCTTCTTGAACTAAAATTCTTCCAGTATCAACACCTTCATCTACAAGGTGGCAAGTTGCCCCGCTTTCTCTTTCTTTTCCATCAATAACTGCTTGATGAACTCTTTTTCCATAAAACCCTTTCCCTGAATATTTGGGAATCAAAGAAGGATGTATGTTTATTATTCTTTCATTGAATGCCTGCACTACATTTCTAGGTAATACTTTCATATACCCCGCAAGAACAACAATGTCTATTTCCTTTTGTATCAAAGCCCAAACCAAGTCATCTGTATCCGTAATGACAGCAGTTTCAATTCCTTCGTTTTTTGCTCTTTCAATGGCATAAGCATCTTCTCTACTAGAAATCACAAATTTAACTTTGCAGTTTTTCAATTCTCCGCATTTTATGTTATCTATTATGGCCTGCATATTGGTTCCCCCACCTGAGACCAAAACCCCAATATTATATTCTCTCATCACCTATTTCCCTTCCAAAACAACTTCTTTTGTAGATGATTCAATAACTTCTCCAATTTTCCAAGCCTGCTCACCTGCATCTGTTAATGCTCTTAAAACCTTTTCCTCTTCATCTTTATCTACGAAGAAAAGCATCCCAATCCCCATGTTGAAAGTACTAAACATTTCATCATTATTGTTGCCACTTTTTTCCTGAAGAAAGGGGAAGATTTTGGGCATTTCCCAAGAGCTTATATCTATGCGGCAGCCTACATTTCCGTGAAAAATTCTAGGAATATTTTCAAAGAAACCTCCACCAGTCATATGAACCATACCATTTATCTTTGCAACTTGGTTGACAGAGTTAAAAGCTTTTGTATATAGCTTAGTCGGCCTAATTAAGTTTTCACCTAAAGTTTCTCCAAGCTCCGGAACAAAGTCATCAACTTTCATTCCTTCTCTATCAAAAAGAACTTTCCGCACCAGGGAAAACCCATTACTATGTAGCCCTGAGGAAGCAACTCCTATAATCGAATTCCCTGCCTTCACATTTTCTCCTGTAATAATTTTGCTTTTAGAAACTATTCCAATAGCAAACCCAGCCATGTCATATTCCCCTTCTTGGTAAAAATCTGGCATTTCAGCTGTCTCTCCACCAACAATTGAGCACTCTCCCTGTAAGCAACCTTCTGAAATTCCCTTAACAAGGTCTTCGACTTTTTCAGCCTTAACTTTTCCTGTAGCTATGTAATCAAGGAAAAACATAGGCTTTGCACCTTGACAAATTATATCATTTACACACATTGCCACACAGTCTATTCCAACAGTATCATGTTTATCCATTAAAAATGCAATCTTTAATTTTGTTCCTACGCCATCAGCACCAGAAACTAAAACAGGATTATCTAAATCTTCCTTATCAATTTCATATAAACTTCCAAAACTTCCCAGTCCTGTTAATACATTTTTTGTAAAGGTTTTCGATACATGCTCTTTCATTAGAGAAACTGCTCTTTCTCCTTCTTTTGTATCTACCCCAGCATCCTTATATGTAAGCTTCTTATCCATTTTCGCCCATCTTTCTTTTAATTTCTATTAACCAGCTCTTATTGTTTATTGTTAAAATTAGCCTTCTATTTGTCAGCTATCTAGAACTATTCTCGCCTAAAAAATAATTCCCCTTCAAAACTATGCTCCTAGTTATTATAAACCTACCTAAGATTTATCTTACTCTTAGCAAATCACATATAAGGTACTACTATATTAAATCTGACAATTCTAGCATTCTTGGCGCTGTTTCTTATAGCGAATTTAAAACTTAAACTAGCTGATTTTGTAATTCTTCGTCCATAGCTGTAACATCTGCTGCCATTTTCTCTTTATAATCCTTCATTGCTTGTCTAAGTTCTGGGTACTTTCCACCCATGATTTGAACAGCTAAAAGAGCTGCATTCTCAGCACCATCAATTGCAACTGTTGCAACTGGTACACCTTTTGGCATTTGAACTACAGAAAGTAAAGAATCAAGACCATCCATTGTGCTGGACTTCATCGGAAGACCAATTACAGGCAACGGTGTAAGTGACGCTACAACTCCACCTAAATGTGCCGCCTTTCCAGCTGCTGCAATTATTACTTCTACTCCCCTATCTTCAGCAGTTGTCGCAAACACTTCAGCCGCCTTTGGCGTTCTATGTGCAGAGATTACTCTAACTTCAGTTTCTACTTCAAAGCTTTTTAGTATTTTTACTGCTTTTTCTACTACTGGATAATCCGAATTACTTCCCATTACTATTGCTACTTTTTTCATTTTTCTTCTCCCTTTTTTCTAATAATTTTTCATAAATCGCTTTACAACATCTTTTTCTTTTCATTTCGTTTCATTAATTAGTATCTTGTCTATTTTTGTTAATGATATTTTCATAAAACTTAATTTAGTTCGTCTTTCTAAAGTTCTTGAGTTTTGATTTTTTAACTCTCTCCATTTTGCTTTCCTTCTAAGAAAATCGCCGCTTTGCTTAATCCTCAAAGGGTTACTTTCTCAGGAAGTCTACGCCACTTTTAAAGATTTGCTGATCATAATTTCCAATTACATTTTTATAAACGTTCTTTCCTATTCTTTCAGAATGGGCCATCTTTCCTAGAATTCTGCCATCTTCTGATGTAATTCCTTCTATCCCCATTACCGAATAGTTAGGGTTAATCTCCATATCCATTGACGGCTTACCTTGTAGATCCACATATCTTGTTGCAATTTGTCCTTTAGCAATTAGTTCTTTTACCACTTTATCGTTGGCAACAAATCTACCTTCTCCATGAGAAACAGCAACAGTGTGTATATCTCCTACTTCTGTTCCTCTAAGCCATGGCGAATGGTTGTTTACTATAGAAGTTCGAACTAATGAAGATACATGCCTTCCAATTTTATTATATGTAAGAGTAGGGGAATTTTCTCCTTGGTCAACAATTTTCCCTTCTGGAACAAGGCCAAGCTTTATAAGAGCTTGGAACCCATTGCAAATCCCTAGCATTAGGCCTCCTCTATCTAGTAAATCTGTAGTTGCTTCTTTGATTAACGGATTCCTAAATATTGCCGTTATAAACTTTGCCGAACCATCCGGCTCATCTCCTCCACTAAATCCTCCAGGAAGCATTATAATCTGACTTTCTCGTATTCCCTTTGCCAAGCTTTCAATCGACTGATTTAAAGCATCCTCGCTTAGATTTCTAATTATTTCGATTGAGGCTTGAGCTCCTGCTGCTTCAAAAGCCCTTTTGCTGTCCATTTCACAGTTAGTTCCTGGGAAGGCCGGTATTATTACCTTTGGTTTAGCAACCTTTATTGCCGCTGTCAAAGCTGCTTTCTCAACAGGCTTAATAGCTTTCATCTCTTCCTTAAGTTCCTCTGTCTTAGTTGGGAAGATTTTTTCAAGAGGACTAGTCCACTTCTTTACAAAGTCTTTCAAAGAAATTTTTCTCTCTCCTGCACCTTGCTGAATTATTATATTTTCACTTCCTATTGTCTTTCCTATTGGCATGTAAGGAACTCCCTCAAACAGCTCTGTCAGTTCCAAATTACCATCTATTTCTAAGATTAAGCTTCCATATGCCGAAGCCAATAGTTTTTCTTCTGACAACCCTATTATCTGAGCACCAACTTTATTTCCTGCAGCCATCTTGCCTACCGACATGAATAATCCGCCATGAGAAATTGTATTACTTGCCAAAACTTTTCCTTCTTGAATCAGATTCGTAACCTTAGCCATAAGGAATTTATAATTTTCCAAATCCAATAGATTATTTTCTAGTTTCTTTGGTTCAACTATGACAATGTGATTTCCCGCTTTTTTAAATTCAGGGCTGATAATATTATCCGCATCCGTTGTTGCCACTGCAAAGGATATTAGGGTCGGAGGAACATTAATTTCATTAAAGGTTCCCGACATACTATCTTTTCCCCCAATTGCTGGAGTTCCTAAAGCAAGCTGAACCTTCAAAGCTCCTAGCAATGCAGCCATTGGCTTAGCCCATTTCTCTGGGTTTTCCCCTAATTTTTCAAAGTAGTTTTGGAAAGATAACCTAGCATCTTCCACCCTTCCTCCAAGGCCTACAATCTTAGTAATCGAATCTATTACTGCATAATATGCTCCATGGAAAGGGCTAGCTTCAGAAATCATAGGATCAAATCCATATGTCATTAGTGTTGCTGTTTCAGTATTACCCTCAACTACTGGAAGCTTTGCAGCCATTCCTAGAGCTGGAGTTAACTGAGTTTTTCCACCTAAAGGCATCAAAACAGTGCCCGCTCCAATTGTGCTATCAAAATTCTCAATAAGGCCTTTTTTACTACAACAATTTAGGTCTTCTAAAGCTTCTTCTATAGAATTTATTTTTCTCTCATTTTCATACTTCACAGGTTGCTTAACTTTTACAATAGAATCTTGGCTTGCACCATTTGTATCTAAGAAGTTTCTGGAAATGTTGAAAATTTCTTTTCCTCTCCACTCCATTACCATTCTTCCAGTATCAGTTATTTCGGCAACTACAGTAGCTTCAACGTTTTCTTCATCTGCATACTTGAAAATCAAATCTCTATTTTCTTTATTTATTACAACAGCCATTCTTTCTTGTGATTCTGAAATAGCAAGTTCGGTTCCGTCTAAGCCGTCATATTTCTTTGGAACTTGATCTAAATAGATGTGTAGGCTATCTGCAAGCTCTCCTACCGCAACCGATACCCCTCCTGCTCCAAAATCATTACATCTTTTTATAAGTGTAGCAACTTCTTTTCTTCGAAACATTCTCTGAATATTTCTTTCGACTGGAGGATTACCCTTTTGTACTTCTGCAGAACAATCAGTTATAGAACCTTCCGTATGTTCTTTTGATGATCCAGTTGCTCCACCTACTCCATCTCTTCCAGTCCTTCCTCCAAGAAGTACAACTAGATCCCCCGTTTCAGGCCTAGTACGCACAACGTTTTCTGCAGGGGCAGCAGCAATTACAGCTCCAACCTCCATTCTTTTGGCAACATAACCTTCATGATAAATCTCATCAACAAGGCCAGTAGCAAGGCCGATCTGATTACCGTAGGAGCTGTAACCCTTTGCCGCCTCCTTAGTAATTTTAGACTGAGGAAGCTTCCCTGGCAAAGTCTTGCCTAGGGGCGTTCTTGGGTCTCCCGCGCCTGTAACCCTCATAGCTTGGTAAACGTAGGAGCGACCTGACAGTGGGTCTCTAATTGCACCCCCTAGGCAAGTTGCTGCCCCTCCAAATGGCTCAATCTCCGTCGGATGATTGTGAGTCTCATTTTTAAACATAACTAGCCAATCTTCTTCTTTACCGTCGATTTTCGCTTTTACCTTTATGCTACAAGCATTAATTTCTTCCGATTCATCTATATCCGTTACTATTTCTTCCTTTTTTAAATATTTCGCACCTATTGTTGCCATATCCATCAAAGAAACTGGTTTTTTCTTTTCTATATACATTTTGCTTCTAACCTGTAAGTACTCATCAAAACTTTCTTTAACTAGCTGTCCATATGGACTTTCATCAAAGAAAATTCCGCTAAGCTCAGCATTAAAAGTTGTATGTCTACAGTGGTCTGACCAATAGGTATCTATTACCCTAAGCTCTGTGTCCGTAGGGTTTCTATTCTCTTCTTCTTTATAATATTTCCTTATATGCTTTAAATCCGCAAGGCTCATTGCAAAACCTTGTTCTTTTCTAAAACCATCTAGGCCTTCATCCGTTTTCTCTAAAAAACCTTCCCAAACCTTTACATCTTCTGGCACTACGACTTCCATTTCTAAAGTTTCAGGTTTTTCCATCGCTGCTTTCTGGGAATCTACTGGATTTATCAAAAAACCCTCAATAGCCTCTCCTTGAGCCTTAGTAATTACTCCCTCCACAAATATTACCTTTGCAAATTTTACGATAGGCATTGCTGCAGGATTTATCAGTCTTATGCACTGCATTGCTGAATCGGCTCTTTGATCGTACTGGCCAGGAAGGTATTCAACCGCTACAAGAAAATTTGTCCAAGATCCATCTTCATTTTTCTTTTCTTGGATTTCTTTTGGCATTATCTCTTCATATACAATGTCTACAGGAGTTTCAGAAAAAATATTATCTCTAGCCTTTCCATAGCTTTCATCGTCAATATTTGACATATCATATCTATTAAGAATTCTAACCGCTTTTATAGTCTTTATATTTAAGTTATTTTTTAGTTGCGTTAGCAAGCCTATCTCTTCTACCTTGTTTTCTTCTTTTTTCTCGACAAAAATTCTTCTAATCAAGTTATTATTCATATTTCATCTCACCTTTATCCTGCACACATAACATCTAACATATTTCCCTATTACAGCTTCATTTCTATAACAAATTCTTTTTTTATATTTAAATTTTACCCTGTTTTTTTAATAAAATCATCTTTTTACGGGATTTTCTTTATTTTTTTCAATCTATTTTCTTTTTTTGTTCGTATAATATCGAACAAAAACTATATTTTTCGTTATTTTGTTCGAATAATTTAGATCGTACTAAATACTTTACACAGATATTCTTTGGGCTTAAATACCCCCTTACATATTATTTTACTCAGCTCCGCCATAAACATCAAACTATTCCTTCCGGCAAAAGAAAATTATTTCACTTTAGGCTCTATTTTTTCTTTTTGCTAAGATAAATCTCCTCAAACCTAAAGCAATCTATCTTTAGGTCTAGCCATATTTATCCTAACAAAAAATTGAGCACACATTTTCATATGCGCTCAATTTTTTTAATTGTTATATACTGTTTTAAATAAGGTTCAATTTATGCAGTTGCCCTATATATTCCAAATTCTTCAGCTTCTTCCACTTTCTTTCTAGAGAGAAACATTACTCCTGCTTGTATTAGTGTGATTGCTGCAAATATGATTGTCCACTCATCTACTATTACCATAGGCAATGTCATATCTTGGGTTAGTACGAATAAGATTATAGCTCCTATCATTGGAATTATACTTAACGCTCTTACTATACCTCTTCTCTTTATTTGCTCACCATTCTCTATATATTCTTCGTCCTCTCTTCTTCCACTTAGATAAGTTACTAGCAATGTTACTGACATTAGTCCTGTAACCACTGTCAGAATTAAGTCTAGTAGTGACCAGCTTGCTCCTGCTGATGCTAAAGGAACTTCAACTTCATCAATTACTGCTGAATCTGCTGTTTCTGCTATTGCTCCTATAGCTGCTGTCGGTAGTGGTGCAATAGCTCCTACTACTGCTGCTACTGGCGTAGGCAAGGCTTCTGATAATGGGTTTGTTGGAGGTGTAGTACTACCTGAAGTTGTTCCGCTAGCTTCCGGATCTGTTGTTCCACCA
>CAYJGT010000003.1:8729-10606 GCA_964370035.1 uncultured Oscillospiraceae bacterium
TGTTGTTCCACCATCTCCTGGTGTTGTTGTTCCACCAGTTCCTGTTGTTGTTTCTTTCCAGCCTGCATAAAGAGTTACTTCTTCTTCAACCTTAGTTGTATCAAAATCCCAAAGTGTTGTTAGATCTTCATCTACATACCATCCAGTAAATTCAAACCCAACTCTACTTGTATCTGTTCCTTCTGTCGGAACTAAGCTACCTTGGTCCACTATTTTGTCTTCTACATCACTTCCGCCATTCTCTACGAATATTACATTTATTGGCTTAGGTGAATATGTTACTGTAAATCTATATGTTCCCGCTCCAAGGTTCTTGTGATTTATTGAATATTGGTCTCCACTTTTGTTAATTTCAAGACCGTCAACCGGCTTATCTTCTTCACTCACTTCTTTATTAGCAACATCATTATCCCATTCTTTTGTATCAACAGTGCTGGTAACATATTCTACTGTTGGATAATATTTAACACCATTTTTATCTTCTACCACTGGAGCATACACTCCTAATGTATCTTTAATATCTATATCACTGTCTTGGCCCTCTTCATCATAGCCTGTTATTATTTTATCTCCTGCTTCACCTTGCAAAGTTGGTAGCAACTTTACTCCTGATTCAACTCCTTCTGGCAACCCTGTTACAGCAACCTCTGCTTCTGCAATGTTGAATTCTACTTCCGGACTAGTAAATGGCTCGTAATATTTTGTCTCACCTATCCAATAGTCGTATTGTGTAGTTCCATTTGTTTCCTGTAGCTTGTATGCTCCTTCTCCCAATGTTGGATCTATTTTTACTCTGTAAGTAAGAGTTCTAGTTTCAGTTCCTAATTCTTCACCTTCCTTTGGGCTCCAATATATAGTTCCCTCTTCATTAACAGTTAATACACCATCTTCTTTTTCATCAGCGGTTTCTGCATTTATCACCATTTTTTCCGAACCCTCTACCAGATCAAAGTGATCTCCCATTTTATCCATAAGACCCGATCCAGCAATTGACACTGATATTTCTTCTAGAAAATCATCTAAGCCAAAATCTGTTGCTCCAGACTTTATTGTTCTATAATAAGCCGCATCATCAGTTTCTTTATTATTATCACCTGCTATATCCTTAAGCACCTGCGCATTTATGTCAAGTCCTATCGAGTAAATTTCTACGCCGTCTTCTTTAATTTGATCTGCTGCTGCAATTGCCGCATTTTTTTCTGCCGTAGTTGTATTATCTCCATTACCTAATTCTGTTACTCCATCTGCTGCCAAATAATGAGTCGGTAATCCATCAGAGATAATTATCATTATTTCTTCTCTTTCAGTATTACCCTCTTCAAAGGTATCGGCTCCCATTAGCAAACCTTTCTCTGTGTTTGTTCCTCCGCCTGCTTTAAGTGCTTTTGAAGCTGCTAATATATCTTCGTAGTTATCTGTAAGGCCCTGAACTGTCTTTGTTCCTGTAAAAGAACCTGTAGATTCAGAGTTGAATTTTGTCAAAGAAACCCTAACATCTGCCGAGGCTGGTATGCTGTTCACAAATTCACTTATTGCATCCTTTGCAACTGACAGTCTATCGTTACCATTTAAATTCATACTCCCAGAGGTATCAACAACTAATGCCACATCAACCGGAGTTGCCTTTTGCATCTCAATCATTGTTGGTGTAAATTTTAGCTTAATTTCCCATTCATCTATAGCCACTCTTTTTACAGCTTCTTTGCTTGTTTCTTGGATATGAGCCTCTTTGCCGTCCTCATATTTTTCTTCTGCCGTATCTGCTGATACAGTCATCACGCTTCCTGTCAGCATCACTATTGTTAGCATTAAAGCCATTAATTTTTGCAGTGATTTTTTCTTAGTCATCTTGTCTCTCCCCATATTACTTATGCACT
>CAYJGT010000003.1:10706-29943 GCA_964370035.1 uncultured Oscillospiraceae bacterium
CACTATTTTTTTGTTTTTCAAATTCATTACACTCATTATACCTAAGCAACCGCAACACAATTTGATACTTTTTGATGATTTTCAAATTTTTTTTATTTTTTCTTTCTTACCCTTGCTTTTTTTCCGTTTAATAATATCCATTAAAATATTAACAGTTAAAATCTATGATTTAATCCAATTTTAAATTACTTACAACAAGCCCACTTCAGATTCTCTTAAGTTTATATGTCCTAAATTAATTTTCTTTTTTCCTTTAACTTTTATCTAATCTCTTTTCTTTATATTCTAACAAACCTTATCATACTAAAAAAAGCGCAGCGGCTTTCATCACTACACTTTTAAAATTTTTTATTTAATTATATTGTTCAAGAAACTTACGTCTAAGGAAATCGCAATCTCTGCTCTTTATATTTATAATTATTTTTCATTGTACCATCCATAAAAATATTGGTGCTGGAGCCGTATCAAGTATTTCAAGTAAGAGAATTTTTACTGGCTATTTTATCCTGTTTTTATAAATAATAAGGGTATTTAAAGTGTTGTCGTTAACTTTTTCACTCTTATTGGTTGACAATGCTTTAGTTGCTATGGTATTATCATTTCGTAACGTAAACTTTCAAACTCATAAACGTTTACAATGCATGTTTTTTAAGTCATATCATGTTCACAATACGTGTTTTTAAACATAACATGCTTTCAGTACATATTTTTAACTATAGGAGGAATACAATGTCACTATCAAACTCATCTAACGTAAAAAGAATTACCTACATCTCTCTCTTCTCAGTATTAATTACAATCTGCTCTTGGATTTCAATTCCAATAGGAGGAATTCCTATTACATTACAAACTTTTGCTGTTTTTCTTGCTATTTTTACTCTCGGAGCAAGATATTCTGCCCTTGCGTTAACTGTGTATTTGTTACTAGGCGCTATTGGCCTCCCTGTATTTGCTGGTTTTGGAAGCGGCCTTGGCACATTGTTCGGTCTTACGGGCGGTTACTTAATCGGCTTTTATGGAATTATTATTTGTTATGGAGCAATAACCAAAATTTTTGGGAAAAGCAAGTTGCCGACCTTCATAGGTTCACTTCTTGGCCTTATTAGTTGTTATGCAATAGGCACCGCTTGGTTTATTTATGTCTATACTGGAACTTCAGGCGCAATTGGAATAATTGCAACTTTAAGCCTTACTGTTTTCCCTTTTATAGCTTTTGACATAGGTAAAATTATTTTAGCAATCTTTTTAGAAAAACGTCTTCGAAAACATATCTAAGGTATAATATAGCACACACATTCTCTGCCTCTTCTATCAAACTATAACAAAGAAAAGTTCTTCATAAATCATGTCAAAAATATCTTTTCAAAAATTGGTGGTTTGATTTTAATATTTATTCAGATTCACTATTGTCATAGGTATAAAATTATTGATATACTAGTTTATATAGAATTTTTAGGAAAGGTATTCATATGAAAAAAACTTTAAAAGCACAAGTGCTCGCTGCTTTAGAAAATTCAAAAGGGAGTCCAGTCTCTGGACAAGATTTAGCCAATCAACTGGGAACTTCACGGGCCGCAATTTGGAAAGCCATAGATAGTCTTAGAAAACAGGGCTGCCTTATAGAAGCTTCATCAAAAATAGGTTATCAACTAGCTACGGACACAAACTACCTTTCAAAAGAAGGAATTTTGCCTTATCTTACAGACTTAGCTCCAATAAATGAAGATAATTTTATTTTCTTTCAAACCATAGACTCTACAAATAAAGAAGCTAGTCGCCTTATTTCTGACGACAAACTTCCAGAGGCTCCTATTTTTCCTTTTACGTTCGAAAGCTCTGGACTTTACGCCGTGATTGTTGCCAATCACCAAGAAAAAGGAAAGGGGCGGCTCGGCAGAAGTTTTTATTCTCCTAAAGATACAGGCCTTTATATCAGTCTCATCATCAAACCTCAATTTAAGCTTGAAAGTGTAACTCTCCTTACAACCATGGTTTCTGTAGTTTTAACGGAAGCTTTAGAAAAGGTCTCGGGCGCAAGTCCAAAAATTAAATGGGTTAACGACTTATATCTAGACGAAAAGAAGGTCTGTGGAATTTTGTCTGAAGGGGTTACAAATTTCGAAACTGGCCAAATCGAACATATAGTTTTAGGCATGGGCTTTAATTGTTTTACAAAAGAATTTTCCGAAGAAGCGGGCCCTAATGCCGGCTCTCTTTCCTCAGAAGTTTTCTCTAGGAATCAACTAGCTGCAGAAGTGATACTGGCCTGTCAAAATCTACTAACATCAATGAAAGACTTTGACCTATCTAATCCATCTTTAGAGCAACGCTCTCTTTTAAAAAGATATAAAGAAAAGTCTCTTTTGTTAGGAAAAGAAATTGTAATTTTAAATACAAATAAAATAGCTACCGCCATAGACATAGGTCTTGACGGAAGCCTTATTATTAAAGATTCTGAAGGTAACATCGAAACAATCTCCTCTGGAGAAGTTTCCGTAAGGCTGATTTAATTTAATTCCCTATCAAGTCTCCTTAAACCTCCTTTGCCCCCTCTAATATCCTGCCTACCAATTTCTTTAAACCCATAGTTTCATGAAAGAATAAAGATTTAGAATTCGGTGGACTAATGTCAATTTCACAGGCTACTACTCGGTAGCCTGTTTTTTTGCATAATCAACTGTATTTAAATTTCGCAACTATTTCTACAACTTCCTAAATGATATCTCTTATCATTATTTGATTTTGAAAATTTTATCTATTTTTTTCCCCGAAATATCTGTCAGTACCACCACCACATAAATTACAGCAATAACCAATAATCCCGCCACTTCTAAGTAAAGTTCTCTACTGAAAAGTATTGCTGCAATTCCAAGAATTCCACAGATTCCATACATACAGAGAACAGTTCTTCTTTGTCCCATTCCAGACTTAATAAGCCTATGATGAAAATGCCCTTTATCCGGAGACATTATTGGCTGACCTTTTATCTTTCTTCTAATTATGGCAAATACAGTATCAAAAATCGGAAGAGATAAAGCTATTCCAGGAAGTATAACCGCCATCACCGTTGCTGATTTAACCGTACCCACTATAGAAAGTGTTCCTATCAAAAATCCTAAATACTGAGATCCACAATCCCCCATAAACGTTCTCGCAGGATAAAAATTGTAAACTAAAAACCCAAGAGCAGCACCCGCTACAGCCATCATTGGCAGAGCCCCCTGATAGTATCCAAAAATATACCCTACATAAGCTATGCATAAAGATGCAATAGCAACTGTTCCTGAAGCCAATCCATCTAACCCATCAATCAAGTTTATTGTATTTGTAATGGCAACAATCCACAACACAGTAAATACATAAGATGAAATTTCTGAAAAGTATAGATTCATGTCAAATATTAAAGATAAAAATTCAACTTCTACACCAAAGAAATAAACTATTGAAGCAGCACCAATTTGCGCAAGTAGCTTAGGCCATGCTGAAAGTTGCTTGTAATCGTCTAGTAAGCCAAATAAAAATATTATAGTACCTCCAAATAAGATGCCTAAAATTTGCATTTCCATAGGAGAAAATTCAAAAGAAAACCCGTCAATAATCGCCGTTTCATCATCTTTCGAAATAGCACCCACCCCATATAGATTAAAAACTAATGGAATTAAAATACCTACTGTTGCACCCGCAAAAATGCCTATTCCTCCAATCCTAGGTGTTGCTCTTTCATGAATTCTTCTTTCTCCATCGGGAATATCAATAGCCCCTGTCTTTTTGGCCAAAATGATAGATAACGGAACTACTAAGATAGCCACCACAAAGGCAATAGCGCTACCCCCTATCATTAATTGTAATATACTTATTTCCATAAAATCTCCTGTTCCACCACTTTTTTATGCTCTTGGATGGCAATTATCGTATACATCTTTTAATTTAGTTCTAACAAATCCAGCATAGATTTGCGTACTTGCCAACTCCTCATGGCCCAATAAATCCTGAATAGATTTTAAATCTGCTCCATGTTGTAGCATATGGATTGCAAAAGAATTTCTCAAAATATTAGGGGTCATTGGCTTTTCTAGGCCAGCTCTTTCTCCGCATTCTTTTAATATTTTCCAAAGGCCCTGCCTAGTCATTCTGTTTCCATGAAAATTAATAAATAGGGCATTCTCACCCTCTTTTGCTAATGCACCACGGACTTGATCTATATAACAATCTATAGCCTTCCTTGCTTGTGTCCCAACAGGAATAACTCTAGCTTTTCCATATTTTCCTGAACAACTTAAGAATCCAATTTTCGTATTTATATCTTTCTCATTTGCCTCAATCACTTCCCTCGCCCTAAGCCCCGTAGCGTACATAACTTCTAGAATAGCCATATTTCTCTTATCTTTATTTGTAACTATAGGCAAAGATAGCAAGCTTTCCATTTCTCTTTCATTCAAATACTCCAACTGTTTTTTCTCTACTTTAGGACTTTTTATTCCATTTGCAGGATTTTCTTTTATAACTTTTTCTTCTATCAAAAAATTATAAAAAGTTCTAGCAGATGCCAATTTTCTATTAATTGTCGCTGGAGATTTGCCATCTTCTTTTAGTTTCATCAAATAAGCTACCATATCCATGCTGGAGGCCTCTTCAATAAGCTTAAGCCCTCTATCTTTCATGAATTTTGACAGTTCTCCCAAGTCACCGTTGTATGCTTCTATGCTATTTTGTGACATACTTTTATTCTTTTTTAAATATTCACTATATTTGTTTGTATACATAGCACCACCATAATCAAAAATCCTTATTATTTTTATAGCTCATTTGCTGATACATCATCAATGCAACTATTGTCTTCCCATCTTCTATTTCTCCAGACATAACCATTTCAACGGCACTCTTTAATTCTACCTCCACAATATCAATGTCTTCTCCTTCATCAAAATTTGTTTCCCCTGGAGTAAGTCCTGTAGCAACATAAATATAAATGACCTCATCAGAATATCCTACTGCTGGTAGCATTTTTGTAATTAATTCAATATTTTTTGCAGAGTACCCTGTTTCTTCTTCAAGCTCTCTAGCTGCTGTTGAAATTGGACTTTCCCCAATTTCCATCTTTCCCGCCGGAATTTCAAGCAAAACCTTCTCAATAGGTTTTCTATATTGCTCAACTAGTATGACCTTTCCGTCTTCAGTAATGGGCAGAAGCGCAACTGCTCCCCTATGTCTAATTATTTCTCGGTAGGACACCTTCCCACCTCTTATCTGAACCTTGTCTTTTTTTAAGGTCACCACCTTACCTTCATATATAGTTTCTGATTTGATTGTTTTCTCTTCAAAACTCATGTGTTTTACATCCTTATTTCTTTTACTACAACGTCTGTTTTACAAGGCATTTTCAAATAGGACTTTTATTTTTTACTCCGTTTCTTACCTTTTCTTATCCTTCCATTTCCTTCGACCTGTCATAGGCCGCACCAAATGCTTGATCAATAATATTGTAAAAATCTAACTCTTCCAACTTTTGCACAGCTTCAATAGTCGTCCCATTAGGCGAGCAAACATTGGCTTTTAATTGGTCCGGATCAACTCCAGTTTCAATAACCATTTTTGCAGCACCCATCACTGAATTTGCCGCAAAATTTAAAGCCTCTTTTCTACTCATGCCTCTTTTCTCTGCAGCCCTTGCCAATCCATCAATATACATGTAAGTATATGCTGGACTGCTTCCACTTACTCCAATCACTGAGTGAATAAGCTCTTCTGGAACTTCATAAACTTCTCCAACTCCCGCGAATATTTCTTTTGCCATTTCAAATTTACTGTCGGAGACTCTTTCTTCTCTACTAACTGAGGTGACTCCCATATTTATTAGCGCTGGAGTATTAGGCATTATTCTGATAATATTTCCTTTTTCCTTGATATTTTTTCTTATAAAATCAATTTTTATCCCTGCTGCCATAGAAATCAAGATCGCATCCTCTTTGAGGGAATCTCTTACCTCATTTAACAATCCTTGAAAGTCCTTGGGCTTAACTCCAAGAATAATTATGTCTGATTCCTTAGTTAGCTGAGCTATGCCTTCGCAAGCAAAAACCTCCATATTCGCCTGGATCTTTTCCATTTTTTCTACACATTGATCAAAAACTAATATTTCTTGTCCAAGTTCCTTCGCCTTTGAATAGTAACCCGTCAATATAGCTCCACCCATATTGCCAATCCCAATAAATCCTACTTTCATAATTTTCTCCCTTGGTTTACAGTTTGTATTAATTAAAAAGCGTTCCCTTTTCAACTCCCTCTAAGGCTTTTATAATTATATCTTCTTTTTTGCCATTTAATAGCACTGCCTTAATCCCATATTCATTTACGATTTTGGCTGCCGATATTTTAGTGACTATTCCACCTGTCCCAAAGTCACTTTTGCCAGAGGTATCGATTTTTTCCTCCAAACTATCTAACTCCTCAACGCACTCGATAAGTCTAGCATCATTATTTTCCTTTGGATTCTTATCATATACTCCATCTATGTCACTAAGCATCACTAACACATCTGCATTCCAGATATTAGCAGTTCGAGCACCGAGTGTATCATTGTCACCTATTTTTATCTCTTCTGTACTCACGCTGTCGTTTTCATTCACTATAGGAACAACGCCTTCATCTATTAATGTAAAGAGTGCATTACGGATATTTAAGTTCCTATGGTCTTTAGCAAAATCTTCCCAAGTTAAAAGCATTTGCCCCACATGAACATCAAATTTATTAAAAATTTCTTTATAACTTATCATAAGTTCTACTTGGCCTATTGCACACAGGGCCTGTTTATAATTCATGTCATTTCGTCTAGCCCATTTATTTAGAGCCCCAACCCCACAAACTCCTGCACCTGACGATACTATTGTTACATGCTTTCCCATTTTTCTAAGCTTAACAATTTGAGAGACTATGTTTTCCATAGCCTCTCTATTTATTGTGCCATTCTCTGTAGACAGTACATTACTACCAACTTTAATAACAATTTTTTTACTTTTCTCCAGTACTTCTTTTACAGTTTCCATACTTATCCCTTTTCATCTTTTTTTCTTCAAGTTTACCATAATTATACCATAATATTAGTTTTTAGTGAAAAAAAACGATAAAGATGATAGAATAGCTATATGAAGATTATAGAAGAGTATCACGATATGAAAACATGCCAATCAAAAACATACAACCACTATTTCAAAGATATGAATATGGCCGTAATCGATATTGAAACCACAGGGCTTAGCCCCGCCAATTCAGCTGTTATTTTAGTTGGAATTTTAATAAAAAATACTGACCATGTAAAGGTTATACAAATTTTTGCTGAAACTCTTTCCGACGAGAAAGCAGTTTTAGCTCAAACAGCACAAACACTAGAGGGTGTTGACGGAATAATTTCTTTCAACGGACATAGTTTTGATATTCCATTCTTGGAGAAAAGAGCTTCTTTTCATAATGTTAAGATCCCCTATTTGAAATGTTACCACCTGGATTTATACAGAGTGGTTCGTAGATATTCCAACTTAAAAGACGCTTTACCTAACTTAAAGCAAAAAACTTTAGAAACTTATATGGGATATTGGATTTATCGAGAAGATGAAATCCATGGTGGAGAAAGTGTCGAGCTATATTTTAATTATCTTGAAAACCCAAAACAAGAATATTTAGAGAAAATACTTCTTCATAACAAGGAGGATGTGCTTAACCTTTATAGGCTAATTAATATTGTAGAGCAAACCGACTTTCATTTAGCCCTAAACGAACTAAATCTTCCTATTAAAACTCAACAGGGAGTCTATATTATTGATAAAACAACTGTAGGTAATAATTCCATGTCAATTCATGGATTACAGCCTTTCACCCTAGACCCACCAATAGTTGCAATATGCTTTGAAGAAGGAGCCTCTTCAATTTCATTTTCTTTTACTCAAAATGGTAGGTTTGAAATCACTATTAAGAATGTTAGCCATAAAGGAGAAAAGTTAGAAAATCTTTCCTCCGAGATTTTGAACTCTCTCTGCGAAAATCTTTTAAGGCATACATTAGGAACCATATAGATTTACATGCCTTTCCTGTTATATAGGTATTCCCTTTTTACCAAAAACCTATTGGTCAAAAACAGAAAGTTATATTAATTAAGTTATATATTTAAGAAGAAAGAGTAGGTACTCACAATGAAAGAAATAGCTTCCCTTGCAAAAAATGACAGCTATATAATGGGCTCATTGCCAATCCAAGTTAGAAACCAAGCTTTGTTGCGTTTAGCTGATGAATTAGAAATAAACAAAGAAGAAATTTTTAAGGCCAACATACTAGACTTAGAAAAAGCTAAAGAGAACAATTTATCTGGGCCATTATTAAGCAGGCTAAAGTTTGATGAAAAGAAGCTTGTTGACTGTATCCAAGGAATCCGAGACCTAGTCAATTTAGATGATCCAATTTTCAACATAACTTTAGACCAAGAAATAAAAGAAGGTCTAAGATTAGTTAGGGAAAGTTGTCCAATTGGAGTTATTGGCATTATCTTTGAATCTAGGCCAGATGCATTAGTTCAAATTTCTTCATTATGCATTAAAAGTGGCAACTGCTTAATCCTCAAAGGAGGAAGTGAGGCAGCAGAAACCAATAGGGCTCTTTTCCATATTGTTAAAAAATCTGGAATTAATAGTGGTTTACCTGAAAATTTTTCTTACCTTGTAGAAAACAGAGAAGATATTAGCCACCTTCTGCAGTGTCACGAATTCATAGATTTAATCATTCCAAGAGGATCAAACGAATTCGTCAAGTATATAATGGATAATTCTAAAATCCCTGTGCTGGGCCATGCTGATGGAATTTGCCATATCTATGTTGACGAAACAGCAAATCCGGAAAAAGCAATCCCTCTAATCATTAACTCTAAAACACAGTATCCTTCTGCATGCAACACTGCGGAAACTTTACTTGTTAACAAAAAAATAGCCCAAGTCATATTACCCCTGTTAGCAGAAAAATCTGGTTCTTCTATTACTTATATTGTCTCCCCTGAAGAAGGAAATCTTTTAGGAGCAGATAATCCAAATGTCAAGATAAGTGATGAAATTAACTTTTCTACAGAATACTCAGACACTATTATTAACGTCAAACTTGTAAACAGTTTAGAGGAAGCAATTTCCCACATCAATTATTTCGGTTCACATCATACTGACAGCATTATCTCCGAAAACCTTGATTCAGTTAAAAAATTTATGACTTTAGTAGATTCTGCCGGGGTTTACCACAATGCTTCTACTCGATTCGCTGACGGATTTCGTTATGGCTTTGGGGCAGAAGTAGGAATTAGCACAGGAAAAATCCACGCACGAGGCCCCGTTGGCCTTTTTGGGCTTGTTACATATAAGTACAAGCTATTTGGCCAGGGTCATATTGTTAATTAAAAGCCAACTACCTTTACCTTTAAATTAAAGATAGGCTATAGCTATTACATATAAGTTCTTTCTTTCATCACAAAAATAGAGAGGTGGTAAGATCCCACCTCTCTATTCTTAATCTATTATCTTTCTGCTAAACATCTCTATTTTTGAGAATTTATAAACTTATTCTCAAACTCCTTGATTGGCATCGGCCTATCATAATAGTAGCCCTGCGCCGTTTTGCAACCTACATCGGTCAGAAAATCTATTTGTTTTTTGTCTTCAATTCCTTCTGCAACTGTAGACATTCCCAAACTGTGTGCTAAGTTTACTACTCCCTCGATTAAAACCTCTCCTCTTTCATCTACTTCATTACCTATGAAGAAGCTTCTATCTAGTTTAAGTGTATCTGCTTTTAAATTCTTAAGAAGACCTAAAGATGAATATCCCGCTCCAAAATCATCTATCGAAACTGTAATCCCTGCCTTTCCTAGGCCCGATAAAACTTTAGTGAATTCTATTTCGTTGCCTAATACTGTAGTTTCTGTAAGTTCTATTTCTATCAAGCCATGCGGAACCTTATATTTGTCTACAATTTCAATAATATCATCTACAAAATTTGGGTTTCCAATATGCACTCTCGAGAAGTTAACCGAAACCGGAATCACTTCCTTTCCAGTATTTATCCAATTTCGAATGTGCTTGCATACTATAGTAAGAATATGCTTATCTATTTCTACAATGAATCCATTTTTTTCAAAAAGAGGAATAAAGTCATTTGGATAAATCATGTTCCCATCTTCTTCTATCCACCTTACTAAGGCCTCTGCTCCTATTAACTTTTCATCTTCTAACCTAAACTTGGGTTGAAGGAAAGCAACAAATTCTTCATTATTTAAAGCTTTCTCCATCTTATTAGTTATTTCCGCAAGTTGTAAAGCCTCTTGCTTTAGCTTATCATCGTAGTTCCATATCTTGTTCGATTTAACTTTCTTGGCCATACTATGTGCCATACCAACTTTGTTAACAATATCATCTACGTCTGTTTCCCCTTTTTCTAAAAAGTACCGCCCATATCTATATGTCATGCGATGCTTTTCTAAAACAGGGATAGAGTGTACAAACATTTCTTCAAAATGATCTTTTGTTTCATCCAACTGCTCTAGGAATCCGTTTCCAGCAAACATAATTATTCCATCAGCTCCCATCCGGCCTATAATAAAGGTTGGTTCCGTAACTGTATCACTAGTAGTTTTATAAGCCCGAAGAACTTTATTTCCCACCTCATATCCAAACATTTCATTTATAGCTTTAAAATTTTCAATGTCCAATTTCACCATGGCATAGTTATTATTTGGACCTTTCTTAAGGGCTTCTTTTACTAATATTTTAAATCCCATGATATTCGGCAGCCCCGTAAGGCTGTCGTAATATGCAACTTTCTCCACTTTTTTAAGTTGCTTATCTTTTGCAATTAAGAAATATACTATTATTGATACAACGATTATTAGCGACAATATGCTACTCACCATTATTAGCATAGAAATTGTCCTAACTTCAGGTAATATCGCATCTTCCTCAGCTACCAAAACTAAAGAAAGTTCACTATTTGCTAACGGCCTATAATTTGCAATATACACAGTATCATCAAGCGTAAATTTGCACTCTCCCTCATTATTATCCTGCAAATCTTGTATTATTTTTCCCTTCGTGTCTCCTTCTTCAAATTCACTCATATTCAGGTCTTTTAAAGATACATATTCTTGCTTTGTGGAAATCAACGCCTCGCCATTATCCTCAACAACTAAGGCATAACTATTCTCCTGCCCTCCCATTGCTTCGTCTAGTTGACTTATTATCTTTCCTAAGGAATACTCCCCCACTAGCACAGCTTCTATTTCTCCATCTTTCGCATAAATTGGTGTGGCCAAGTCCATTATCCTCATTCCCAAGCCAGAGCTTTCGTATGCTTTTGATCTAGAATCCTGTCCTTTCACCGCTTCTATAAAATAATCTTTTTCAGAGAAATCTTTTTTTACAGACTCAGATGATTCACCCTCTCCATTTAAATCAACAATATAAACCTCTTGGAGTTCAAAGTTTGCCATTTGTTTTTTGATATAAGGTATTACGTCTTCTTCATTATTTATTAAAGTTAAAGACTCAGCCAATCCAACTAATCCGTTTTCCACACTAACAAAATGCTTATCAACTATTCTTTGCTGCTGAATAGATCTTTCATTTAGATCACTTTCCGCAGCATAATTTATTCTGTTTCCAACTACGGAGTTGAAGGAATAAACAAACACAATAAACCCTGCAATTACAAGACTTGCAATTAATATAGACCTATTTCTTTCATGAGTGCTTTTATTGCTAATTCCCATCATACACCAAACTTTCTTGCTTTAACTTTATCCCTTTCTCTTTTTTAGCAAGCCGTAAAATTAATGTACATTTCCCCTCATTGATAGTATTTCACCAATTTTAAAACTTACTATTCTCAAAGTAATTATACTATACTTTTGTTAATTTTTTGTGAAAATTATAAGTGTTTTTCCTATTTATTCTAGTGTTTTTTATTTTTTGCATCCCTATATTTTTTCGATTAACAAAAAAGTAAACACTATATTTAAATAGCATTTACTTATATAGTAGTTATTTTTTGGGTATTTAGGTAACTAAGTTCTTAATTATTCTCGTCTTCGACTATAGGGATTTCGTTATCTAAATTTTCTCCTGTAGTTAATAGGCTTTCTACATCTTCTTCCATCTCTTTTATGAATTCAGCAGAATTTCCACTTTCAAAAACTTCTTCTGCATCTTCAATTCCACAAGCTATTTTCCCCTCAGCAATTTCAGAAACCGCAACAGTTACGGCCTTTTCATCACTCCATCCTTCAATTAACATAGGAGCGCCATCTATTATGTCCCTTGCCCTTTTTGCCGCAAGTATTACCATTGCATACCTACTATCATCACTTTTTTTTATCTCTTCAACTGACGGATACAACATTCTTATTCCTCCTTAAATGTTTCTAACTGTATAAAAGTTTCCTCTGTAATTTTTGCCTTTTCTGCAATTATTATAGCTTCAATTTGCTTCACGGCAGTCTCTATTTTATCATTAATTATTAGATAGTCATATTCTTGCATTGCCGCATCAATTTCGTTCTTCGCCTCTTTTAGTCTTCTTTTTATTACCTCTTCAGCCTCTGTACCTCTTCCTGTAATCCTCTTACGCAGCTCGTCCATAGTAGGTGGTATTACAAAAATTCTTAATACTTGATTATAATTTTTTTTAACTTGCCGACCGCCTTCAACATCAATTTCTAGGATAACATCTTTGCCTGCTTCAATCAATTCTAGCACTCTGTTCCTAGGTGTTCCATAATAGTTTCCAAGGCCATACACATTAGCATATTCCAAAACTCCATTGTTTGAAATTTCCTTTTCAAACTCTTCTTTTGATATGAAGTAATACTCCTTGCCATCCTCTTCAGTTTTTCTCGGTTTTCTTGTGGTTAAAGAAACAGATAAAGACAGATTTTCATTACGCTTAATTAGTTTTTTGCAAATCACACCTTTTCCTGTTCCTGAAGGTCCTGATATTACTATAAGCTTTCCTCTCATGTCTTTTTGCTCCTTTCTATTTTATTGTTAGACTTTTATTTTACCACTAATAACCAAAGCTTGCAAGTTCAAAAGCTGTTAATTCTAACAACTTATGGCATTACTAAATTATTGGATATTTTGAATCTGCTCTCTAATTTTTTCAACCTCGCTTTTCATTTCAATCATAATATTAGTTATTTCAAGATCATTAGCTTTTGACCCTATTGTGTTAGTTTCTCTATTCATTTCTTGAACAAGGAAGTCGATTTTTTTGCCTTTGCTACTATCTTTATTGTCCAACACATTCTTCACTTGAGCCAAATGGCTTTTAAGTCTAACAATTTCTTCAGTAACATTAGCTTTATCTGCAATTATTGCCGCTTCTATCGAAATTCTCTCTTCTGCAACTTCTATATCATTTTCTAGAAGAATCTTTATTCTCGCCACAAGCTTTTCTTTATATATATCAATTAAATTAGGAGCTTTCTTATCAATTTCATCTAAGTAACTCCTGATTAACTCCAGCCTACTTTTTATATCTTCAGCTAAAGCTTCCCCCTCTTTGTTACTCATTTCTATAAAATTCTTCAACGCTTCTTCCGTCGCTTTTTTAACCCCTATTTTTATCGCCTCTTCGTCAGCCTCTGCTGAAACTATGGTCATAACCTCTGGCAACCCCGCAATATACTCCAAAGATATCTCTTGGTTTATTCCCGTGGCCACTTTCAACTCTTCCAATCTATTTATGTATTCTTTTGCAAGGGAGGAGCTTAATTCAACTACAGTCTCTGTTTCAACTGTATTTTCAATTTGTACTGAGGCTTCTAGCTTGCCTCTAACAACTTGTTTCTTTATTGCACTCTTTACAACTTCTTCTGCAAAAGAAAACCTTCTAGGTATTTTTACTACTGTGTCTAAATATCTATTATTCACAGACTTCAACTCAACTGTAACACTTCTTTTATCATCCAAATATTGCCCTTTGCCATAGCCTGTCATACTTCTTATCATCAAAGCTCTCCATTCCCTCTAAATGTGATATAATATATTATTATATCACATTTAGCTATAAGCATTCTATAGCTTATAGCGCTATAATTATTTTATTAATGATCCAGCAGCAGACTTTAAATGTTTCATTGTTTCTTTTCGTAAACAAAAACTGTTAGCTTAAATCTAATTTCACTCTGCCTGGATTTCAACTCTTAACTTAGCAAGTAAACTCATTTTTTCAAGGAGGATTTATGGCATTAGACGGGCTAGTGATAGATGCACTTTCACAAGAATTAAACAAAACTTTATTAGGTTGCAGGATTGATAAAATTTATCAGCCTGAAAAAGCCGAATTTATTTTGGTTATGAAAACTAAAGAAGGTAATAAAAAATTATTAATTTCTTGCGACAGCGACCACCCAGGCGTTTATTTCACTACTCAAAATTACGAAAACCCTCCTACCCCTTCTTCCCTTTGTATGTTTTTCCGTAAGCACCTACAGGGAAGCCGCATAACCGGAGTTACCCAATACGAGTCAGAAAGAATCCTTGAAATACTAGTCGACTCCTTAGACGAGTTAGGCATTATGGTATCAAAAAAAATAGTTGTAGAACTTATGGGTCGATACAGTAATATTCTCCTTGTTCAAAGTGGCATTGAAGGCTACCCCGAAGGAAAAATTTTGGATAGCGTCAAACGAGGCTCTCTTGATTCAAATGTAGGAAGATTAATCTTACCAGGGCAACCTTACGAACACCCTCCAAGCCGGGATAGAGTTTCCTACAAAAAATTACTTCGCCCTAATTACTCTAAAGAAATCTCCACTCCTTCTTTTAGCGACCCCATTTTTCTAAGCGAATTTTTCCAAGGGGTTTCTTCAACCATTGCAGGGCAACTCTCCGCTACAGACAATCCTCTTGATGCCTTAGGAGCTTTAGCTACAAATATTCAAACAGGAGAATACGCCCCTTCCGTTTGGATTTCTTCAAAAGGTGTACCAAAAGATATTCATATTTTTGATTTGCAAATTCACGAGCATTTAATTAAGAAGGAATTTGAGGATACTAGTTCTGCTTTGGATTTTTATTATTTATCTAGGTCTTCATCTAATAAACTAGAGCAAGAAAAGCACTCCCTAAGGAGAAGTATCAATGGGTTAATTAAAAAAATTTCTGTGAAGAAAGGTAAACTGGCAACAGAAGTAGAGCAGGCAAAGGATTCAGAACATCTACGAATTTACGGAGAACTATTAATGGCTAATCTACATCTCTTCGAAACCGGAGATTCTAAAGTTGAAGTGGTTAACTATTACGATAATAATAACGTGACGATCCCTCTAGACATTAAAATCTCTCCATCCAAAAATGCACAGACTTATTTTAAGAAATACTCTAAGTCAAAAAGAGCAATTGAAGAGAAAGGAGTTCAACATGCCAAAGCAGTAAACGAAATTGCTTACCTAGAAAGTGTATTAACATTTTTAGAAATGACAAACTCTACAGCGGAAATAACTGCAATTAAAGAGGAACTTATCGAAAGCGAGTTCCTCCGAAAAGACAAAAAACATTCTCTAAGCCGAAAAAAGGCTAAGCCTTCCTTACTCACTTTCACTTCCTCAGAAGGCAGAACTATTTTTGTTGGCAGAAATAATAAGGAAAATGATCACATTACCTTTTCTGTTGCAGGTAGAAAAGATCTTTGGTTCCACACTAAGGATATTCCTGGTTCTCATGTTGTCTTATCTCTAAATGGAGAAGAGCCATCTGAAAAAGAAATTCTTGAAGCTGCAGGAATAGCCGCTTTTTTTAGCAAGGCATCAACTTCAGAAAATGTTCCAGTTGACTATGTCTCTATTAAAAATATTAAAAAAATGGGAAATGGAAAGCCAGGAATGGTTATTTTTACAGAAAATAACACTGTATATGTTAATCCTCTCGACCCTGCTATTAGTTCCCACAAAACAGAAAAATAGGAGCGAGTCCTAATAGACATCGCCCCTTCTTCCATCTCTGTATGCACTTTGGTTTTTTATAGCTAAAATAATTTATAACACGACTTCTCAATTTCAGCTAATAATTCTATTAATTAGCCATTTATTTTTGCTTTTAAACTCTTTTTAGTCAAATACACTTAAGTCTAAGTCATCAAATCCTTCTAGCACTTCTCTAAGACCTGTAATTATTTTTTCGCATCCACCAACCTGGTCGGACTCTACATTTAGTGGCATTATTGGATCATGAAGAGACATTCTTATTAAGCACCACCCCAGGCCAGAGTCTTTATCGAAAGAAAGTCTTATTCCCTCATGATTAGGAATCACAACCGTAATTCCATCTTCTTTCACACCCCATTCTAGTATTTTTTCAAAAATTGGTTTTGCATATTTTAGGAAATCATCATTTTTTATTCTTATTCTATATTCATATGATTCTATTGGTTTTTCTAATGCTTCGATTAAAGAGTCAATTCCCTTACCTTCTTTTCTAAGATTTGCTGCTTCCACAACAATCTTTGTTGCTAGGTAAGCTCCATCATCTAAAAAGAAATTTTCTTTCAATGCAGCATGGCCTGATGTTTCAATGGCCAATTGGGAGTCTATCCCTTCATCATTAAGTTCAACAGCTTTATTTATCACATTTTTATAGCCTCTTTTATATCTAAGATGCTTTAGGCCTAACTTTTCTTCAATAAATACCGTAAGTTGGTCGCTAGTAATACTGTCTGTAACCACAGTTGTATTTGGATGCTCCTTCGCCACTAATGAAGCAGCTAGTGCAACAATTTCATTTCTACCTATTGCCCTACCCTTTTTATCTACAGCTGCAGATCGGTCTACATCGGTATCAAATATTAACCCAAGATCGGCAGAAGTGGAAAGAACTTGCGCACAAATAGCCGCCATTGCTTCCTTGTCTTCTGGATTTGGAGGGTGATTTGGGAAAGTCCCATCCGCCTCTAAAAATTGGCTGTCGCTAACATCTGCTCCAAGGGGCTTTAAAACCGACTTTGCGTAAAATCCGCCGGAGCCATTTCCTGCATCTACAACTATTTTCATGCCTTTTAACGGAAGGTCTCCTTCGCCTACCCCTTCAACAATTATGTTTCTAAGATGTTTTGAATATCTTTCCATTAAATCAACTTCTTCTATCTCTTTAACCATGTTAATGGTAATTCCATTTAGCGCTTCTTCATTTTCCGCAAATTCTATTATTTCTTTTATGTCTTCTTTATTGAGGCCTCCCTCTTCTGTAAAGAATTTAAAGCCATTTCTGTTGAACGGTAGGTGGCTGGCAGTTATCATTATTCCACCATCACATTGAAATTCATCAAACTTTGTAGCCATAAACATTGCAGGTGTCGACGCCAATCCACATTCATATACCTGAACACCAAAAGGTTTAAAGCCCTCAATCAATCCATCTCTTAACTGCTTTCCTGAAAGCCGAGGATCTCTCCCTATGGCTATTTTTATTTCATCAGGATTTTTCCCTAAAGTTTCACATAGCCATAATAAATAACCTTTTCCAATTCTAACCGCATCACTTTTTCTAAGATTTGGCTCTTCTCCCTCAACCCCTGTTAATGCTATCCCTCTAATGTCACTGCCATTTTGAAGTTTTTTATAACTACTCATTTTTCTCCTTTTATTATTTTCATTCCACCTTGCATATTAGTTTTCCCTAGGCTGCATTTAAGCCTATTGTATTGTTACACTTTAAACTTTATTTATCCCGTTCTTTTCACACTTTTCTTTTTTCATATTATTTTTCTCTATTCATGCTTCCCATTTTGTATCCAGCTAAATCTAAGGAAACAAATTTAAAGCCAACTTTTTTTAGTTTTTGATCAACTTCAGCTAGAAGCTTTTTATCAAACAACTTTTCAATTTCATCTTCCCCTACTTCTATTCTTGCCAAATCTCCATGATGCCTAACCCTTAATTGAGAAAAGCCTAATTCTTTTAATGCTTCTTCACTTTTTTCAATCATCTTTAACTTACTAACAGTAATTTTTTCTCCTGTAGGCACTCTAGATGCCAAACAAGCCATTGAAGGTTTTTCTGATCCTGGCACATCTAACAATCTTAACGCCCTTCTCACGTCTTCTTTCGTAAAACCAGCTTCTTCTAGCGGCGATATAACCCCCAGTTCTTTTAGTGCTTTTCTACCAGGCCTATAGTCATTTAAATCATCAGAATTGCTTCCCTCTAATATATGTTCTCCTATAGCTTCTTGCAAGTTAGCAAAAATTGTTTTCTTACAGAGGTAACATCGATCCTCTTTATTGTCTTCTATTGACTCCAATATTTCCTCATCTAAATTAATTGTAAGATGGGCTATTCCTCTTTTTTCGCAAAAACTTTGAGCATATTCTAATTCATTCTTAGGGAAATTTGGCCCAGCTGCTGTCACCGCAATTGCTTTTTCTCCTAAGACATGGTTTGCAATTATTAATAACAAAGTGCTATCTACACCTCCCGAAAAAGCCACTGCAACCGAATCAAACATATTTATTCTCTCACATATCAAGTCTAGTTTTTTTTGTAAGTTTCCCATTTTTCTGCCATCTCCTATAGGAAGTATTCATTTACTTCATCTTCGCAACTACCCATAGCCTCTATTGTCATGGAAAACAACTTGTCCATTTCCCACCCTAGCATTTCAGCTCCTGATTTTATAACTTCCCTATCGCAACCTGCTGCGAATTTTAAATCTTTAAATTTCTTCTTTACAGACTTCACTTCTATATCTTTTACAGTCCCTGAAGGTCTCATTAAAGAGTAGGCCCAAATCAAGCCTGTAAGTTCATCTGCAGCGTATAGCACTTTTTCCATTTCGCTTTCTGGCTTTACATCCGAACAGTTTCCATAACCATGGGCAACAATTGCTCTGACTAATTCGTCACTAGCATTAACCTCTGCTAGCAGCTCTGGAGCCTTCACACAATGCTCTTCTGGAAACTTACCAAAATCTAAATCATGAAGCAACCCTGCCACTTCCCAAAATTCTTTTTCATTTTCATTTCCAAGTTCAACTGCAAAATATCTCATTACCCCCGCCACTGTTAAAGCATGTCTAATGTGGAACTGATCATCATTATATTTCAAAAATAATTTTAACGCTTCTTCTCTTGTAACTCTATCCATATTTTCTCCTTCTTATTTATTTTTATTCATATTACTACAATTAGATTATTTCCTTATCCTTTAATTGCTATGTGCCTAATC
>CAYJGT010000003.1:30043-47408 GCA_964370035.1 uncultured Oscillospiraceae bacterium
TTAAGATTTACTATTTTTTAACCTTGCATTCATTCTTTCTTCCTTCGAAGGCAACTGAGCAACAATAATTGCTGCAAACATTAGAATACAACCAATAATTTCTCTTGAATTAATTGACTCGCCCAAAAGAATTATTCCTGCAATTACTGCAATTACAGACTCCAAAGACAGCAGCAAACTTGTCATGGTCGGTTCAACTCTTTTTTGCGCTACCATTTGAAGAGTATAGGCAACTCCACAAGACATAACACCTACATAAAGCAAGGGCATTGCAGCGCCTACTAGACCTTCCCAAGTAAAGCTTTCATAAAGCATTAATGGCGTTCCTATAATACCCGCTACTAAGAATTGTAACGCCGACAGTTTTATGCCATCCGCCTTTGCCGTAAAATAGTCACAGCACAAAATATGAGCTGCAAATCCAAAAGCACATATAAACATTAGTACATCACCCTTGTTTACACTAAGATCTTCAGTCACTGACAGTAAATATAACCCTGTTAATGCAACTACTATACAAATCCATACTATCGGCTTTACTTTTCGCTTTAAGAAAAGTCCAAAGACAGGTACAATCACAATATATAAGGCTGTTATGAACCCCGCTTTACCTGAAGTAGTATATAATAATCCAATCTGTTGTAGTATAGCCGCAAAGTATATGGCCACCCCACAAGCCAATCCTCCAATTAACAAGTCTTTTCGCTGTTTCTTTTTTTCTTCTACTGAAATTTGAGGCCTCTGCTCTAGCGCCTTTTTCTTTTTATCAAGTGTTGACAGCACTAGTATTACTGGCAATAAAGCCAAAAATCCAATGTACATTCTAAGAGAACCAAATGTAAACGGACCTATAGTGTCCATTCCCGTTTTTTGGGCTACAAATGAAGTTCCCCATATTAATGCTACCATTAATAGCATTACTTCACCGCCGATTTTGCCTTTCATATTTCGTCAATTCCTCCTCTATTCTTAAGCTAATACTTTTTTCCTTGCCTCTTCGAATATTATTATTCCCCTTACATTAGTGGGGCAAATATTCTAAGGACAGACTGAACAAATCTCTTTGACCAGGTCCATTTGTTAATATCACTTAGGGTTATTTCATGACACTCTTCTAACCCTTTTAGATAATCTGCTCTAATTTCTTTTACAGCTCTACTCTTATACATCCAAACCGCATTCTCGAAATGAAGATATAAACTTCTAAAATCTAAATTTATCGTTCCACACACAGCTAGCTTTCCATCTGACACAAATGTCTTTGAATGGATAAACCCAGGAGTATATTGATATACTTTTACTCCTGCTTCTAAAAGTGGCTTATAATATGATTGTGTTAATAGAAATACACTTTTCTTGTCTGGTATGTTCGGTGTAACAATTTTTACATCCACGCCTCTTCTTGCGGCCAATTTAAATGCCTTGATAACTTCATTGGGAAGAATCAAGTATGGAGTCGCCACATAAAGATCCTCTGTAGAGCAATTTATCATATTAATATACACATTTTCACCCACATTATTATAATCTAAAGGAGAGTCCCAATAAGGCGTTATGAATCCTTTTACAGCTTTTTCTTCACCCATAAAATGTTCTGGCCTGAAGCGTTCAATGTCTTCATCAGGGTTTTCATATAACATCCAGTTTTTCATAAAACAAACAGTCAGGCTCCAAACCGCCTTACCTTCGAGCCTTACCGCACAGTCTCTCCACTTTCCGTATGGAGAAGTAATATTAACATATTCGTCTCCAATGTTGATGCCCCCCGTATACCCAATATAGCCGTCTATTATAACAATTTTTCTATGATCCCGATTGTTTTGAATCATTGTAAGGTTTCTATAAGTTCTTAGAGGATTCAGAGGATAGCATTTAATTCCTTTTTCCTTCAAGACTTTATAATACCCGTTTGGCAAAGTTGGTAGGCAACCTAAGTCATCATAACCAACCCTCACATCAACTCCTTCTTTTACCTTTTCTTCAAGAATTTCTAAAATTGAGCCCCAGAATTCACCTTCTCGAATAATAAAATACTGTAAAAATATATGATGTTTTGCCCCCTTTAAATCTTTTAACAGACTTTCCCATTTTTGCTCTCCAGATTCTAGAAATTGTGTTTCAGTGTTTTTATATGTAGGAAAACGTTCCCAAGCCAAATACTTAGCTTGACCCCCACTCATTCTATCATTTAAGGTTATTTCTTCTAGCACCTCATAATCTGGTTCAATTAAACCTTTAGTTACTTTTCTAACCACTTTATTTCTTTTTCTAATGGCCTTTGGAACATTTTTTCCACCAAAGAAAATATAGAAAATAGCACCGTAAATAGGCACTACAAATAATATTATTATCCACCCTATCTTATATGCAGGGTTATCTTTATTCCCCACTACATAAATAACCAATAAGAAAACCACCGCTTGCATTATAAAGAACAGGTGTACCACATAACCATCTAATAAGACGATTACTGCTACAACTATAGCAAGCTGAATCATGAAAGGTATTAAAAATAGTACTATTCTGTTAGTTAAAACACCAAATATTTTCCTCATTTTTCCTCCCTGGCATATGCCTAGATTACTTCACCTTTTTAGTTTTCTTTTCGCCCTTGCTTGAATTGTTTTTTGAGCTTCCCTTCATCTTTGCTAGTTGAGGTATGAATTTACTGGCAAACCCTTTTCCACGGTTCTTAATGTATGTATATCCTAAAACCGAAAAACCTATTGCTCCCAGAAAATTAACCCACATGTCGTGCATTGTGTCATGCAAACCAATATCTAAATATTTGTTAAATCCAAGTTCATCATTTAATGTAACAGACGAAATATCTAAAACTACTGGGACATTTGACCCTGTCTCATTTAATTCTACAGAGGTAATGCTAGTAAGCCATGTATCTTTCTGCATGTCATTTCCAAACCATCTATCCATAGCGTATTCAAAGAATTCCCAAAAAACCGCAACTGTCATTGAAAAGCATAAAGCAAATGCTGCCGTAAAAAATGGAGTCATCGTAAACTTAATCTTAGAGTTTTGATTAAGCATATCAATCATAGCAAATCCAATTGCTGCTGCCAAAAAACCGTTAATAGTATGTAGAATATCATCCCACCTATCATATATTAAATAGTATTCTGCTACTTCCCCTAGAATTTGAGCCGCAAATATAAAGAAAATAATTATTATCTCAAGTGCACTGGGAAGAACAATTTCTAGCCTTTTCTCTAGCATGGACGGAATAAAGAAAAGTATCAATGCCAACACACAAATACTCACATTATTCCAGTCTTGAGAAATAATTTCATATATTAATACTGCAACAACCAAAATTCTAATTACTGCGTACACAATCTTTACTTTTTTAGATTTTTTCGGTCCTTCTTTCTTAGCATCAAGATTTTTTTCAATATGTTTTTCTTGGCTTTCTGGACTAAGATTCTCCTGTTTTTTTTCCTTTTTCATCCTAAATCTCCAATCTCATCAGATAATAGATATCTCTTTTATTCTACCTTATTTCCTTCTTTTCGGCAATGAAATTGGATATTTTCTTAATATTTCTGCTACTTACTATTTTTAAAAATTGTTAATGAGCACCGCCTTGAAAATATGCACATACAGCGCAATAAACAAACAATTATTCAAGTTTAAATAGTCAATTCCATATCAAGACAAAATATAAGTAACCCTTAGTGTGAACTTAAAAACTAGGAGCGCATATCTATGCACTCCTAGCTACTATGAATTGTTTTTATTTTCTCTATCCCAACATTTGACATAGAGCCAAAATTAAAAACCCGAAACTGCATTTGTTTCGGGTTTTTTGAATTCATCATTTGTAATCTTATCTCTTTGAGAATTGGCTTGCTTTTCTCGCTTTTTTAAGACCATACTTGTATCTTTCTTTCATTCTTGCGTCTCTAGTTAAGAATCCAGCGTCTTTAAGAGGTTTCTTAAAGTTATCTGCATCTGCTTCAACTAAAGCTCTTGAGATACCGTGTCTAAGGGCTCCAGCTTGTCCAGTGTATCCACCACCTGTTACAGTAGCAATAACATCAAACTTACCTTCACATCCAGCTATTTCAAAAGGTCTTTTAACCTCTCTCTTAACAATTTCCATTGCCAAATATTCATCTAAAGGCTTTTTGTTTACAATAATATTTCCTTTGCCAGGGATTAGTCTAACTCTAGCAACTGAAGATTTTCTTCTTCCTGTACCTAAGTACTGCACTTTGTTTGCCATTGCTTATTCTCCCTTCTACACATTCAATACTTCTGGTTGCTGAGCTTTATGATTATGCTCTGGACCAGTGTAAACTTTTAACTTCTTATACATTTGTCTTCCTAGCTTACCTTTTGGCATCATACCTTTTACTGCATGTCTCACGATCTCATCAGGTTTCTTAGCTTGAAGCTTTTCAAATGTGATTTCCTTTAAACCGCCTGGATATCCAGAGTGGCTCTTATAAATCTTTTCTTTTCTTTTCTTACCTGTTACCTCTACCTTTTCAGCGTTGATAACAATTACATAATCTCCACAGTCTACGTGAGGAGTATATGTTGGCTTGTGTTTACCTCTTAAAACAGTCGCAATTTCTGTAGCCATTCTACCAAGAGTTTTTCCCTCAGCGTCAACTACATACCATTTGCGCTCTACCTCATGAGGTTTTGCTACGAATGACTTCATTTCTTTCTCCTTTTCTACCTACTAAGTTTATTTACAACTTTTTCGGTCCTACCTACTGGAATTACTATTCTGGTCGGTAGCTTCTAAAATTACTTTTAGCTCAGTCCCAAGGGTTTCCCCCGTTTCTGAGTGGTCGCACAAAACGACACCTAAATATTATATACTATTATTTGCCCATTGTAAATATAAATATTCAATTTCTTTAAATTACAGCGACTTTGCTCCTTTGCGAAAATTGCCTTTTAATCTACTTACATCAAACTACTAAACCTATCCCAGTAATTCATTAACAGCCATACAGAGGTTGTCATTAGTAAAATTACAATAACTGTCAGTTTTATTCCATGCTTAAACATATAGCTAGGATTAAGCCCATATCCTACAGGTATGGCTCTAATAGAAGTAGGCATACAATAAGAAAGGTTAACTCCAACTGTTGCCGCTAGCATGTACGGAACAGGGTCTAAATTCATTACTATAGTAAGGTTTATAATAATTGGCATTGCAACGGCTGCTGTTGCAGTGTTACTCGTAAGGTCCGAAAGAATTATTGTTAGCAGAATAATAAATCCAATTAATAGGAATTCATTTTGAATCTGTGTTGCTGATAGCACATTTCCAAGAGCCTCAGCTGCACCACTTTTATTAATAAGAGTTCCTACGGCTAGTCCCCCAGCGAAAACATATATAAGCTCCCAAACTATCTTTTTCTGCACTGAACCCCATATCATTATTCTTTCTCCTTCTTTTGTTCTTATTAAGAAAGAAATCATTCCAAAAATAATAAATATGTACGCAGGCTTTAATCCTGGTATCAGTTCCTCATATAAAGGTCTTGCGAAAGAAAGCGCCGCCGCAATAATAAACAAGAAGAGACAAATTAACTCTGGCGCACTTGCCTTACCTAGTTTGGCGTTTTCTTCCATAAAATACGCCTTTGATCCTTGTAGGTTTGCATTTTTCGGCCTTATCCATAATAAAAAGGCTAGGTTGGAAACAATTAGCACAATCATTATTGGGAAGAATTTAATAACCCAGTCCACATACATAAATTCCTGATTGGCAATTTGCTCCATATAATCTACCACAACAAGGTTCATTGCTCCTCCTAAAGGAGTTGCTAATCCTCCAAGCCCTGCTCCCCATGCAATAGTAAGTAGAATTATGGCCGCTGTTTTGCTCTCCTTTATTTCTCCAATACCTACATATCTCAACATCGAAACCGCTATCGGCGTAATCGTGGCACATACAATGGCATTAGGAAGAACTGAGGACATTGCAACAGCTAGCATAAACCAAAATATAATCTGCGACCTTAAAGAAGTCCCTATCATTGCCAAGAAAGTATATGCAATTCTCCTATCCAAGCCAACCATTTCCCAAGAAACAGTTAAGATAGATGCTCCTAACAAAAGTAGTATTGTTTCTGATGCATAGTTTGCAATTACTTCAGACATCGGGCACATTACAATTACTGCATTTACAGCAATAGGCAAAAACCCTGTTATTGCATAATCTATACAAGATGATACCCACCAATAAGCCATCCAGGCTACGGTTCCAATAGCCGCACGCATTTCCAGAGTTTCAAATGTATTCTCTGGCAGCAAAAATATAGCAGCTGCGAATAGAGTTGGTCCAATTAACAAATTGACTGTATTTTTACTCAGTGGCAGCCCTTTTTTTCCCTTCATGATTCGCACCTTATCCTTCTTGTAATTCTGCCACCAATTCAATTATTGCATCTACAGAATTTAAATTTTCTGGAACTAAGTCCATTACGTCTATCTCTACATCAAACGCAAAGCTTAACTCGCTAACCAAAGCAATTATTGATAAAGAGTCTAAGATTCGTGAATCAATTAAGGCTGTTTCTTTTTCATAGTCTACCCCTGGTTTAACTTTTTCTAAAATCCCTATTATTTCTTTTCTCATAACTTCTCTTTTTAAAGAGTCTTTCAACTCTTTAACTCTCCTTTCATTTAACTGTTAATATAAATAAATTTTATTAATTTCTTCCTATTTTTATTTTTCCACCCTGAATTTATTGTAGCACGAGTACATTTTTGCACTGTGAATTTATCCACTTTTGCACCTGCCATAACCTTCAAGTCAACACTACTTACTTTCGATAACTTTAACCTCTTTTAGCCTATCTACTTTCCCGTTATATGTTCTTGGAACAATTTCTATGAACGCCACTTCTCTTGGCCTTTTAAAGTCTTCTAGGTGATTGAATAAATATGCCTCTAACTTATTTATATCTAAATCTTCAGAGGCCACAACATATAACACTGGTACAGCACCAATAATGCTATCTTCTTTTTTCTTACATATGCAATCCAGTACACCTTCAACTTTCTTCGCGACCTCTTCAACTTCTAAAGGAGAAATCTTATTTCCCCCAGAAATTATCACGTCATCAGCCCTTCCAATCATGTATATTCTTCCTTCTTCATCTCTATAGCCTAAGTCTTTAGACTTAAGATAACCATCTTGAAGAGTTTCGTTTGTTAAAGCTTCATCTTTGTAATAGTTTTTCATGGCCATTCCACCGGTATAATATAAGTATCCTGGATTTTCTAGTGTAGCTTCAAATTCCTCCCCATTTTCATCTACTATTTTAAATATAGAATTCTTTGTTGGATGACCAATGCATTGAGGCCTATTATCCTCCGAATTAAAATTCAGACTACATGAACAACCTGCTTCTGTAGATCCGTAAATATTATACATCCTAATATTAGGCAGTATTTCTAATAAATGTTCTTTATCCGCCTCAGGTAATGGAGCTGAGCCAAACTGCAAGTAATCCAGTTGATCAGCATAGTCTGCTATTTTGTCTTTAGTTAATTTGAATATTATACTAATAGCAGCAGGAGCCATTGCCATTGCCGTAACTTTGTATTTTTCTATCATTTGAAATATTATCTTAGCAAAGAATACTCCATCAATAAGTATTACAGTGCTTCCATTAATCATATTAGCAAAATACCTTCTAAGGCTAAAAGAATGATTCATCGGCATTGGAATTATCTCAACATTATCTTTCTTCATCTCGACGCCATACATTACATTTTCCGCAACGGCAAACTCTGCAGAGTATTGCAGTACAATCCCCTTAGATTTTCCAGTTGTTCCCGTGGTAAATAAAACCATGGCCTCATCATCTTCTACTGGCATTTTTATCTGGTCTTCGTATTCAGAAGCCATTGAACTATTGAATATTTCTGAAAGGCTTAGGGTCTCATATCCTTCTACTTCTATATCTCCATAAAACCTAATGGCCCCAGTTTCTCTCAACAATTCTAAAGCTCTGCCTTCATTGGCACTTTTTTCAATAGGAATTGCAATCCCACCTGCCAGCTGGATCCCATGTAAAAGGGACATATATTCTACTGACTGAGCATTTTTCACTATTACAAGTTCATCTTTTTTTAGTCCGTCTTTTTTTAAGTTCGTAGCTATACTTAGTATCTTGCCCCAATACTCCTTATAGGTCAATTCAATCTTAGGGTCAATTAAAGCTAGCTTATTTGGTGTTACCTCTGAAGAAGTCTTTATCGAGCTGAGTATCGTATTATTATTTTTCATTTTATCGCCTTCCATATTACCTCTTTCCTTATGACTAGCACTTTCTTTATTTCTAAATTATTCTAGCAGTACATCTAACTCGTTATGTATTATGAGTGAATTATACTACACATTAAATTGTTTGTATATCTAATTTTTTCTTACTTGAATCCCTTAAAATTCTTCATATATAAACTCTCCTGGCGCACCGTCACCATATACACCTAGTAATATAGTTCCGAAGATTAAGAAAATCCAAATTGCCCACCTAATCACTATATTCAACTTATCAACTTGAACTCGTACACTTCCCTTTGTTTCTTGGATAGTGCTTACTATGAAAAGGGTTATTATTGCAAAAATTATTATCCCATATTCTACTGGAGCTAGCTGAATGTTCTCTGTATTTATCAAGTTTTTACCTGAATTTTGCAAGGTAAAGATATTTCCAAATATTTGAAACGCCTCTGGTAATGAATCCGACACAAAAAATACTCTACCAATGGTGCATAGAATGAAAACCTTCAGCATTTGTATAACTTTGTATCCCTTAGACTCTATTCTAATTCCAATTCCAATCAATCCTTTTGCTACATGCTCTGCAAATATGGTGCTTAAAACTATTAATATTCCGTGATAAATCCCCCAAAAAACAAAATTCCAAGCAGCTCCATGCCACAACCCTGTCAATGCCCAAACCCCCATTATCGGCGGAATTGCTGCAAGAACCTTAGACGTGTTTGCTCCGAATTTTTCTCTAGACCATCTGCTAAATTTCATTAAAGTCTTCGAGATTGCTATTGGATAAAACACATAGTCTTTAAACCATGTTCCAAGCGTAATATGCCATCTCCTCCAAAACTCAGGCATGCTCTTTGAGAAATATGGTCGCATAAAGTTTTCCGCTAATTTAATCCCAAATAGTTGAGCTGACCCTATTGCAATTTCCATACTACTATAAAAATCTGCATATATTTGTATCGAAAATGCTAAAGCTGCTAAAATAAGCATTAACCAACTTTGAGTTTCATAGTTATCATATACTCCATTAACAAAAAAGCTTAGCCTATTTGCCAAAACTAGTTTTATAAAAAAACCCCATAGAATTCTTTGCGCCCCATGACAAAAATTTTCATAACTAAAACTTTGTTCTTTGGAAAATTGAGTTGCCGAAAGCTCATCATACCTAGAAATAGGCCCTTGAGAAACATGAGGGAAAAAAGTTGAGAATTGAAGAAATCTAGAAAATTTCTTTTCTGCTATATACTTGCCTCTATATACATCCATCAAATAGGCAATTAGCATAAATGAATAAAATGATAATCCCAGAGGCATTAACAACGACACTAAAGGAAGGTTGATATTAAGTAAATTATTTATATTCTCCATAAAGAAATAAGTATATTTAATAACTATCATTACTCCTAGAGTCCCAATTATTGCTAGGGCTAAGATACTTCTATTAGAATTTTGCGCCTCTACCCTTAAAGCCTTTTTCGCTTTTACCCCTGATGTCTGACTGATTTTTTCATTGGTCACTTCTAATCTATCCGAAATTTTCCTTGCTACTATAAAGGTAATTAAAGACGACCCTAAAATAAACACCAAATATTGAACTCCTGACATTAGATAGAATATTAGGCTACCTACCAATATAACTTTCCCTTGAGCCTTTTTTGGCAGTATATAATATATCAAAACCAGCACCACTAGGAATCCTAGGTATGCAAATGTAAGCGGATCTGTTACCACTTGAGTAACATCAGTATAACTAAAGAGCTCCTCAGAAGTTTCCCCTAGTAAGGTAAAGCTAAGTCCTATAATTGTCAATATTAATACAATTCCTAATAATATTTTCTTCATTATTTCTTCCCTAAATATTTTCAGCCTATACCTTTTCTTTCTACTCATTATTCTTTCTAAATTCATCTAAGTAAACTTTTTGAAATTTGTCATGGTAATCAAACATAAATTGATACTCTTCCTCTTCAGAATGATCTGTCAAGGTATATTCTTCTTGGAGGTAGTCTGCAACATACTTAGAAACAATATCCATTCCAGCAATATTATTATGTTTATAGTTATAAAAATGTTTATCATAGTCTAAACCATACTGGCTTTTAAGAACATTTTTATTTTCATCTAAGTTCAAGTTAAGAAATTCAACTTCATTTTCATCGCAGAGAGCTTGTAAGCTATTATGGGTTTGACTGTCAGTTACCGAATCCAAATGTTTTATTGCAAGGAAATCAATATCGTTTTCTTCTAAAAGCTTTGCTGTTTTAACAAAGTACTCCTCCGCAACAGGATCTAGTAATACCATTTCTTCATTTTCTTCATCTATATTGGATTCCTTTATTGGCTTTACTTCCATTATTTTGGAAGAAAGGTTAGATCCCATTCCCCAATATACAAAAGCATCATTTCCTATCCCTAATGCACCTAAATTGACAAGCCCGTTTATCCAAGCTTCATGATAGCTGAAAATCGGGAATAGATAACTAAAGAAAAAATCTCCTTCATAATGTTCTTCCATTTCACGCGCATAATCTATCTTATTGTCTAGGTTTTGCATTACGTAAATCCCTGTACGAAACCTGTCTTCATTTTCCATAGGGTCATTAAAGTAGTATTCATCTTTTATGCTAGAAATATCAAGCACCACTAACTCAGGCTTAAAGCCATCATCAATAAGATCTTTTATTTTATGATAGTAGGTAAAAATCGGCATTCCTGCAGTTGAGTAAACATAAGAAGAGTATCCTGTTTCATTAAAAATAGTTGTAGGAGATATAGCTCTTCCTGTTTGGCTGGCTCCAAAAAATATTACATCTGCATAATCTTTTTCTAGCTCATTATAGAAAAAATCATCTTTAAGATCATAGTCCCCTTGAGGGTCTACATTAAAAACATCTGACAGAGTCGTGAAAATAACCATTACTATTACTATGAAAGCCACCACTTTTATTAATTTCATTCTACTTTTTTTCGACTTTTCCATTCCCAGCCCCTCTTGCGAATCATTCAATATGTTATATTACTACTCTTTAGAGATTAGTGCAAGCACTATTTTCAAGTATTCCATGTTATAATGATAGACTTTTGATATTTTCATTATTTATTACGTTTTTTCTTAAAAATCACAAGAATAATCTACCAAGGGCATCAAGTAATACTCTTTCTAATTTATAATTTGTAAATCTCCAACTAATCTTTTCTCTAACAACACATACTTTTCTTTCTTCTCAATAATTTCATTAAAGTATGTTTCTGTCACTTTGTTTTTTTGAATTAATGCGCCTATTGATTTAGCACCTCTTTTTTCAAGTTCATCACTTGTCTTTTGAACCAAAGCAGCTCCTAAACCTAGGTGTCCTTCCTTAGCCCCTAAGTAGAGAAGGACATACTCTTTTGCCTTTTTTCTAATCTTCATTAATTTCAAAATTTTCAATAAATTTAACTTGCCATTAATCACCCCTCCGTAATTTGGAATGGTTATAGAGAAAGCGACTAAATCACCTTTAAAGTAAGCTAGCTTTATCATAGAAAAATCCAATACCGGCTTTAGCTTTGAAAACATCTTAATAAAATCACTTTTCTTTATATCTGAGAATATTGGGAACTCTTTATACAGTTCCAGTATCAAATCCCCAATCTCATCTAATACTTTGGAAAACTCTTCTTTCTTTGGGCTTCTTATCTCATATCCTTTTCTTTCGCTTTCCCTAAGTCTCCTTTTTAAGATTGGATTATGATGCCCCTTCGGGATAGCCATATATTTATTTGAAATATATTCTTCAAAAACCTTATATCCTGCATCCTGAAACATAAAGTAGTAATATTCTTTATTATAGGGTTCTCCCGTATATGGCTTGCCAAAATTATCGATCTTTAATCTATACTTAATCCAAAAAGAGCCATCTACTGGCCCTATAATTTTATTTCTCCCTATCTCCTTACAATAATTATCCACAGTTAAAAAGAGTAACCTTGCAGCCTCCCTTATTTCTAAACTCTCAAAAAGACCAAGAAAAAGCTCCTCCTTTTTTGGATAAATTGTAACTACACATCTGCTTAAAGGCTTATCTTCTTCATCTACCACTAAAAAAGCTTGTATTTCAAAGCCCTTCGAAAGACAATGGTTTCCTCTTAGCAACTCAATCTCTTCCTTTTTATTGTTAGTTAATTCTTCTTTTTTATATATCTCTGCTGGCAAATCAAGAAATTTTTCACTCCAATACTTTTCTTCGCCTCTAAATCTAATCACCTTCATAATTTATTATTTCTACAATACCTTCCTCTCCATTAACCCTAATATAATCTCCTGTTTTTATTGATTCCATAACTCCAGCTACCCCTACTACAGAAGGCTTATTTAATTCCCTCGTAATTATTGCAGTGTGAGAAAGTATAGAGCCTCTTTGGGTTACAATTCCCTTTGAATTTTTAATTAGAAATACCCATCCTGGGTCAGTAATATCTGCGATAAGGATTTTTCCTTTTGTATCAATATTTAAAGAAGGATTCTCTACCACTAATGCCTGTCCAGAAACTATACCCTTAGAAGATGGTACTCCTTGTAATATCGATTTCCCCCTGTTTCTCCCTTCTTTTTCTAAGTTTACTATTTTTTTATTTACAATACTGTTGCGAAACACAAGTCTACTGTAGCCAGGTAATTTCTTATACCCTTCATATTCTAGCTTCCTATTAGAAATGAGCCTTTCCATAAATATCTCTTCTTGGCAACAATTTTCAATCTCTTCAAGGTATAGCCAGAATATGTCTTCCACATCTTGAATTTTCCCTTCATCAGCTAAATTCGACCCTAATTTTCTTAGAAGTTCCCTTACAAATCCAAAAAGTCTTGTCCTATTCATTCTTGAAAGTTCTCTATTATAGATCCCTTTCTTTGCCCTCGTAATAAAATAAGCTTCCTTCTCATTTGTATCTGGTTTATGTAATGTATCCTTATTAATAAAACTTTCTTCACTTTTATATAATTCTTCTATTGATGATAGCGAGGCCTTTACATACTCATCTAACAGTTTAGGATTAGTATTCATAGTTTGAGTTTCTAGTTTTAGTTCTTCAAAAGATCTATCTCCGTATCCCTCTAAATATTCCAATCGAGCCCTAATATATTCATTGCTTTCTACTCCACACTCTTGAGCTACAATAACCAACCTATCCAAAGCTTTTACTGGCTTTAAACTTTCGATCATTTGGATATGGCCAAGTTCAACTCCATGTTTTTTCTTTGCCAAAGAAGTGTACAAAAATGCATACATGTCATTAATTAAGGTAATCCCCCATCTGCTGCCAATTGTATCCCGTGCATCCTTATATAGCTCTAGCAGCTCTAAGTTATCATTAGTTTTCTGTAGTTTTTCTTTATATCTAGGAAAGACTTCAATAAAGTACTCATTCAATTTTTCCATTTCCTTTGGGGTTGTAATCATTAGTCTTCCAAAATTTATTCCGATTTTCACCTTCGTTCCAAAGCTAGCTTTTACCTTATCGGCACCACTTATCTCTTTTTCATCGACCCCAAGCATCTCCTGCCATATCGGAATAATTCTTTTTGAAAAGGGTAGAACTTTTAAAAGGGAATACCAATTGCTAATTTGATAATACATTCTTCCGTTTGCTGCCCCAACCATAATTTTAAAGGTCTCTTCTAAAGAGTCTAAGGTTTTTCCTTGGCCCGCAAGAATTTCTACACAACTCTTAAAGGCTTGGTAATAAACTACTTTTGCAAAACTTTCTGTCGCAGGTAAAGATATACCTGGATAACTTTCAGATATATTGCTATTATCTAATACTATATCTCTTCCCTCTTCAATAGTCGTAATAGGCCTTGCCTGTAAAATAAATATTTCTCTGCCTTTTATACTTATCTCTACATCCATATATTCATCAAATAATTTTTGAACCTTATCCCCAATAGAAAAAATTTCTTCAAGTAAATCTCTATCTACCACGGGGGAGTCTTCTTTCTTTTCGTAATAAAATGACTTGTCCGTTTTGTTCCAATAATAAGTGGTTACATCTACCTTATCTTCCACAACCCCAGTTCCTAGCCCTCTTCCAATAACAAGTACAGCTTCATTTAATTGGCTCTGAGGGTTGGCAGTAAATAATACTGCGGAATACTCTGCATCTACCATTTCTTGAACAATTACTTTCATTTCCCCATTCACTAAGGCATTTTTATTTTCCGCCAAATAATCTACTATTAACTTTTTACTTTCCCTAACTTTCTCTACTGCTGAGGATACCGACTTTCTAGGCACGTTTAGGAAAGACTGAAATTGTCCTGCAAAGGATTGATTTTTCCCATCCTCTTCAGAGAAAGAGCTACGTACTGCAAAAAAGTCCCCACTAAGAGAACTTATATCAACTTCTGAAGTTGGCGTAAGTACAAGAAATGCAGGAACTTTAAATCCATTATCTTTTAGTATTTCTAAATTTCTACTTTTAATATTTTTTCTCCTTACTTAATTCCCTAACGCCACAACAATTCCACAAAACTCTTCACTCCAATAATAAGTTCCTACCAATAACCTTCTAACACTAAATTACTATAGCCCCTACTATTAAAAACACTGGTATAGTTATTAACATTAAGCTTTCCTGAATATAAGTATATCTTTCTACCTTGGACACCAACTTGAACGCCTCTGGGTTTTTCTTAAACTTATGAAACAATACCGTTATCCAAAGGCTATTTCCAATAAGAAGAGCAGCCGAAATAATATTCAGATTCCAAACTAAGATTATATTTGTTATTATATCTACCCAGGTAAGAATAAGTATAAAGTTAACTGCTTTTTTATGTCCAAAAAGCATTGAATATGTAACATATTCATTTTCATCTTTTGGAGCCCTAACCTTCCTTGAAATCTCCCATATTAAAGCCGGAAAATATAAAGTGAATAAGACGAGAACATTATATACACTAAGGATCGGTAAGTCATACTTAATAACTGTGAAAGAAATAATGTACAAGTTTAAAATAAGTTGCACTGGGTTATGTGTTACCAAAGCCAAGGGCAGGCTCTTTTGAATTTTATGTTTCTTAAAAAACCAAATGGCCATCAAAGACCCGTATATATATAAGAATAGGAAAAACAAGAAATTATTCATGAAAATCAAATTTAATATACCCGTTATACCTATCAGTATGCTGACAAAGATTAACAAGTCTTTTTTCTTCACCCTACCTGAAGGTAACGGCCTATGCGCGAAAAGTCTACAGTCATGCTCATAATCTTTAAAATCATCAGCTATTCTTAACCAAAGCAGAAAACTGAAAACTGTAAAGCCCCCAACTATTTCTGGTATTCCAATAGTAAAATCTGTTATCCCACTATTAAGAAGTAGTATAAAATATATTTCTCCAAAAACGATAAATCCTAAGAGCAGCCTAGGAATAATAGGATACATTTCTTTAAAATAAATATTTAACCTTTTAAGCATATTCCCACCTTTTCTCCTATATTCACCTTTGTTTCAATTCTCTCACCAGACATTTCTACTATATCTCTATCTATCTCAGCAACTTCCTTTTTTAATAGCTGAACAATGGTAGATCCACCATATTCAAAGTAACCTTTTTCTTCCATGAATCTAACTTGCCCTGCTCTTTTGTGATTCTGGATTTTCCCTACAAGCATGGCGCCTATTTCTATTTGGACTATCTTTCCAAAATTTTTTGTTTCAATCACCGTAACTTCCCTTGCATTTCTAAAGTAAACTTCCTTGCTTCCTTCTATAGGGCGAACCGTATTTAACAGCCCTTTTACTTTCCAGTTTTTCTCTACCACCCCATTATCAATATATGAATATCTATGGTAGTCTCCTAGTGTAAGCCTATACACTAAGCAATAACCCTCCGCAAACTCTTTAGCAAGGTTCTCTTCGAATAAGCTTTTGCCTCCTAATAATTCTTCTATTGAATACCTACTATTTTTCACAGGGAGAGTTAAATCTGCTTTTATATTGTAAACCATCATCCTACTATCAGCAGGTGATATTAAGTCTCCCTCTTTTGCTGTGGATATTCTATCTTCTTTCCTTGAAAAGTATTCGTTAAAGCTTTTATACTTTCTATTTTCCTCCGTACTGCTGATATACCCCTGTTTATTTGGCAAACCTATATTTTCTCCTGGGTCATTATTTCCAGCAGCCCCCATTGCCTCCTTTAATTTATTCTTAGAAAAATGGCTTTTATAATAAATGCCCGCCAAAAAAGAAAACCACCTTCTAGCAAAAATAGTTTTCAATAATATTCTCCCTACTACTGTTGTATATAAAATTCTAAGTTTATCCTCTGACGGAGCATCCTCAATACAGAATTCCCCTTCTTCTCTACTCCAATATTTCCTCACACAACTCTCCCATGTGCTACAGCTAACTATGAATGTTATTGATTACTTATTATCTTCTCTTTGCTCCTTGTCGCCTCACACATTCAGCTTTAATATTCTATGGGCATACAAAACTCTTATATTAAAATTATCCCTGCCCCTACGCCAATTGCAAGAATTCCAAAAAATCCATATGCCACTCCCCTTGGTTTTTTTATTTTTATATTAATAATAAAGGCAATTCCCATTAGAAGGTAAAGCAAAGTTAACCCTCCGAGAGGAAATGTTTCAGTATTTATTAAATGCAATAGATAGTAAGTCGGAAGAACAAGTGCCGCATATGTAACAGGAAGGCCTTGGAAATATCCTTTAGCCCCTTCCTCATTATTAGTTATATTAAACCACGCTAGCCTTATCACCCCTGCTATACCATAAAAAACACCAATTATTCCCCATGCCCCTAAAGACGAAAAACCAATTACGCATGGAAGCGCAAGGAATCCTATCACGTCTGCCAAGGAATCTAGCTGAATACCAAAAGCTTTTGCTCTTTCACTTCTCTCACATTTCCTAGCAATCACACCATCAAAAAGGTCACAAATTCCGGCCACAATTAAGCACAGAAATGCCATTCTTGTTTCCCCTTCAATAGCCATCCACATCCCTGTTATACTTACACTTATACCAAGGTATGTTAATATTACCGACTTATTATATTCTCCTATCAAATTAT
>CAYJGT010000004.1:0-6480 GCA_964370035.1 uncultured Oscillospiraceae bacterium
GTAGAATTAGCTTAACTATGAAAATTAAAAAAGACTCATAAAGAAGTTTATATTTTACATCGAAACATATTCGCACACTCTAATCCCTGAAAATCCAGTTCTATGAGCTGGATTTTTGAATTTATAACTATATTAAAGTTTAGTTTCCACTAAAGTTTTCTCCAAAACAGTCTCTTGTAAGTAACAAAAAAGAGAAGTCTGAAATAGTCTTCTCTTTCATTTTAATAAATAGCAGAATATTCACTTTTCAAATTTATTTATTCCATGTTCCTGCCCAATGTTGTTTAATCGAATCATCACCACCTTCAGCCAAAACTTTTACAATTCGATATATACTCCAGTTTCCGCTGAATCTATTGTCTGCACTATATGGCCCTGATATATCGTTTTCAACAAAATAACTTTCTGGATAATCATGCTTCCAATGAGTTCCAAATTGCACTAGCCCAGCATATCCTCCAGCACTATTATACGCATCTTCTCTGCCTGTGCTTTCATGATGAATAATATTTAAAATAACCAGCTTACGCTCTTCTGTGTAAACTCCAAAGTTTCTAAGTTGTCTTTCTACTTCAGGTCCCCATTTAGCAGAACTACTATGTATTTCATGTTCGTATCCTTCAAACCCATTCAGCGCTGTTTCCTCTGCTGGCGGAGGCGGTGGTATAACCACAATTGGCACATCTAACTCAACATTTGCCACTTCCGAATGGTTACTTACTATTTCTTCCTCATTATAAAAAACTCTAGTTTGAACTTTGAAGTGATAAGGCTTTCCAAATTCTAATCCTTCCACCACATTTTCTGTTTCTGTTGTAACTAAGAATTCTTCAAAAATCTCCCCATCTTCCGATATATGAACAATAAATTCTTTTCCAGCTCTCTCATCTTCACAGTTAATAGTTAAAATGGCTTCTTTTTCTTTTTCCTCCAAAGTAACTGTAGGAGCTACTGGTTTACTCGTTGCAACAACATACGCCTGATAACGACCTTGTCCAAAATATATGCTTGTTCCAATCATCAAAAGACCAATTATCACTACCGCCGTAACCCTAATAAATCTTCCTGCCCAAATTCCATAGTTTATATACACTGCTCAATATCCTTTCATTTTGTTTTGTTTCAAGTCGTCAATATATGTTCTGAATCTTCCTTTTCACTTTTCCTACGTAAACATTATATAATTTTTGTCAACTTCTTGCAAATATAGTTGTATGCACTACCTATAGGTTATATAATAGATTAGTAATCAATAAATAATATCATGGAGGATAATATGAACAACAAAAAATTAGCGGAACTACTATTCCCAACTATAGAAACTACCACTGCAGACTATAAAAACATGTACCCTGAAAGAGATCTTCCTAACAACACCCCTGTTACACGACTTGGCCCAAGTCCTACAGGCTTTATACATCTAGGGAACTTATACGGCGCCTTTGTAGACGAAAGGCTTGCGCATTTAAATAATGGAATTTTTTATTTAAGACTTGAAGACACTGATGAAAAAAGATACGTTGAAGGTTCAGTAGAGGCGATTATTGACGCATTAAGCTTCTTCGGAATCGTTTTTGATGAAGGAATAAATAAGAATGGGGAGTCGGGGAGCTATGGACCCTACGCTCAAAGCCAACGCGGCCATATCTATAAAGCCTTTGTAAAAGAACTTGTAGCACATGGGTTGGCTTATCCTTGCTTCATGGGAGAAGATGAGATTGCTCAAATCAGAGCTACTCAAGAAGAAAATAAATTGACCCCTGGAATATATGGAGAATATGCTAAATGCAGGGACCTTTCCTTTGAAGAAGTTCAAGCAAAACTAGATAACGAAGAAGAATATGTTATTAGATTAAAGTCTCAAGGAAGTTCCAATATAGATAAAGAGAACCAAGAAGGTTATTTTACGATAGTCGATGGAATTCGCGGCGAAATTTCCATGCCTAGAAATTTTCAAGATGTTGTAATTCTTAAAAAAATTGGTTTGCCTACATATCACTTTGCTCACGTCGTAGATGATTATTTGATGAGAACAACTCATGTGGTAAGGGGAGAAGAATGGCTTGCTTCCCTTCCTATTCATATAGAACTTTTTGAAGCTTTAAAGCTAGAAAAGCCAATCTTTTGTCATACTGCAGTTTTAATGAAGCTTGATGAAAACGGAAACAAAAAAAAGCTTTCCAAACGAAATGATCCTGAACTTGCTTTAAGCTTTTATAAAGAAAAGGGCTATCATTATAAATCCGTAAGGGAATACTTATTAACTATCTTAAATTCAAATTTTGAAGAATGGCGAATAGAAAATCCAAGCCTCCCTGCAGAGAATTTTAACTTCACTTTAGAAAAAATGAGCAAAGCTGGAGCTCTATTTGACCTTAATAAGTTAAATGATGTTTCAAAAGATGTACTTCTAACAATAAGTAGTGATAACTTAGCAACGTTCTTGTTAGAATGGGCAAACGAATTTGACAAGGGAACTTTTCACCTTCTAAACAATAATAAAGAAACTTTAATTAAAGCCTTATCATTAGGAAGAGATGGGGATAAACCTAGAAAGGATTTCATTTTCGCTAGCCAAATCATTGACTATATTAGCTATTTCTTTGACGAAAAGTTCACCATTGAAGAAGGTTTACCTGAAAATGTTTCTAACGAGGATTGTGCAGAAATATTTAACAAGTATCTTACTTTGTATAACGAAAAAGATGATCAAGAACAATGGTTTTCTAAGGTAAAAGAACTGGGAAAAGAGCTTGGATATGCAAAAAAACCAAAAGATTATAAGAAAAACCCAGATCAGTACAAAGGACATGTTGGGCATGTAAGCACTGCTATTCGTATAGCTATTATGGGAAGATCCCAATCCCCAGATTTATGGGAAATACAGCAGATTCTTGGAAAGGAAAAAGTATTTGCTAGAATCAAGGCCTACCTTTCTAATTTATAGAAAAATGCTTAATAATTTAAGCTATAGTATTCTAGGGTTAACATTAAATTGTTAACCCTATTTTTTCTGGAAGTTTCCTGTTTATCAAATACTCCCACGACTTAGATTTCTATTATAGAACAATCGTAAAGCCGAACCAACCCTTCTCGATAAATTCCTACAAAAAATTCCCAATCACCTCAACAGTAAGTAGCATTCATTTTGCCTCATTATTTCTTTCGGCTTGTTTCTTTTAGATTACTTTTTTTATAAGTAAAATCCCTCTATGATTACCATAGAAGGATTAAGTAAGTGTGTTTTCTAATATTTTCCCTTGTAAGTTTAGTCAATCTTCCAACCATTTAAATATTCTTCTTGTTCTTTAGTAAGAGAGTCAATTGAAATTCCCCAACTATCTAGTTTTCTTTGTGCTATTAAAATATCGATTTCTTTAGACACATCGATCAAATTGTTTGTTAACTTATCTTTATTTTTTAAAATATGAAGAGCTGATAATGCTTGCACCGCAAAGCTTAAGTCCATAATTTCTGCTGGATGACCGTCACCTGCTGCAATATTTACCAGCCTTCCTTGAGCTATAATATTAACACCCTTCCCATTTTCCAAAGTAAACCTAGTAATGTTTTGTCTTACTTCTTCTTCCTTTGCCGCGATGTTTCGAAGCCCATTAATATCCACTTCCACATCAAAATGACCTGCATTACAACAAATTGCATTATGCTTCATTTTTTTCATATGCTCAACGTTGATAGTATTAGCGCATCCCGTCGCCGTAACAAAGAAATCTCCTAGAGGTGCTGCATCCTCCATCTTCATCACTTCAAACCCGTCCATTTTAGCTTCAATTGCTTTAACTGGATCAATTTCAGTTACAATCACCTTGGCTCCTAAAGCGGCGGCTCTCATCGCTATACCTTTACTGCACCATCCATAACCACCAACAACAGCTGTTGTTCCTGCGATGATTAAATTAGTTGTTCTCATTAGCGCATCCCAAACAGATTGTCCAGTTCCATACCTATTATCAAATAAATGTTTGCAATCTGCATCATTTACCGCTAGCATTGGAAATTTTAAAACTCCAGCCTTGTCCATAGCTCTCAATCTCAAAATCCCTGTTGTAGTCTCTTCGCACCCACCCCAAGTTTCAGTAGCTAAATCTTCTCTTTCATTATGTAATATTGATATTAAATCTCCACCATCATCTATTACGATGTTAGGCTTATGCTCTAAGGCTTTAATTAGATGATTATGATACTCTTCTTCTGTAGCATTATAGTATGCAAAAATAGGTATACCACTGTCAGCTAATGCTGCAGCAACATCATCTTTTGTAGAAAGAACATTACTTCCAGTTGCTCGAAGATCAGCTCCGCCAGCAACTAATACTTTGCAAAGATATGCGGTCTTTGCTTCCATATGTATAGACAAAGTAATTCTTACTCCTTCAAAGGGTCTTGTCTTTGAAAACTCTTCTTCAAGCCCTGCTAATAAAGGCATATGTTCTTTTACCCACTGAATTCTTCTATGGCCTTCCTGTGCTAAGCCAATGTCTCTAACATCATAGTTCATTTGTTCTCTCCTTATAGTTTTGACTATTTAAATTAATTACCATTCTACAAACAAATAATTGGGTAAACTTACTTTATTTACCCAATTACATTTTTATTCTACAGTTACTGACTTTGCTAAGTTCTTTGGTTTATCAATATTACACCCTCTGAATAATGCAACATAATACGAATATATTTGCATTGGTATTACTGTAAGTAAAGGGGCTATTTCATCCAAGCAATCAGGAACATATATAATCTCATCACACTTTTCTTCAACTTCTTTTCGGCCTTCTTTGGTAACACCTACCACATACGCTTTTCTTGCTCTAATCTCTTCAATATTGGAAACCATTTTTTCTAATAAAAAATCTTGACTAGCGAGAGCAAATACTAAGGCTTCTTCTTCCATTAATGCTATTGTCCCATGCTTAAGCTCTCCTGCAGCAATTGCAAAGGAATTAATATATGAAATCTCTTTTAACTTAAGTGATGCTTCATGTGCAACAGCTGCATCAGTTCCCCTTCCAATAAAGAAAACTTTTTCTCTGCTATAAAATCTTTCTGCAATTTTTTTAATTTCTTCTTCTTTATCTAAAACATGTTCAATTTTTTCTGGTACATTCTTCAATTCTTCAATAGTCTTTAAATAATATTCTTCTTCTATTTTCCCAACACTTTTACCCATATGTAAAGCGATTAAATATAAGCATAGCAGTTGTGTTGTGTATGCTTTTGTAGACGCAACTGCAATTTCAGGTCCAGCCCAAGTATAAAACACATCATCCGACTCTCTAGCAACTGAGCTTCCAACTACATTCACTATTGATAAAACTCTAGCGCCCTTTCTCTTGGCTTCTCTAAGAGCCGCTAAGGTATCAAGGGTTTCTCCTGATTGACTAATCGCAATAAACAGTGTTTTTTCATCTACGAAAGGATCTCTATACCTAAATTCAGAAGCTACATCTATTTCAACAGGAATTCCTGCCATCTTTTCAATTACATACTTACCTACTAACCCTGCATGATAAGCAGTTCCGCACGCCACTATATAGACTTTACTAAAATCTTTAATCTCTTCCGCTGTCAAACTAATGCCATCTAATTTAATTTGCCCATCTTCAGTAAGTCTTTGATTTAAAGTTTCTCTAATGCCCTTTGGTTGTTCATGAATTTCTTTTAACATAAAGTGTTCAAACCCACCTTTTTCTGCGGCATTCACATCCCAATCAATATGTTTTATTTCATGAGTAATAACTTCACCTTGTTCATCAAAAATATCCACATCATCCTTAGTAAGTACGACGATTTCATCATTTTCAACAAAGTATACTTTTCTTGTATGCCTTAATATAGCAGGTACATCTGATGCTATATAGTTTTCACCTTTACCTAATCCAACTACCAATGGAGCATCTTTACGAACAGCAACAATTTTATCTGGTTCATCAGCAGAAATAACCCCTAATGCATAAGCGCCCCTCATTCTTGAAACAGCCTCTTGAACAGCTTCATAAAGATTTCCTTTATAAATGACTCCTATTAACTGGGCTATCACCTCTGTATCTGTTTCTGAAAGAAAACTAATTTTATGCTCATTTATTAGCCAATCTTTTATTTCAGAATAGTTTTCAATAATCCCATTATGAATTACAGCAATCTTTCCATTCTCAGAAAGATGGGGATGTGAGTTTATTTTTGATGGCTCACCATGAGTTGCCCACCTAGTATGTCCTATTCCTAGGTTACCATCAAAAATTTCTCCTTTCATTTTTTCTTTGAGAGAGTCTAGCCCACCTACTTCTTTTCTTAATATTAGTTCGTCGTTAGAAATAATAGCTATTCCTGACGAATCATATCCTCTATATTCCAAACTAGTTAATCCTTCTAAAAGAACACCCTTAGCTTTTTTTTCACTTCCAATATATCCTACTATACCGCACATATAATCCTCTTTTCCTAATAATAAATAATCGCCAA
>CAYJGT010000004.1:6580-39605 GCA_964370035.1 uncultured Oscillospiraceae bacterium
CTAATTATGTCTATATCTTGGCCTTCTATCATTACTCTAACCACCGGCTCCGTTCCCGAAGGGCGTATTAAAATTCTTCCTCTGTGGGAAAGCTTTTCTTCTCCCGCCTTAATCAAAGTTTGTATTTCTTCATCTCTGTCTATCTTTTTCTTATTGTCATTAGCAACTTTTGCATTAATTAAAACTTGAGGGTATATATTTATTTCATCTGAGAGCTGAGAAAAAGTTTTTCCTGATTTGACTACAGTGTCACAAACTTGCAAAGAAGATAACACTCCATCACCTGTAGTTGTATGATCTAAAAGTATCATATGTCCCGATTGCTCTCCTCCCAAAACAGAACCTGTCTTTAGCATACTTTCAAGCACATATCTATCTCCAACTTTTGTAACTGCTACATTTATTCCATTATCTTCTGCAAATCTATGAAGCCCAATGTTACTCATTACTGTAACTGTAATTTCATCGTTATTTAATTTGTTTTCTTGTTTCAACCTTCTTCCGCATATACAAATAAGCTTATCCCCATCAACAATCCTGCCTTTGTCATCAACACCTATTAATCTATCTGCATCTCCATCGAAAGCCATTCCAATATGAGCGTTGTTTTCTACTACTTTTCTTTGAAGTTCTTCGGGATGGGTAGATCCACAAGATTCATTAATATTAACCCCATCTGGAGAGTTTGAAATAGTAATTACCTCTGCACCTAGTCTTTCATATACTTTGTGGGCTATTTCTGATGCAGCACCATTTGCACAATCAAGAACAATTCTTTTTCCTTCAAAGCTAACTTCAACCGTTTTTAATAAAGATTCAATATATAATTCTTTAGGGTTTTCTTCAAAGCTTACAACTCTTCCTATTTTGTCTCCAGTAGGAATATCCATCCCGCTTATTCCACGAAAAATCATTTCCTCTATTTCATCCTCTATATCATCTCCAAGCTTAAAACCTTTTCCATTAAAAAATTTAATACCATTATACTCGAAAGTATTGTGGGAAGCTGAAATTACCACTCCCGCATCTGCTTTATAATATCTAGCCAAAAACGCTATAGCTGGTGTAGGAAGAACCCCTAATTTGCCAACATTCCCTCCTACCGACATAATCCCTGCCGCCAAAGCATCTTCTAGCATATCTCCAGAAATTCTAGTATCTTTTCCTATTAATACTAACGGAGTTTTCCCTTTATTCTCTTTTGCTAAAGCAAGAGCTCCTGCCTTTCCTAGGTTATATGCCAAGTCTGGGGTCAATTCCTTATTAGCTATTCCTCTAACCCCGTCAGTACCAAAAAGCTTACTCATCACTTCCTCCTTCTTTTAATGTAATAGTCACCTCAATATCTTGAGGGTTTACCTCTATCTTGCTATATATCCCACTAGTGTTGGGCTTAATAATAACTGTATGGGTCCCTTCACTTAGTCCATCTAAATTTATAGATAAAATTATATCTTCTTTTTTTAAAGTAGCTATAGCTTCTTTTGTACCTGTAACTTTAACGATTACATTTTCTTCATTGATGGCTGCTTCGTAATTTTCATTTAAATTATTAATGCTAATATCTCCAGATAAGTATTGTATAGATACTGTTTCTACTTCTTCTTCCTTTTCCTCTTCGGTAAATTCCAAAGTAGCATTTACATTATTCGTCGAAAACTTCAACCCTTGAATTTCTATTCCCTCATTGTTGTATGCCTTCACTTTTCCTACCACTGTAACACTTGTACTTGTAATAGCATCAGAACTCACTTCTACTTCTACTTTTTCTACTTTTTCTACCAAAGATTCCGCCCCACTAATTTCTATTCTACTTGGATCCAAGATAGTTGTTTTCAATTTATAAGTAGTCGGTATACTCCCTACTATTCTCAGTTCCACCTCTTTATCAACAGTAATATTATCTTCGATATCTACTATTACGCTATCTTGACTTAAAGATTCTACATTAACACCTTCTGGGACTTGAACTACAATAGGTATTGAATTCTCTCCTTTATCTCTATTGAAAAGGTCCGCGGTTATTGAAATATCGTCTATTGTCATTGTGTTTAATGTGTTACTATTCCCTACAACTACAACATCTACTGTAGTTACTTCCGTAGAATTTCCTACTGCTAAACCTCTAGCTTCTAGGCCATCTTGGTTAAGGAATTGAATTTCTATACCTTCAAATGTTTTAGTTGCTTGAGGGTTAATGACAATCACTACAAAGGCCCATAAACAAACCGCTAAAATAAAAGATATCACAATGTTCAATGTTTTATTCTTAAACATCTGTTTTACCTCCTATATTTTTTCTAAAGATTCTTTTTGCAATATTGGGTTTTTCAATGATGAATATGCCGCTTAGCTCTTTTTCTAGTTGTGAGAGAGTTAGTTTTCTTTTAATATTTCCATCATTTGCTATAGAAATACCTCCAGTTTCCTCAGACACCATAATTGAAATTGCATCCGAATTTTCGGTGATTCCAATTCCTGCCCTGTGCCTTGTTCCTAGCTCCTTAGGAAGGTTAGGATTTTCAGTTAAAGGAAGAACGCAACCAGCAGATAATATGGTAGTCCCTCTAAATATAACAGCTCCGTCATGGAGCGGACTTCCTGAATAAAATAAGTTTTCTAATAAGGGAGCAGTTATTTTCGCATTTAAAATAGTTCCTGAAGAAGCGACATCATCTAATGCAGTCACTCTCTCTATTACAATTAAAGCTCCTATCTTTTTAGAAGACATATTTTCTAGCCCTGACAACAACTCCTCAATAAGTTGTTTTCCTTCTCCTTCAGTAATGGTTTTTATAGACGAAGTAATATTTGTACGACCGACCTGCTCAAGTCCTCTACGAAGTTCTGGTTGGAATAAAATAACTAAGGCTAAAATCCCAATAGTCATAGCCTCATCTAAAATCCAATTCACCGTATACAAACCAAACCAGTCCGAAAGTACAGAAACCGCAATAATTAGTAACAATCCTTTTACTAGTTGACCTGCTCTACTTTCTTTTATAAATCCCAATATTTTATATATTATTAATGCCATTATAGCTATATCAAACACTGTTGCTATTGATATGGAATTAATTAACTGGTTTATTACTTGATTAATTACTTCGTTCACTTTCTCTCCCACCTATAACATAAAATAAGCCCCTTCGGGCTTATTTTATGTTTTACTTATAATCAGGGTCTATTAAGCCATACCCATCGTCATTTTTCCTCTTGTAAACTACATTAACTTTTCCTGTATTTCCATCTAAGAAAACAAAGAATTCATGCCCTAATAATTCCATTTGCATAATAGCTTCTTCAAGGCTCATTGGGTGAAGTGTAAAACTTTTCGTCTTAATTACTTCAGCATCTTCTTCTTTTTCTTCAGGCCAATCTGCAAATACTAATTCTTGTTCTTTATATTCTTTATGCTTTCTTTGAAGCTTACTTTTAAATTTTGACATTTGAGAACTTAATTTTTCTACAACACTGTCAATCCCTTCACCTAAATCGTGAGCTTCTTGTTCTGCTCTAAATATCGAACCCTTTGTTCTAATTGTTGCTTCTACTTTCTGCCAATTTTTTCCTGCCGAAAGAACTACTGTGGCGCCAGTTCCTTCTATAAAATATTTGTCTAATTTGTCAATTTTGTTTTCAATAACATCCTTAAAATCGTCGCTCACATGGATATTTTTGCATACAATAGTAGTTTTCATTATGCACCTTCTCTTTCTTTTGAAAGCCATTGCTGGCAACTAGCTATACATTAGGTTAATCAGTCAATTTCTTTTCAAGTTTATCATTTTTGAAAATTATCAACCAATTTCGATTTATATAATAACTTAACAGCTGACCTGATCTTTGACCCCACACTCGCCTTTATCCGGTTTCCGGAGGACTTACTTCTAAGCTACGCCATGATCACTACCCTTCTATAGATAGCTTACGTGGGTCCTTTTGCCCGTAGCTGGCCTGGACTTTCAATCACAGACCTGTTAAGTTATTTACTGATTTTTACCTGCTGAAAAGGTTAACACATTAACTTCTTTTACACCTTTCTCAAGTAATAGTTTGGCCAAACTATCAACTGTGCTCCCCGTCGTATAAATGTCATCTACTAACAATACTTTACTTTCCCTTAATATACTTTCATACCGACTTCTAATTTGAAAAGCACTTTGCACATTTTCTTCTCTGTCATTTACACTAAGAGCTTTCATTGGCCTTGTTTTTTTTATTCGAACAACTGCCTTTTTTAAATAGGCAATCCTTATTTTATTACATATCCCATTAGATAATATCTCCGCTTGATTGTACCCTCTTTCTTTCTTTCTGCTTCTATGAATTGGAACTGGAATAATAAAGTCTATATTCAAGTCTTCTAAGGATATTCTCTCCACCATTATTTCAGCTAACACTCTTCCAATATAAGCTTTATCCCCATATTTATAATCCATCATCAAAACCCTTTCATATAATCCATATTTTGTACAAACATAACCTCGATTAAATTGATGAATTTTATTTTTGCAATCTTTGCATTTGCCTCCATAATAGTCCTCTTGAATAATTTTACCACATTTTTCGCAAAATTTTTCTTCAATCCAATGAATCTTTCTTATACATTTATCGCACATGGAGTATTTAGCATTATCATTAACTATCGCTCCACAACAAATGCAGTAAATATTATTGGGGAATATTAGGTCTGAAAATTTTTTCATACTGTTCCCTCACTCTTTTTTATGCGGGGCTTAATAGTATTATACCCTTGGGTTGTAAGTATTACAATACTGGAAATAGACATTTTTTCTATTTCAACAAATATATGTTAATAAGTTAAGAAGCCTGTCTTACAAAGAAATTCCACTTAGTAAATTCATAATAATTTTTATGCAAAAAAGAAATTTTGAATACTATTTCTTCTTTTAGTACTTTAACAATTTATCGCCCCTTAATTATTCATAGTTTCCTTGCACTAGAAATTTACAAGCTCAAATTAATTATACTCATCGAATGTGAGAAAGTTGCAACGCCCCCTTGTTTTTCTTTTATTAACATTAAAAAACAAAATACTGTTGACATGGAACTATTTTTTGTTATAATGAACATATAAAAATAATTTTATGTATTGGTTCGCAAAAATCATTCACCTAATGTAGCAAGGAGTTTTATGTCCATTTCAAATCACAAAGATAACGCCACTGTTTTCAAAGCGCTCAGCGATGAAAAGCGCCTGGAAATACTAAAACAGCTAAGAGACGGCGAAAAATGCGCATGTGTTTTAATAGATAAAGTAGATATTGGACAATCCGCCCTTTCCTATCACATGAAAGTATTATGCAAGTCAGGGATAGTAGAAAGCAGAGTTGACGGCAAGCTAACTCTATATAAAATCAATGAAATAGGGAGTCAAAGAACATTAAACATTTTAAAAGAATTAACTTGCCCTAATGAAGAGCAAGTTCCTAATGATTACTATTTTGATAATTTAAAAGATCCAAGAATAATATAATAATTAGTCACTATTTTGTATAAAATAAAAATTCCATCGAGCAGATGGTTTTTCTTAGCCCATACACATCAATTTTTTTTGATACGAACCCCCCACAGGACTCGTTAAATAATTAGTTAACACAATAATTAGTTTTACACAGAAAAGGATATGAAGAAATGACAGAACAAAAAACATCAAAAAAGAACGCAGGCATCGGCTTTTTCGAAAGGTACCTAACAGTCTGGGTATTCTTATGCATGGTAGCAGGTGTACTAATCGGCAAATTTATCCCTCAAGTACCTGAAACTCTAGGCAAGCTTGAATATGCTAATGTATCAATCCCAATAGCAGTTCTAATCTGGCTAATGATTTACCCAATGATGCTGAAAGTAGATTTCCAAAGCGTTAAAAACGTAGGAAAAAACCCAAAAGGATTATTCGTTACTTGGATTACTAACTGGCTAATAAAACCATTTACCATGTTTGGTATAGCTTGGTTATTCTTCTTTGTGATTTTCAAATCTTTTATCCCTACTGATCTTGCAACCGAATACTTAGCTGGAGCAGTAATTCTTGGAGCAGCTCCTTGTACTGCGATGGTTTTCGTTTGGAGCCACCTAACAAAGGGAAATGCAGCTTACACAGTAGTTCAAGTAGCGACTAACGATTTAATAATACTAATTGCATTTACTCCAATTGTAGCACTTCTATTAGGTGTGACTGGAATAACTATCCCTTGGGATACACTTATACTATCTGTAGTTTTATTTGTAGTAATCCCACTTGCAGCAGGAGTTTTGACTAGACAAAATGTTATCAAAAATAAAGGAGAAGAATATTTCAATAAGCAGTTTATCCCTAAGTTTGGAAACATAACAATTATTGGTTTATTACTGACATTAGTAATTATCTTCTCAACTCAAGGGGATGTAATCCTTGAAAACCCTGTACACATTGCCTTAATAGCAGTGCCTTTAATACTTCAGACTATACTAATTTTCGCCATAGCTTATGGTGCTTGCAAGGCTCTTAAACTGCCTCATAGCATTGCTGCCCCTGCTGGTATGATAGGCGCTTCTAACTTCTTTGAGTTAGCTGTAGCCGTAGCAATTGCCTTATTTGGAATATCTAGCCCAGTAGCACTTGCAACTATTGTAGGGGTACTAGTAGAAGTTCCTGTAATGTTAATGCTAGTTAAATTTGCAAATAGTACTACAGGTTGGTTCCCTAAAGAGGAAAGATTATAATTAGAACTTATAATAATCAACTATATTAATCACAGTATATAGCAAATTAATTTGAATACAGAAAGCGAGAAAGTGTAATGAAACATACAGAAATAATTCAACTTAAAAACATTGATACAAGTTTAAAGCCTAAGGTAGCATTTATTTGCAACCATAACTCTTGTAGAAGCCAGATGGCCGAAGCTTTAGGTAAAAAATACGGTTCAGAAGTATTCGAAAGTTACTCCGCAGGTACTATCATCAAAGACCATATTAACCCTGATGCAGTTAGACTTATAAAAGAAATTTATGGAATTGATATGGAAGAAACCCAATTTAACAAAACAATCGATGATATTCCAGAACCAGATATAGCGATTTTTATGGGTTGTGATGTTGGTTGTCCAGTCCTTGATTATCAACATGGCGAAGACTGGGGTTTAGATGATCCCTCTGGCAAAGCAGACCCTGAATTTAAAAAAATCATCAATACTATTGAAGAAAATGTAATAGCTTTAGCAGATAGAATAAAAAAATAGTTCAATCTACAAAATACCCTTTTTACTGATGGCAGCAAAAAGGGTATTTTATAAATTAGTATTTATTATTTATATTAGCATATTACATAAGCTAATATAAATTCGCTACCTGCCATTGCGAAGGTTTACTGAGCAATACTGGCAGAGCATACAATCCTATAAATAATCGAAACTAAGTTTAATGAAGATTATTTATATTAAAATCTGTCAAACTTTAAACCTCTTCACTCCAAATTCCGTTATAAACCATCTCCTTAATCCTTAAGTCTAAAGCAGAATTCCTTTCATTGTCCATTTTATTGTTTATCATTTTTTCTAGTAAAGACCTGCTTCCGACTAAAACCACAAGTTCTTTCCCTCTAGTTATTCCTGTATATAGAAGATTTCTTGTTGCTAATATTTTAGGGATTCCCATTATAGGCATAATAACTACTCTAAATTCACTCCCTTGGCTCTTGTGAACTGTTAATGCATATGCTAAATCTAACTCTCCTAGTAACTCCCCGCTATAATCTACATACTTTTCTCCATCAAAAACCACCGTTAATATTTTGCTTTCAAAATCAATATTACTAATATAACCTATGTCTCCATTAAAGACCCCAGTTCCTTCTAGTTTACCTCCAGATTTTGGCAACAAAAACTCACTTTCGAGAAAAATAGTGTATTCGATTTCATAATTATTCTTCATCTGTATTACTTTATCGCCCACTCTAAATTTTTTTTCGCCATAGCTAAGCTCTGCCTTACTATTGTTCAACGGGTTCCAAACTTCTTGCAAAACTTTGTTTAAGTTTTGAGTTCCCAACCTGCCTTTTTTCATAGGGGAGAGTATTTGTATATCGTGAGAGCCCTTGCACTCCTCTAAATAGCTTGGAATTCTTTCTTTAGTCAAAGAAAGAATTTTATCAAAAGTATCCATTTCGTTTTCTCTTATAAAGAAAAAGTCTCCATCCTTATTATTCTCTGTGATCATCTCTCCTTTATTAATTGCATGGGCGGAAACTATTATCTGACTTTCTTTAGCCTGCCTAAATATTTCTTTTAATTTAACTTGGCAAAAACAATCAGAATCTATTAAGTCCTGTAGTATACTCCCTACTCCAACAGGTGGTAATTGGTCTGTATCTCCAACCATTATTATTTTTGTATCGCATTTTATAGCTGCTGTGAAACCCTTCATTAACATCAAATCAATCATTGAAGCTTCGTCTATAATAATCACATCTTCTTCTAGTTTGTTGTTTTCGTTTTTACCAAACCCCATTTCAAATTCATCACCAAAGCTGTGATATTCCAATAGTCTATGTAGTGTGCTGGCGGCTCTTCCACTTGATTCTGTCATTCTTTTAGCCGCTCTTCCTGTTGGAGCTGCCAAAGAAACCTTTAAATCTGCCTTTTCTAGCACTTTTAAAATCGTATTAATTATTGTGGTTTTTCCTGTACCAGGGCCACCCGTAATAATTGTAAAGCTCTGTTCAAGGGCTGTTTTTACAGCAATTTTCTGTTCATCTGAAAGGAATAGATTTTCGATTCTTTCAATTTGGGATATTTCTTCATCTATATCTAAATTAAGATAATTTGACTTTTCATTCATAACATCAACAAGTTTTTTTGTAATTCGCTTTTCGGCTTCGTAGTTTCCCCATAAATAAACAAGGCTCATACCTTCGACATTGTCAACTTTAACAACCCCCTTTAAAGCTAAGGAATTTAAAGAGGTACGCGTTTCTTCTGACAAAACATTAAGATGAGTTATTACGATTTCAATTAGTTCTGCTTCATAAATAAATGTATGGCCTTTATACATTTCTAATTTCAAAACATCTAATATCCCCGCCTCAATCCGCTGAGGTGAGTTTTCTGAGAAATTGAGTTTAAGTGCAATTTTGTCTATGGTTTCAAAAGAAATTCCCTGTATTTGCTCAACTAACAAATACGGATTATCTTTTAGTATTTGAGGTGAATCAATTCCAAAAGCATCATAAATTTTTACTAAAAATTTCGATTCAACTCCCATCTTTTGTAATGCCATTGAAACAGCTGCAAATTCAATATGTTCCATGAAGCTAGCGTGTATTTCGCTCACCTTCTTCTTCCCTATGCCCGTTATTTCTTCCAGTCTTTCAGGGTAATGTTCTAATATTTCAAATGTATCTTTTCCAAATTTATCGACAATTAATTTTGCGGTTTTTTCTCCCACTCCATAAATAACTCCAGAGGACAACATTCTTTCGATATCTTCCTCTTCAGTAGGAAATATCTCCATAGCGGAGTGAATATCAAATTGTTCTCCATATTTAACCGTCTCAAGAAAAAAGCCCTCTAGCCTATATCTTTTTCCCTCTATTGCATTCACAACATTTCCTTTTCCCACAAAAAATTCATCTTCGCTTTCAAAAGAAGCAATAATGTAGTGATCTTCTTTGTTTTGAAATATTATTCTTTCAATGCTAGCCTCAATAATAATGTCTTTTTTCAATTTATTCTTCCTATCTTATCCATTTTACTTTCCTAGTTGATGAAGCAAATTTGCTTTTTGAAAATTTTTTCGCTTGCTTTAGTAATTCAAACTTCACATTATGATCAGGCCTTCTATGTACAACATCAACTAATTGCAACAAAATTTCTCCAACTTTTTCCCCTTCCGCTATACCAGCTTCAATTATGTCCGTTCCTGTTATTGCTAAATCTTCCACAAAAATCGGCTCTTTTCTAGCTTCAATGTCTTTTAATATATAATGTCTACTTGCTACCTTTATTTCACTTAAGTCATAAACTATTCTTTGCGCCTTAGTCAAATCATGCATATAATAAAATCTATCTGTACCATATTTAAATATCCACTCTTTGATTTCTACTCCTTTTCTCAAAAAATTAAGCCTATCTAATAATGTAAGTGCATCTGTGAAGTGTTGCAAGGCAGCATTGTCATAATTTAATATTTTGATTGCTTCCAATCCTTTCTTTTTCTCAAAACAAAGATAAAATAACCCTAACCTTCTCAGTAAATTTTTTTGTGTCTTGTCAATATTATCTGCCAGGGTAGAAAACATTTCACTTTGCCTACGAGTAAGGTTATTCGCTGCATCTCCAATAAGTATTGGCATAAGGTCTGCTCCAGCTAACATTCTAAGGCCTTTGCCCGCGTTATCAGAAATAATTATCTCCTCGAATTCATTTCTAATTTTATCTATATTAACATTTTCGAAATTATTTGCATTTGCCAAGATTCCTTCGTAATCATTTTTGCTAATATCTAAATCCAACATAGATGCTATTCTAATAGCTCTAAACATCCTAATAGGATCTTCCTCATACCTTACAAAGGGGTCTCCCACCGCTCTAATTATTTTACCATTAATATCTCCTCTTCCACCAAATGGATCACTTACTCCTTTGGTAGGATTTATTGCAATAGCATTAATTGTAAAATCTCTTCTAGCTAAATCTTCTTCAATGACATTAGTAAACTCGATCTTAGACGGATTTCCTTTGCTATCATATTCCTTTTCTGTTCTCATTCTTCCAATATCAATTATTAGTCCTTCTTCCTCTTGATTAGTTAAATCAATTCTTATAACTTGATATTTTTCACTAAGCAAATTAGCCTGTGGGAAAATTTTAACTAAATCTTCTAGTGGAGCATCTGTAGTAAGATCCCAATCTTCAGGTACCCCTCCCATAATTGAGTCTCTGACACAGCCTCCTACTGCATAAATTGAATAGCCTTTTTTTTCAATTTTTTTAAAAATTTCACTGATTTCTTTTGGTAATTTAATCAAAGCTTCCTCCTAATATGATTTAAAATAGTTGCTCATTTACAGATTTATATAGCCGTCTATTGTCCAAAGTAAAAACTCTTTCAGAAAAATTTCCTGAATCAGTTTCTTCTAAAGCTTGAAACATATCATACATTCTGGCATCAATAATATCTAAGTAATGCAGTATTTCAGCTTCTGGGAAAAGAGGTTTCTTAGGACTACCAAATTCTGGTTCATAATGATGAGAAAGTATCATATGCTCTAGCATAATTTTCTTTTCTTCATCAAATCCTAACTCCGTCATTTCTTTATCCAGTAGCTTGATGCCTTGAATAATATGCCCTAACATTTGACCTTCAAAAGAGTATCCATCGGATATTCCATATTGATTGGAATTAATTTCTGTTAATTTTTCTATATCATGCAAAAAAACTCCAGCTAAAAGTAAATCTCTATTAAGTTTCTTATATACCTGACAAATTTTTTCTCCGGTTATTGACATAGTTTTCATATGATAAAGTAAGCCTCCCATTTCTGCATGATGGTTTTTTGAAGCCGCCGGGTAGTATAGGAGCTTTTCCTTTCTTTCTTTCCATATTTTCCCACACAAAGCTTTTAAATCCTTATCGGCAAAAGAATCAATTTTCCCCATTATGAATTCATACATATCCTCTGGCTTTTCAGGAGAAGCTTTTATGAAATCATTAATGTCAACATCCATATCTTCTGGAACAGCTTGAATACTTGTTAAGTTAAGTTGTCTCCCTCCATTCCATTCTTTTATGGTTGCAGTAATCAAAAGTAACCTACCTTGTTCGCAGTTCTTTGCAGAAGTTGCTTCGACTTCGGAAAGTTCCCATTTTCTTCCAGTTATCTCCCCCGTTTTGTCACCAACAACAATGTGAAGATATTGTTTTCCGTTTTTTGCTACTTTCACTTCTATTTCTTTAACCATAAATACTTGAGATATTGTACCTTCCTTTGGAAGATCAATTACATTTTGCCTATTCATTTTTTCTCCTTACAAAATTCTTATTTTCAATTTTTCAATTATATGACAATTAATTATATACTATTTTTGTAAGTTAGTATATAATTAAAAGGTAAAACATTTAATGCAAGAAAGGAATATACGATATGAATTTTCAATTAGACATAGTAAGAGTTGCTACTGGAATTCCCCACATTTCTCTAGGAAATCCAACTTTTAATTCTGCAGAAATTATTAAAATTATCTCTGCAACAGATGCTCGAGGAGTTTCTTTACTATCTTTTCCAGAGCTAACTTTAACAGGTGCTTCTTGTGGTAGCCTATTTCATCAAAATCAGTTGTATAACGACCAGCTATATGCCTTACATAATATTATTAAACAAACAAATGGGTCCAATACTCTTGTTCTTCTTGGCGGATATTTTAGACATAACTCATCTTATTATAATTGTGCTTATGCTATTCGTTCTGGAAAATTACTTGCTATTATTCCTAAATCAATCCATGATAATTCACCTTGGTTTTCTAAATGGGATTCTTCCCAATCAATATTTATCAACTTCCTAGGTTCTTCTGTACCCGTATCTACAAATATTTTGCTTACCGAGCAGGAAAGTAACCTTTCAATAGGTGTTGTGATTGGCAAAGATTACGAATCAACAATTAGCCAAGGAGCACAGCTTTCTGAATATGGTGCCGAAATAATTGTAAACTTAAGTGCAGAATTAAGACTTTTAGGAGAAAAGAAAAAAAGAGAAGACATGATTAAATCAGAGAGTACAAAATTAACTTGCGCTTATCTATACTCTTCTCTTGGAGCTGGAGAATCAACTACTTCCTCTTTGTTTGCAGGAGATAGCATAATAGCTGAATCTGGTAATATACTCTTAAAGGGCCAATCTGATTACCAAAATAGTCATTATTGGATATCTGATATCGATATTGATATTATTCGAAATGCTAGAATACGAAAATCCACCAAACACAGCAATTCGCTAATGAAAGATAATGTAATTTCAACTTTACAAATAGAGCCCTTAAAAAGGATTACTACCTTAAATGGGAGTTTTAGAAAATATAGCCCTACACCTTTTCTACCAGAATCAGAAGATGACATTATATCATATGGCATGGAAATTTTTTGGACCCAAACTTACTCTCTAATTAAAAGAATGGAAAGCTCAAACTTAAATAAAATAATAATCGGCGTATCAGGGGGACTAGATTCTACCTTATCATTAATGGTTGCTACAATGGCAATGGATATTTTAAACAAGCCTAATTCAAATATTATTGCTGTAACTATGCCTGGTTTTGGAACAAGCAATATTACTTATAATAATGCACTAGCATTAATGCAAAGGCTGCATGTTACTTCTAAAGAAATTCCAATTGGCCCTGCTTGTATGCACCATTTTAATGATATCGGCAAGGATCCTTCTGACAGAGACATAACCTACCAAAATGTTCAAGCTCGAGAAAGAAGTCAAATTCTTTTTGATTTAGCAAATATGGAAAATGGATTAGTTCTAGGTACAGGGGATTTATCTGAAATAGCTTTAGGTTGGTCCACCTTTAACGGAGATCATATGTCTAATTACAACGTTAACGCAGGGGTACCAAAAACAGTAATCCCTGTTGTATTAAAGTACTTATTAACATTAGGTACATTTAAACATTTAACTCCAATAATTATGTCCGTTGTTGATACTCCTATTTCCCCTGAACTTTTACCTACAGATAAAAAAGGAAATATTGTTCAAAAAACCGAAGAGACTATAGGGGCCTATGAACTACATGATTTTTTCATTTACTATACACTAAAAGAAAACGCTCCTCCAGAAAAAATATTTCTAATGGCAACTTTGGCTTTTGAAGGGGTTTATACAAAAGAAGAGATAAAACGTTGTTTAATTATTTTTTATAAAAGATTTTTTTCACAGCAATTCAAAAGAAACTGCTCCCCGGATTCACCACAAGTTGATTCTATATCACTTTCAAGCAATCATTTTCAAATGGCAAGTGACATAAATGGAGAAATGTGGATTGAAAGCGCAGAAAATATAACTATTGAATAGTTATTATTCACTTTAAAACAAGCAAGTATTATTACTACAAATATTAAAATAAGTTAATGACTTAGGAGGTTAATTTTAATGTACAACTTTGAATATATTCAACAAGAAGATCCCCAAATTGCAGAAGCAATAAAAAACGAATTACATCGGCAACAAACTCATATAGAGCTAATAGCCTCTGAAAACATTGTAAGCGAAGCAGTAATGTCCGCTTTGGGAAGCCCCCTTACAAATAAATACGCAGAAGGATACCCAGGGAAAAGATATTATGGTGGTTGTGAATTTGTGGACATTTGCGAAAGTTTGGCTATAGAAAGGGCCCAAGAACTCTTCGGGTGCGAATACGCAAATGTGCAACCTCATTCAGGAGCTCAAGCTAACATGGCAGTTTTCTTTTCTATTTTAAATCCAGGTGATACTTTTCTAGGACTTTCTTTAGATCATGGCGGTCATTTAAGTCACGGAAGTAATGTTAACATTTCCGGAAAATATTACAACGCCGTTTCTTATGGTTTAGACGACCAAGGCTATATTGATTATGAAAACGTTGAAAAATTAGCAAGAGAATACAATCCTAAGCTCATTGTGTGTGGAGGGAGTGCTTATTCCAGAACAATAGATTTTAAAAAGTTTAGAGAAATTGCAGACAGCGTTGGAGCATATTTGATGGCAGATATAGCCCATATTGCAGGGTTAATTGCAACAGGCCAACATCCAAGCTCCATCCCTTACGCCCATGTTAGCACAACCACCACTCACAAAACACTCCGTGGTCCTAGAGGAGGTATGATTCTTTCTTCAGAAGAAGTAAACAAAAAACTTAATTTTAACAAAGCAATTTTCCCAGGAACACAAGGAGGCCCTTTAATGCATACTATAGCATCAAAAGCAGTAGCATTAAAAGAAGCTCTTGATCCCTCCTTTATTGAATATCAAAAACAGGTTATCAAAAATGCAAAAGCTTTAGAAGAAGCCTTACGTTCTAAAGGTTTCGGCTTAGTTTCAGGGGGTACTGACAATCATCTTTTACTAGTAGACTTAACGTCTAAGAACATTACAGGTAAAGATGCCGAATTAATCCTCTGGGAGGGTTATATTACTTGTAACAAAAACTCAATTCCAAATGATCCTGCTAAACCAACAATTACTAGCGGTATAAGAATTGGAACTCCTGCTATTACCTCTCGTGGTATGGTAGAGTCTGATATGAATATTATTGTCGAAGCGATGGATATTTTAATATCTGCACATTCAAAAGATGGAAAAGAGCGTGACAATTTAATTGAGCAAGGAAGATTTTTAACCACTTCTCTATCCTCAAAATACCCAATTTATTAGTAAGTCGTTTTTTCACTATTTGTATTTTAAACAAAACCCTTCGAAAAACAATTTATATTTATTAGGCATTTTCGCAAAGCCAGCACTACAAAGCTAAAACCATACCAACCCTTTACATTAGCGAAATTAATATAAAGAATGCGAGCATCAGTTAGTTCTCAACTTGTGCTCGCATTTATATTTAAAGTGGTTACAATTTAACCTTATTCCCATCCAATAATCTCTCTGATATACACTTCCTCAGTCTTCATTATACTGTTCCGATTCCCGTAATAATCCCTGCTACTATTTTACCCAAACTGACAAACCCTAATGAAATAATTGCTATTGCAACTAACTGAATCGGCACTCCTCGAAACGCTTCAGGAATAAAAGATGACCTATCAATAGTTTTTCTTGCAGAAGCATATAACCCCATTGCAAAAATAAATCCAATTCCTGCTCCAACGGAAACTATTATTAGCTCCAAAAATTCTATTCTTTCTTCAAATATCATTAAGGCGAACCCTAGCACTACAGAATTTCCAGCAATTATCCTAAAATCACAATTTAATCTTGCAAATATTCTAGGCCCTAAAATCTTTACTATACTTTCAATCAGCTTTGATATGCTAAACACCAATAAAACTAAAATAAATATTTCTAAATAATGTAAGTTATACGGCTGAAGCAAGTACCTCTCAATAGGAAACAACACCAAGTTTACTGTTAGCATCGCTATAGCTGTCAACAATCCAATTACAATTGGATTTGCCTTTCCATATGATGTTAACGCTTGCATTCCAAGCCCCTCCGTTAAGGCTAAGTTATTAATTAACATTAAACTTACTAAGAGGTAGGATAATTCAATAATATCATTTATTGCCATATGCCTTTCCTCCTTCTTCTGATTTTATTAGAAACCCAATTGCAAAACGCCATTAAACAGGCCATGATAATTAATCCCCCTGGTATAACAAGAAAAAATGAATCCTCTGTGGAATTATATATGGGAATTATTTGTTGCCCCCATAAAGTTCCTGACGCAAATAATTCTCTTAATGCGCCCATAACTGTCAACGCAAGTAAATATCCTACCCCAGTGCCCAAACTGTTTAGTAAAGATTCAACCCGTGTATAGTTTCTAGTATAAAATGTAAGGGTTTCTACTATAACACAGTTAACTGCAATTATTGGCAACGCGATCTGTAATTCCTCATATGTTCTCGGAGCATACGCTTGCATCCCAAGTGCAATCATCGTTGTAATTCCACCGGTCAAAACTACTATTAACAAACTTTCTGTTCTATCTGTAATTTGTTTTTTAAGCAAGCCCATTATTATTGTCGCAGGTAACAATATCGCCACCATAGCAAGCCCCATAATTATTCCAAGTTGAATTGTTTTTGCCCCTATTAATGCAGGGGAAATTCCCATTGCCATTATTAACAAAGGATTTTCAATAAATATTCCTTTCGTAAATAAAGTTTTTTTATTCATAAATCTCTCCATATTGAACTAAGGCTTGTTTTGCAACTCCATATATACTTTCAGAAACCTCTATCGCCTCAAGTTTATCTTCAAACCTACCATCATCCTTTATGCTGCTTTCTGGAAGTTCCTCTATACCAATGTAAGATGTTAAATATTCATCTGTTATTACGTCTGATAAAGTTGACCCTTCAAACTCCTCACCCTGAATTTTTACACCTGTAATGAAACCGTCTTGATTAATTCCCACAAGTATTTCATAATCATTATTATCAATATTTACCGAAGATATAGTAACCATTCCTAGTCCTGTGGTTTCAATATAACAAGAATTAATTCCAATCAACATATCACCTGTATATGGCGACAGTTCTTCTCCCTCAGGTAGTAGCTCGATTGCAGAATTAATCTCAGCTTCAATTTCGTTTGCAACAAATATAGGCTGAAGCTTCCCATTCAAAAAAACAATGCCCACAACCATTAACGCTCCAACAACAAAAACAACAATAAATGAAATAATCGAATTCTTTCTCATACTAGTAATCCCCTGTCTTTTCTTCTTCAATAACTTTCACATCTATATCTCTATTTATTGTTAAAATATCCTTTTCTTTTCCTTTAAACCCAATAATATTCACTATCATTATTGCGATTAACACCCCATCTAATGTTGTAATAGGAAGAATTGAAACAAAAGTCAAGCATCCACATATAACAGCGTATAACGCTTTTCTTAGCTCTGATTTAGGAATAGTATACGGATCTCCTAGTAAAAAGAAAGCTGCTAAATATATTGTTCCATTAAGCAAAATATACTCTGGGTGAATATCCGTAATAAATGCCAATGCACCTATCGTAGTTAAATAAATAAATGGAATCGTAGGACTGATTACACCGGTAACTAGAAGTAATATTCCTCCTGCCAAAATAGCCAATACACTCACTGAACCTAAGCCTCCAGGAACAAAGCCCAACACCATTTCTACAGTAGATGGTACTAATTCAGTGTAATCTCCCATCAAATTATGCCATGGGGTTGTAGCTGCGCCGTCTGTAATTTTGGCAGAAACAACAGGGTAAGGGTAGTTGGCCATCTCAATTGGGAAAACAGACCACATAAAAACAGCCCCTGCTACCGCTGGGTTTACAATTGTGTAACCTTGTCCACCAAATAATTTTTTTACAACTACTATTGAAAACGTGCATCCGATAAACAATGCAAAAATAGGAATATTTGCAGGGAGTAAGAAAGCCAACATTAATCCAGTTATTATTGCACTAGGGTCCTTAGAATCTCCTTTAGTCCGCGTTATCCCATTAACTATTCCTTCTAGTATTACACAAAATATTACTGAGAGCAGTACCTTCCAATAGACACCCATTCCAAATATATAGCCTGCAACTAGAATGTTAGGAATCGTTGCTATAATTAATATCCACATATTAGTAGATACTTGCCTCGGTATTTTTTCTTTTTTTCTTTGGAAGATTGCCTCTACTCGTCTTCCTCTAGATTTAAAATTGTTTCTCATATTTTTATCCATAATACATTTATTTTACCATAAAATAACCTCTTTTTGTTGAAAAAGGGTAAATTAGTGTTAAAATAATAGCGGAGGTTAAAAATGAAAGCTAAATCTAACGTCTTAACGTTTCGGTTAATTATTTGTGTTTCCCTAATGTCTATAGTTGCAATTATTGAGTTTTTGCCAAAGAACTTCTTTCCTGCTTTCTTAAGCATTAATCTTTTTAGCTATATTGTAATGGCTATTATTATTACTAATTCCTTAATTGAACCTATTAAAAACATAGTAAGAAAAGAAAGGATTCGATATTACACTGAAGACATAGGTTATTTTTTTTCCTTGCTCATTTTATTATTTTTTTTAATTCTTTCAGAGAGATACTTTGATATATGCATAGTTTGTTTCATTTTTTATTTGAGATATTATATTTGGTGGTTTCATAATAAGCTAAGCACTTCGATAACCCTAAAGTATAAAGCAAGCCTTAGCAAGTATGAAAAAAAAGCGATTGGAATTCACCGAAACTTTTCTTTAGCTAGTATTTCTATAGGTTTTATTCTGTTCTTATACGGAGCTTTTGTCAGCCCTTACCCACTATCAGAAACATTCACATACATCGGCATGACTCTCATAATGGTTTCAAGTTCAAGAAGTACATATAACTTTATCACCTTTATGTTTAATCAATTGATTAATTACTGCCATTTATATAAAGTTCACATAAAGAAAAAAACAGTCATTGAAGATTTAAACAAAGCCACTGCAATTGTCTTTAACAAAGGGGATGTAATCACAACCGAAGAATACAAATTAAAATATGTTAAATCTGCCGAAATTGATCCTTCTGAATTATTAACCCTTGCCGGATACGGACTTTATTATTCCAACCACCCAATTGCTAAAGCAATAAAAGCTGCCGCAGGCCCCATAGACAAAGAAATTATATCCCAATTTAATATTATCTCTGGGCACGGTTGTTCTGTTTTAATCAATGGGAAAGTATTATATCTTGGGAATTATAAATTAATGTGTCAAATGGGTCATCCAGAAATGTTCTTAGACTCAGACTCAACTTTATTACACCTTGCTTCAGATGAAGCGTACTTAGGCTTTATTGGATTAACAAATACAGTTGAACCAACAGCCGCAAAAACCATACAAGATTTAAAAGAACTTGAAATTATTAACACACACATATATACAGGAGATCGATTTATTACTACTGAAAAGTTGGCTGAAGAAATGAAAATTTCAGGAGTAAAATGCGGAATAAACACAGTCCAAAAAGCTGAACAATTAGAATTTTTAAAAGAAAGCCTCTCTGAAAAAGAAAAACTGATTTTTGTAGGTGGAAACCAAGATGAAGACCCATTACTTTCTGTAGCAGATATAGGAATCTTTGTAAATTCTACTTATGAAGAAAGGCCATTTCAAAATATAATAATCGAAGGCAGCGACCTAACTTTAATCCCATCCACTATAAAACTGTGCAAAAGAGTTATGGTTAAAGTGGCTCATATTTCTTTCTCCAATTGGCTTTTTAAGCTCATACCTCTCGCTGTAGTTTTATTAGGAATCACTTCCCCTTTACCTGCAGCCCTTTCAATCCTTATTGGAGGTTTGATTGAATATTCAATCAGTAATAGCAAATAAAAAAACATACATTTCAATGTGGAGATTTAATCATAATTGAAGTTTAAAGTTAGACATTTAGTTGTATGTTTTTTATTCTATTTTTTACTTTAGGTTTGTCATTTTACCAAAGCGTTTCTCTATTCACCTGTAAGTTTCATTAAGTCTTCCTCATTAATAATTTCTACTCCTAGTTCTTTAGCAGTTTTATTTTTAGATGACTTTGACTCTACATCATTATTAATTAAAAAATCTGTATTATTACTCACACTTCCGACAACCTTTCCCCCGAACCTTTCAATATATAATTGAATTTCCTTTCTATTCTTAAATATATTGGTTGACCCAGTAATTACAAAGGTTTTTCCCTCAAAGGCACTTCCTTCTACGGCAACTTCACCAGAAATAAGAGTCAAATGATTCATTAACTTCTTAATTTCTTTTAAATTATCTTGATTTTCAAAGTAATTCAAGAAATTTTCTGCCATTACAGGCCCAACTCCATCAATTTCAATCAACTCTTCAAAGGCCGCCTTAGACATTGCATTCCAATCCCCTCCCCATTTTCGAGAAATCAGTTTTGCATTTGCGAGGCCAATACCTCCTATGCCCAATCCATATAGGAGTTTATAACTTTCAACAGTTTTGGCTTTTTCAATTGAATTTATCATATTTTCAAACGACTTTTGCCCAAACCCTTCCATTAAAGAAATTTCCTCTTTATAATTTTTTAGCAAAAAGATGTCACTCAAACTTTCTACCAATCTGGACTCAATTAATTTTTCTACAGTCGCTTCAGAAATTCCTTCAATATTTAGTGCGTCTCTATTCATAAAGTGAACAAGTTCATTTACTTTCTTTGCGGGACAATTTTCATTTACGCAAAATAGAGTTTCAATGGAATTTTCATTTCTAATTATTGTTTCTTGGTTACACACAGGGCAAGTTTTAGGTATTGGAATAACTGAATCATCAACTAGTTGTTCCTTTAAATTTCTACTAATCTGAGGGATAATCATATTAGCTTTATATACTTCAATACTATCCCCAATGATTAAATTCAACTCTTTTAATATGCTAATATTATGTACCGAGGCCCTAGATACAGTTGTTGACTCTAATTCAACAGGGTCAAATACTGCTATTGGGTTAATGAGTCCTGTTCTTGAAGGGCTCCATTCTATTCTTCTCAGCACTGTTTTCGCTGTTTCATCTGCCCATTTATATGCGATTGCATTTCTAGGAAATTTAGCTGTAACTCCAAGAGAATTACCATATTTTATATCATCAAACGTTAGAACTAATCCATCTGTTGGTATGTCGCTTTCTCTTGCTCGTTCTGACAATACAAGCCCTTTTTCCTCAATATTAAAAGCATCAACTTTTTCAAAAGGAACAACTTTAAAGCCTAACTGCTTTAAATATTCTAGCTCATCAATTTTGGATGCTGCTTCTCTATTAACCAGATTAAATGCTAAAAAAGAAACATTTCTTTTTTTTGTAATCTCATTATTTAATTGGCGTACTGACCCACTACAAAGATTTCTTGGATTTTTAAACTGTTCACCTTCCTCTTTCTCTGCTTGGGTATTAATTTTTTCAAAGTCACTATATCCAATATAGGCCTCTCCTCTAACAACTAACCTTTCTTTATCCGCTATTTTTAGAGGAATATCTTTAAACACTTTTGCATTTTGAGTTACAACTTCTCCAACTTCTCCATTTCCTCTAGTTACAGCTTTAACTAGGACACCCTGCTCATAAGTTAGCACAATCGTAAGTCCATCTACCTTGTACGAAAAAATACCGTATTTATCGTCAAGCCAACTACTTAATTCACTTAGATCCTTAGTCTTGTCTAAAGATAACATTTTGGATTCATGTCTTTCTTTGGGTAGGTTTTCAGAAACTTCATAGCCAACATTAACCGTTGGGCTGTTTGAAAAAACAACATTAGTCGTCTTCTCAAGCAGAACCAGTTCATCATAAAGTTTATCATAGTCAAAGTTCGACATAATTTCATTAGTGCCAGAATAATATGCTTCTGATGCTTTGTTTAGTATTTGGATTAATTCTTTAATTCGACTTATAGATTTCTCCATTTTTTTCTCCTTGGACAAATATTTTTTATAACTTTATCTTGGTAATAGGTGCTACATCAACAGCTAGCTTCTTTTGTCCAACTTCATCAAAAATTACAGTAGCTATATTCCCCGAAACTTCAATAACAGTTCCATTCCCAAATTTACCATGGGTAATTTTATCCCCTTGGGAATATGTCTCTGTATTTTTTTTAGGGATAACCCTTTGTTTTGCTTCTTTAAATCTATCAAAAGGTGAATACCCACCGCTATTTGATCCATCCATATTCCTGGAAGTACCTAACTTTGCCTCTGCTTTATTCTTATAAACCCCATCTCCTTCAATCAGCTTGGGGTCAACCTCTCTCATAAACAAAGACTCTCTTGTAAAATCACCATTACCATATATTACTCTGTACTCTGCACTAGTAAGCCATAAATGTTGCATTGCTCTTGTCATTCCAACATAACAAAGTCTTCTTTCTTCTTCTATGCCTTCCTCAGAGTCCATGCTTCTCCAGCCAGGAAAAAGTCCATCCTCCATGCCAACCATAAAAACATAAGGAAATTCTAAACCTTTCGCGCTATGAAATGTCATTAAAGTTACTGCTTCCTCTTCCGGATTATGATTATCTACATCTGCTATTAAAGTAATCTTTTCTAAAAACTCTGCAAGGGAAAGAGTTTCTGCACCCTCTTCCTCTTCCTGATTTGTAATGGTAGTTTTAAACTCTAGAATATTGTCAATTCTACCCTGTGCCTCTACTGTCCCTTGTTGGTCCAAAGCATATACATATTTACTGTCTCTTAAAATTCCTTCGTAAATATCTGATACTCTTAGATTATCTTTCTCCTTGTTATATTTATCAATAACAGCAATAAATTCTTTTACTGCTGTTGAAGCTTTTTGAGATAATGAATTTACAACTTCTTGGTCCTGTAAGGCCTGAAATATGCTCTCATTTCGAACTTTTGCCAATGTGGCAATAGTTTCTATGGTTTTTGCTCCAATCCCTCTCTTGGGCTCGTTTATCACTCTTGTTAAAGCCAAATCATCCTTTGGATTTAACACTAACCGCATATAAGCGACAATGTCTTTTATTTCTTTTCTATCATAATATCTTGTTCCGCCAAAAACTCTATAAGGTATTCTCCTTGCTGATAGTATCTCTTCAAAGTTCCTTGCTTGAGCATTAGTTCTGTATAGTATTGCAAAGTCTTTATAAGAATTCCCCGCATTTCTAATTCTATCAATTTCTTGCCCAACGTAATAAGCTTCTTCTTTTTCTGTTTCTACTCTCCTATAGCTTGGTTTTTTACCATCTTGTTTTTCAGTCCAGAGTTTTTTTCCTTTTCTTTTACTATTATATTCTATTACAGAGTTTGCCGCCTTTAATATACTTCCTGTAGATCTGTAATTTTGTTCTAATTTTATTCTCTTAGCGCCTTTAAAATCCTTTTCAAAATCTAATATATTAGAAATATCTGCCCCTCTCCACTGATAAATGCACTGATCGTCATCCCCTACAACACAAAGGTTTTTCCATTCTCCTGTTAATAAGCTAATTAATTCATATTGAATTTTGTTTGTATCTTGGTATTCATCCACCATTATATATTTGAATTTATTTTGATAGCTTTCCAACACAACTTTCTCTTTTTTTAATAACTTTACTGTATTGGTTAACAAATCATCAAAGTCCATTGCATTATTTCCAAGGAGAATATTTTTGTACTGTAAATAGAGCTTTCCTATCAGTTCATTTCTATACCCACCACCAAATTCTACTTCAAAATCTTCAGGACTTATACCTTGATTCTTTGCATCACTAATTGCGCCTAATACTGCAGCAGGAGTAAACTTCTTTTCATCTACCTGATTTTCTTTAATGATTTTTTTAATGACAGCCTTTTGGTCTGCTGGATCATATACCACAAAACTATTTGTATATCCAATTTTATCTGCATGAGCCCTAAGTATCCTTAGACAAGTTGCGTGAAACGTCATTATCCATACATTGCAATTTTCTCCAAGAAGTCTTTCTATTCGCTCTCTCATCTCTTTTGCAGCCTTATTGGTGAATGTTACCGCCATTATGTTGTATGGACTTACACCCATTTCCTTTATCATATATGCAATCCTATGTATCATTGTATTGGTTTTTCCACTACCTGCACCAGCTAGTATTAAAAGTGGGCCTTCTGTGCAAAGTACTGCCTCTTTTTGCTTGTCGTTTAAATTATTCAAAAATTCGCTCATTAATATAGTTCTCCATTGTTCATTACTTCTAAATTACTTATTCTATTTTCTTTCCCTATTTTCAAAGGAGGAACTTTTGTTTTCTGCAACACTTAATCTTTTCGCCCTCTGAGCATCTATCCCTATTAGTACTGGTTTCATTAATTTAAGCCTTTCTTCTCCTTTTGGGTATTTTGATTTATGCAAACAGAATACCATCAAAAACAATATTCCACTACCAATTATTATTACAAAGAAGCCTCCCAACATAATACTTGCTTCAGTTACTTCTTCATTAAATCCACTTCCTAAATCCTCATCTAAAGTTCCTGTCCCAACAAGCTTCACCATAAGAGTTGCTAATAAATTATTCCACATATGGGCAACTATAGGGATCCATATTTTCCCAAATTTTTCATATAAGTATGCCCACAAAACTGAAATTGGAAATATTGCTAGTCCCTGATATAAGTCCATATGTGCTGCTGTAAATAAAATAGTGGTTACAATCGCAGATAACCAAAAATTATATTTTCTTCGTAGGTTTTTAAATATTAAGCCTCTAAATAATACTTCTTCGCCAATTGGAGCTAATATTACAACTGCTAGTATTTCTAAGTAAAGAGGTGATTGTGTGAATATTTCTGTAGCCTCTTGATATGAATCTCCAGCATCATATGCACCTGTTGCAAGGAGCAATCCATTCCCTGTTATTGAAGCAACATACATGGCCACTAGTATACATATAACGCATACTATGCCAATATCCCCCTTTTTAGGCTTAAATTCAGTTTTGTTGCTTTTGTTATCCTTAATAAACCAAATTGTAAAAGGCACCATAGTGGCAGCAGTGTAAATAGTTTGAAATACCATTATTGAAGTTGGTGATTCAAGGCCTATTCCCGAAAAGGCAAAAAATAATCCTGCAAATATACTTACAGACATTGTTATCCCAAAGTAAATAGCAATAACCACCAGTACTTTTATTTCAATTCTTTCATTAAATGTCCTTTTATAATTCATCATTCTCTCTCTTTCTTTTTTATAGACTAATATATTATACACTATCTAATATATTTTTGACTCTGATTCTTATTATTTTTTGATTGTTGCCAATAAAAATTCGAAAGGCGAAAGGTTCCTTCCACTGCAAAAGGCTATTAACAGTTTATCTTCTTAAAAAAAGAAACCTCTTTTAGAGATTTCTTTTTAAAGCTGTTTGATTTATTATTAATTACCCTTAACTACTTTTTTAGACACTCAGCTAAAGTTTCTTCAAATATGTCAAGGCCTACTGCTAATTGCTCGTCTGTTACGCATAATGGGCAAAGGAATCTGATTACATTGCCTTTAGCTCCTGCAGCTTCTAGTAATAAACCTTTTTGTATAGCCGTGTTTACCATATCTGTTACGATTTGAGCATTAGGCTCTTTTGTAGCTCTGTCAGCAACAAACTCGACTCCAAGCATAGCTCCAGTTCCTCTAACATCGCCAATTACATCATATTTCTCAGCAAGAGCATTAAATCTAGCTACGCAAGCGTCTCCAATTTTTTGGGCTTTTGTAGGATAATCTTCTTCTAGCATAACATCAATCAATGCAGAACCAGCCGCGCAAGCAAGAGGGTTACCACAGTATGTACCACCAATAGTTCCAGGAGTTACTGAATCCATTAGCTCTTTGCTAGCTACTACAGCTGAAACAGGTACACCGCCAGCAATTGACTTAGCTGTTGTCATAATATCAGGTGCACATCCAGCATCTTTATAATAATCAGAAGTAAATAATTTACCTGATCTTGCCCAACCTGATTGAACTTCGTCAGTAATCATTAATGCTCCAATTTTGTCACAAATTGCTCTTACTTCTTTTACCCATCCCAATGGTGCCGGAACAAATCCGCCTTCTCCTTGAACTGGTTCAAAGATAATTGCAGCAACTGTATCGGCTCCAACTTCTGCAATTGTCTTTTCTAGGCTATCCACATAGTGCTTAATAGCAGCGACTTCATCCATACCTTCTGGAGCTCTGTATAAATTAGGGAATTCAGCTCTTACAATACCATCTGCAAGTGGTACCATATCTATGCAATAGTTTGGATTAGCTGTCATTGTCATTGTCAGTACTGTCCTTCCATGGAAAGCTCCATCAAACACAATGATATTTGGTCTTTTTGTATGGTTTCTAGCAATTTTAACTGCATTCTCATCAGCTTCAGCTCCTGAATTCACAAACATTGTTTTAGCTTCAGTTCCTTTAACCGGCGCCACTTTATTAATCTTCTCTGCAAACTCAATATATCTTTCATGAGTAGTTATATTCATCATTGCATGAAAGTATTTTTCTGACTGTTCTTTTACTGCTTCGATTAGCTTAGGGTGGCTGTAGCCTATGTTTAATACTCCAACGCCCCCAACCCAGTCAAGGATTATGTTTCCGTCTACGTCTTCAAACATAGCCCCTTCGCCTCTTTCAAGCACCAAAGGGTATCCGCACTTTATTGCGTTAGGCATATTGTTAGCTCTTCTTTCAATAACTGCTTGGGCCTTTGGTCCTGGTAAATGCATAGTAACTTTAGGTAATGCTGTTCTTAACATGTTTTCCTCCTTAATAAATAATTAGATTAGTTTTGTATTTATATCTAGCTCTGCGAGCTTTCGATACATTGTTGCTGTAGAAAGGCCTAATTTTTTTGCCACTAACGGCTTAGAGCCCCCATTATTAATTAATTCTTTAATTATTATTTCTCTTTCGAACATTTTCACTTGTTCCACAAGAGCTTCATTTTTCTTGTCTTCTTCTTTTAAAACTCTTATTGTTGCTGGAATATGATTAATCTCTATATACTCTTTCCTGCACATGTTCACACCATATTCGACTGCATTTTCTAGTTCCTGTATATTCCCTGGCCAACTGTAATGTTTATAAATGGCTTTAACCTCTTCAGAAAAACCCTTAATATTGCTCTCGGTCAATCTATTATATTTATCAAGGTAATATTCCATATATCTAAGTATATCCTCTTCTCCTCGATCTCTTAACAAAGGCATTCTGATAGGTATTACTGCTAACTTATAATATAATTCTTCCAAAAATTTTTCTTCTTTTATTAAGTCTTGTATATCAACTGTACTTGTCGATATTATTCTCACATCGGATATTTTATTCACTATTTGAGTCTCACCTTTTGCAGCTCTAATTACCTCCAAAAGTTTTGCTTGAGCATTTAATGTTAGCTTTCCAACTTCTTCAATAAGTAATGTTCCTCCTGATGAAGACTGTAGTTTGTCAATTATTTCTTTATATACCAGTTCATCTGGCACAGCTTTACAATCAACTACTGAAAATCTCTGTTCTGCTCTGGGCCCACTGTAGTGTAGCGCCCTTCCTAAAAAAGCTTTACCTACACCTTCCCTTCCAGTAATCAGTATGGGGGAGTCCCCTCTAGCAAAAAGTTGTGCTTGACTTTTTATTTTCTTTATTACTGCACTATCTCCAACTATATCTTCAAGATTTTTTTTAATCTCTCCTTTTTCAATTTTATAGGATAATAATTGGGCTTCTTGAATATCTCTCATGGAGATTACAACTCCCCCAACTATCCCTTTTGTAAAGAAAGGTTTTGCAGTTACAATAAGATGTATTCCGCCTCTTCCTATTCTATATCTTTCCTCTCTTTCAGTATATCCTCTTCCTGTTTTAATTATATTTATAGCAGGAGACCCTAGCATATATTGATTAAGGTGAGCACCTGTCATTTCACTTTTTTCGACTCCGAATAAATTCGCCACTACTTTATTGCAGTGTTTAATATATCCTCCTCTGTCTATTGCAATAACACCTTCATGTATTGATTCAACAATAGTCATCATTTCCATTTTTGACATTTCAGCATGCCTAAAAGCAAGTTGTTGAGTCGCTTTAGCCGCTAAGAGCTCCGCCATTTTTTCAACAAAGGAGGTCATATCTCTATCTTTATCCATCAAAATTTCTTTTTGTTCTTCATTAAATGCGATTAAACCAATTACTCCTAAAGTCTTATCTCCTAGCTTTATTGGTGTGCAAATCTCCGCTACTTCAGCTAGGTTTTGTGGAACTCCTTGGCTCAATCCATATTCCTCATCCTTTTGTGCATCTTCTATAGCTTCGGTCTTTCCTTTTCTTAATACGCGGGCATATAAATAATTCCCATCAAGCCTTCCAGCTTCTTCTTTTTGGCCTACTAGCTTTCTGTAAATTCCAGTTCCACCAATGACCGTTAAATTTTCATCTACAATTTCCACTTCAATACCGATGGCTATAGATATAGCTTCCGCCACCTGTTGCACACTTATTGATATTTCTTTAAGTAAAGACATTTTTTCCTCTCTTCGTTACAATATAAAGTAATTATATCACAATTGTTTTATATTGTGTGTATTTTTTGCACAACTCTTTCAAATTTTTTACCATCATTTTATTATTTGCTCTTTTATTTGAAAGTTTTATCAAATTTCAGGTGTATATAAAAAGCGCAGCTATCGCTACGCTTAGTTTTATACTGTACACCTTTCCTATTACTTAACATGTTTCATTGGCACCGCCAACTTGCCGCTCTACACTACCTCAAGTAAATCTAACGGCTTCCTGAGACTGTGCATCGCATCCAGAAAGTCCTAAAGCAGTAATTAAAGTCACTGTTATAGTCAAGATCATAATCAATATTTTTTTCATCTTAGTTCCTTTCTTTAATAATCCCTTTTTCTCCACAAAAGTAATTTTTCATTAAAATTTAATCTTATTTTCTAGATACCCTAATATTTTTTTTATAAACTTGATTAATAGTTTTTTATTTTATTGTCATTAGTAAAATATAAATAATTCCTCTAATATAAAAAGGCCTATCATTTTTTAATAGGCCCTTTCAGTTCTAAATTAATCAATTTGAAACTTTTCTTCACATTACTAATTTCTCTAGCAATTCTAACACTCACCCTCAATTCCACTGAGGTAATCTTCACTACCTCAAGAATATTTAATAATATCTTCCTTCTGCACTGTAGTAGACACAAGCAAAGAAATTGCCACCATTGAAAATATTAACATTCCTATTATTATTTTTTTCATCGTACACACCCTTCTACAAACATTAAGCACATACATATTTAAACTTAAATATATTAGCACACTTATCCATCTCATCATTACTTATCATTTATAGTATTATACACTAATTTCAGATATTTAAACAATTAAAACTTCTTTTAATCTTTTTTCTATTAACTTGAATTTAAAAAAAATTATTCACAAATAACCATTTATGTCCAAATAATATTTTCTTTATTTCAAGACTTCTTCCACAACCTCGACCTCTTGTTTCCTTGCCTAAGAAAAATAGCACTATCCTTTTGATAGTACTATTTTTTCAACTAGTTTATTTGCAACGCTTCCTTCTTAAATAAACATCTTAATATTTTATACACTGACATTATTCATATCTTTTTTTATAAGCAATATCAACCTTAGATCTTCCTTCTTTCCATTTTATATCACCTGCAGTAATACATTCTTGCACTGGGCAAACATTTAGACAAAGGTGACAACCAACACATTTTTCTTCGTTAAGAATAGGAAGTCTCTTTTCTCCATTCCAGTCGATAGCTTGGTGTGCTGCATCGTAACAAGAAACATAACATCTTCCGCAACCAATACATTTTTCTTCATCAAACTTAGGAAATAATTTAAAGTCTCTGTTAAGATCTTCTGCTGGAATAATATTAGGAAGTGAAAGGCCTATAAAGTCATCTAACTTGTTATATCCTTTTTCATCCATAAAGTGCATTAATCCGTTAGCCATATCTTCAACTATTCTATAGCCATATTGCATTATTGAAGTAGTTACCTGTAAGTTTCTGCATCCTAATGATAAAAACTCAGCGCAATCTCTCCAAGTCTCAATTCCACCTATGCCACTAAGTTCAAACTTTCTTCCTTGCTTAGCACAAAGATCATGTATTTCTTGATCTTGTAGAAGCTGTGCACAGAATCTAAGAGCAATAGGTTTTACAGCTGCTCCAGAGTATCCTGAAATTGAAGACTTTCCATTAACTACTGGCATACCAGTATTGTTTTCAAAATCTATATTTGTAATAGATTTAATAGTGTTAATAGCAGATACAGATGCCGCTCCTCCTGCAATTGCAGCCCTTGCTGGCTCCTCCATATTTTTCGTATTTGGTGTCATCTTCGCAATAAACGGAATGTCTGTTACTGAAGCTACTGCTCTTGAATATGACTCTACTAAGTCAAAGTTTGTTCCAACATCAGAACCCATATCATGACTTGTCATTTGCGGACATGAAAAGTTCCCTTCAATTAGATCTGCTCCTGCCTGCTCACTCATTTTAGCAAGTTCTCTCCACTCCTCATCTGTACTACCCATTATAGAAGAAACCATTACCTTATCTGGATAGTCTCTCTTTAATTTATACATATTTTCGAAGTTAAGTTCTGTAGGCTTGTCTGATATTTGCTCCATGTTTTTGAATCCAATCCATGGAAGACCTTCTTTATTTGTTTGGTCAAATCTTGGCGAACATTCGTCTGCAACAAATATTCCTATTGTCTTATAGAATACGCCTCCCCAACCTTCTTCATATGATTTAGCAATCATCTCATAGTTACTTCCTACTGGAGAAGATGAAAGGAAGAATGGGTTTTCACAATCTACACCTAAATATTTAATTGATAAATCTTTCTTAATTGCCATTCTACTTCACCCCTTTCTCTAAAAATGCTACAATTGCTTCTGCTGCTTCTTTTCCTTCTGCAACTGCCTCTACTACGGTTTTTCCTCCGTTTGAAACATCTCCTGCTGCAAAGTATTTAGCACTTGCTGTTTTGCCTGCTTCCGCTTTCACTCTTCCCTTTTCATCAGTATCTACATCTGTAAATTCTGAAAAGTCTTCTGCTCCTTGTCCTATTGCAAAGACAACAGTATCAACCTCTACTTTTAATCCAGCTTTTTCGCAAACGCCTTCTCTGCCTGTGAATGCCATTGCTTCAACGCTTCCGCTTCCCATTATTTCTGCTGGTGCCATATTTGTTGTTATTCCTACTCCAAGAGAAAGAGCATAATGGAATTCTGTCATATTTCCTGGTGCTTCTTCTAGAGTTCTTCTGTAAACTATTTTTACATCTTCTGCTCCTAGTAGCTTGGCCGTAACTGCACAATCTACCGCTACATCTCCACCACCTACTACTACTACCTTTTTTCCAGGGTTAAACCCATCTAATTTTACATTAGCTTCTTTTAGATATTCAGCTGCTCCCCATACGCCTTTTAGGTCTTTTCCTTGGATTTCTGGAATTTTTGCATCCCATAGTCCCATTCCTAAAAATACTGCATCAAAGCTTTCAAGGTCTGCATCTTTTGCTTCTTTATTACAAACAATATTAACGCCTAAATCTTTTACTTTTGCAACATCTTGTTCTACCAACTTCTTTGGTAATCTGCTCGGAACGATACCATAAGTCAAAACGCCCCCTGCTTTTTCTTCTCTTTCAAAAATAGTTACATCATACCCTACTTTTGCAAGTTCTGCTGCACATGCAAGTGATGCCGGTCCTGCACCTACGCAAGCAACTTTTTTTCCGTTTTTCTCCGCAGGGGCAACAAGAGTTTTCATTCCGAAAATTTCTTCTTGTTCCATTGCGTATCTTTGTAATTTACCAATCTCTATTGGTCTATCAATTCCACATCTGCTGCATTCTTCTTCGCATAGTCTGTCGTATGGACATACCATAGCGCAACTTGCGCCCATAATATTATTTTCTCTAATAGTTTCTGCTGCACCTTTTGGATTTCTAAATCTTATTGATCTTATGAATTTCCCTGGATCTGTTCCCGCTGGGCAACCTTTACTACACGGAGCATCGTGACATAGCAAGCATCTTGCTGCCTCCTCCATTGCAGTTCTATGAGTAAACCCAGAAACTGCCTCTTGTGTATAAGTCCCTTTTATTACTTTACTCAATTTTCTTCCTCCTTATTATAGTATAAAATAAATTCTAACGATTATATATATCATGAATTGCCACAGTCGCCAATTCAAAATAGTAAGAAATACCTATTATAAAGTTGAAATAATATGCGGTTGTTGATTTTAAAGCTCTGCCTTTCTTGTTAAGCTTTAATTTTTACTTAGCATCCAGTTTTAAAACTGCATTTAGCATTACTGATGCTCCTGCTGTACAATCCTCTACAGTTGCAAATTCTTCTTCGCAATGAGATAGCCCATCTTTTGTCCTTACAAATATCATTGTAGTTGGAATTACATAATTGCAGAATTGGGCATCATGTCCTGCTCCAGAATTTATTTTTTGATGTTTTGTTCCTAACTCAACAGCTGCTTCTTCTACTAAATCTTTTAACTCTTGATTAAAATATACTGTATCTCTCTTCCATTTTTCTTCAATTTCACAGTTACACCCTGCCCACGTTTTTTCCGGAAGGGTTTTTATTATCTTCATAACTGCTTTTAAAACTTCAGGCTCTTCATGCCTTACATCGATTGAAAAATCAACGAAATCAGGTATTACTGTATGTACGCATGGCTGGCAGATTATTTCTCCAGTAGTATATACTAACTCAGGTCTACCAAGCTTGTCTATTTCCTCA
>CAYJGT010000005.1:0-26522 GCA_964370035.1 uncultured Oscillospiraceae bacterium
TTTTTTCTACTAATATTAAATCTATCCATACAAATAGAAACTATATTTTCAAATACAGCTACAACTGTAGAAAGAGATGCAAATACCATAAATAAGAAGAATGTTATTCCCCAAAGCTGTGAAGCTGGCATTTCATTAAAAATATTAGGTAATGTTACAAACACAAGTCCTGTTCCTTGATCTGGACTAACTCCAAAAGCAAAGCAAGCTGGGAATATTATTAAACCAGCCATTATAGCAACTGATGTATCTAATAAAGTAACTGTCATCGCTTCCCCTGTTAGTTTTCTTTCATCTGAAAGATAACTACCAAATATTGCCATACTTCCTATACCAATACTTAATGTAAAGAAAGCTTGTCCCATAGCAGCATATATTACTTCCCATGCTCCATATTCAATCATTGCATTAAAATCAGGAACTAAATAAAATTTTAAACCTTCCATACCACCTTCTAATGTTAAGGATCTAATTACTAATATTAGAATTAGTGCAAAAAGTCCTCCCATCATTACTTTGGTTATTTTTTCAACGCCATTTCTAAGTCCCATTGAACAAATAAAAAATCCTATTATTACTACTACTATCATCCACATTTCTAATCTTACAGGATTAGTAACTAAAGCTCCAAAATATTCTCCTATTTGTTCAGGATTTAAATTATTAAAATCTCCTTTTATCATTCCAAATAAATAAGCCAAAAACCATCCAGCAACGACAACATAAAACATCATTAAAATATAATTTCCTGCGGCACCAATATAACCATAAATATGCCATTTTTGTCCTGGTTTTTCTAATTCTTTAAAAGATCCTATAACACTTTTTTTGCTAGCTCTACCTACTGCAAATTCCATTACTAAAATAGGTACACCTAAAATAAATAAAAACAATAAATAAATAGCGACGAAAGCTCCGCCTCCATATTCACCTGTTATATATGGAAATCTCCATACATTTCCTATTCCTATTGCACAACCTGCAGATAAAAATAAGAATCCAATTCTGCTACCTAGCATCTCTCTTTTCTTACTCATTCCTATTCCTTTCTCAATAACTTTCCTTTTTCTATATTATATACTTTATCATTTCCTCTTAAATTTGCTAATATACTATTTGATATATTTGTTGTTGTAATAAATAGCTGTACATCATTTAAATTTTTTACTATTAGTTCTTGTCTTTCTTCATCTAATTCAGATAAAACATCATCTAATAAAACTACGGGACTTTCTTTTTTTTCTTCTTTTATTATTTCTATTTCAGCCAATTTTATTGCTAATGCTGCACTTCTTTGTTGCCCTTGAGAAGCAAATTTTCTCGCATCAACATCATTAATTAATATTTTTATATCATCTTTATGTGGACCTCTTAAAGTATTTCTATTATTTACATCTTTTTCATAATTTTCATTAAGAATATCTTTGAAATTTTCATTTTCCTTAATATTACTTTCATATTTTAATTTTAAGGTTTCTTCTTTTTTTATATTATTATATATTTTCCCACTTATTTTATTTAATTTTTCTACAAATTCTTTTCTCTTTTTTATTATTTTATTTCCATGGTCGCAAAGACTTAAATCCCAAACTTCTAATATATCTTTATTTATATTAATTTCTTTTAAATATTTATTTCTTTGTAATAAAGTTTTTTTATAATTTTGTAGTGAAATTAAATAAGAAAGGCTTAATTGACATAGTTCTCTATCCATAAAGCCTCTTCTTTTTTCTGGATCTTCTTTAACAATTTTTAAATCGTCTGGATAAAATACTACAACTAGTAAATTTCCTATCAAATCTCTCACTTTATTTATTTTTAATCCATTTATTTTTATGTTTTTTTTTCCAATATTATTAATATAATATTCTATATTTTGAATTTCTTCCTGCTTAGTAAAAGAAACTTCTATTTTTCCTACTTCTTTATTAAATCCAACTATTTCTTTTTCATTATTTGTTCTAAATGATTTAGAAAATGCTGAAACATATATAGATTCAATTAAATTTGTTTTTCCTTGTCCATTTTTTCCTATTATTATATTAATATTTCTATTAAATTCTATAATTTCATTTTCATAATTTCTTATATTTTCTAAATTAATTTTATTTATATACATTTTTAATTAATTATTCTTACTGGTAGTAACATAAATTTATAATTATCTCCTTCTACTTCTTTTATCAAACAAGGAGATACATTATTTGTGAAATTTAATCTAATAAGTTCTTCATCTATTCTTTTTAAAATTTCTTTTAAATATTTACTATTAAAACCTATTTCTAAGTCGTTTCCTTCTTTTTCCATTATTAATTCAGCTTTTGCACTTCCTTCTTCAGATTTTGCTGTAACAGTTAATACATTTCCTTTAATATTCAATTTCACTACATTATCTTTACTTTCTCTGGTAGCTAAATCTGCTCTTTCAAGAGACTTTACTAATTCGTTTTTATTAACTATTAAAGTTGTAGTTGATTCCGTTGGCAAAAGTCTTTTATAATCAATAAACTTACCTTCCATAATTCTTGTAATAATTTTTGTTTCTTTTATAGTAAATACAGCTTTTTTTTCTCCAATAATTAAATTTACACTTTCATAATCTTCAATTTCTGTTATTATTTTATAAATTTCTTTTATTATTTTACCATATATAATTATACTTTGATTTTTTTCACTTATTACATTTTCAGTAACTATAGACATTTTAAATCCATCTAAAGCTGCTACATTTATTTTTTCTTTTTCAATTTCAAAATTAACACCACCTGTCACATTTCCATCTTCGTTTAAACTAGTAGCAAATTCTGTTTTTCTAATCATTTCTTTTAAAACTTCTTTATTAAAATTAATAGAAGATGAAATTCCTTCCACATCTCCTATATTAGGAAATTCATCTTTATCCAAAGTTGGTATTTCTATTTCAAATGTTGCAGTTTTTATTGTTAATAATCCATTTTCATTTAATATAAAATTTATTTCTTCTGAGTCAAGAGATTTTACTATATCTAATAGTTTTTTTGCATTTACTAAAATTTTCCCTGGAATATCAATGTTGCATTCTAGAGAACTTTCTACACTAAAATCCATATCTGATGCTATTAAATTTATTTTACCTGTATTATCTGCTTCCAAAAATATTCCTTTTAACATTTCCATTGTTGTTTTTTGAGAAACTCCTTTAGAAACTATATTTAATTTTTTAAATAATAATTGTTGATTAACTGAAAATTTCATTTGATACTCCTTTTTTTATTTTTTTGTAATAATAGTAATAGGTATTGTTGATATGTTTAAATATAATATATTTATTTAAATTTAAATATTTATAAGTGTTAATAAACCTGTTAGTAGTTTGTTTTTTTTATTAAACTTATTAACATATTATTCTTCTTTGATTATTTTCATTAAATCAGAAACATAATTATTAATAGTTTCATCCTCAATTATTTCTTGTGAAATTTTTCTGCAAGAATGAACAACTGTTGAGTGATCTCTTCCTCCAAAGTGTTCACCTATTTTTGGAAGTGATTCGCCAGTTAATTCTCTTGCAAGATACATTGCAATTTGTCTTGGTATTGTAATATTTCTAGTTCTTTTGTTTGAATCCATATCTTTTAGAGTTATATTAAAATATTTGCAAACTTGCCTTTTTATAGATTCTATAGTAATTTGTGAGTCTGAAGTTGTAAAAATATCTTTTAGTACTTCTCTTGCTAGAGCTAAATTAATAGGTCTTTTTAGAAGAGTTGAAAAGCTTATTATTCTAGTAAAGGCTCCTTCTAACTCTCTAATATTATATTTTATTTTTTCAGCAACTAAATTAGAAACAGCTAAAATATCATCATTTATTTCTATCCCTTCAAGTATAACTTTTTTAGTAAATATTGCCACTCTGGTTTCATAATCTGGAGGTTTTATATCAGCTACTATATTCCAAGCAAAACGGCTCCTTAATCTATCATCTAAACTTTCTAATTTAGCAGGAGGTCTATCGCTTGATATTATTATTTGTTTATTTAAATCATGTAAGTGATTAAAAGTATGAAAAAATTCTTCTTGGGTAGCATCTTTACCTTCCAAAAACTGAATATCATCTATTAAAAGAACATCAATATTTCTGTATTTTTTCTTAAAGTTTTTAAGTTTAACCTTACTATTAGTATCTCTTAGGGAATTGATAAGCTCAGAAGTAAACATTTCAGATGATACATATAATACTTTTAGGTTTGTATTTTCTAATATATAATGTCCAATGGCATGCAAAAGATGGGTTTTACCTAAGCCAGAAGAACCATAAATAAATAATGGATTATAAATTTTTGAAGGAGCTTCTGCAACTGCTAATGCAACAGCATGTGCATATTCATTATTTTTACCCACCACAAAATTTTCGAAATTATATCTTGGATTGAAATAAAATTCGCTTGAAAAATCTTGTAGTAATGATTTTTTTTCTGTAATATTTTCTTTTTCTATTTCTTGCTTTTCTTCTTTCAATAAAATTTCAATGTCATATACTTTTCCAAAGGTAAGTGAAACTGATTTTTTTATAATATCCATATATCTAGTTTGTAGAATTTCAAGCTTAAAAACCTCAGAACACTCAAGATATAGTGTATCTGTTTTTTCGTCAACTGTTAATAAGTTTAAATCTGAAAACCAAGTATTATAACTTGTCTCAGGAACTTCACTTCGTATTAATTCTAACGTTTTTGACCATTTTTTACTTAATGAATTCATTTATATTAATCCCTTCTTTACTCATGTACTATAATAATACATTTTAGTTATCCACAGGTCAAGTAATATAAAATCTTTTTAAATTAAAATATTTTTTAAATTTATCCACAACAAGTTGATAAATATGTTAACAAATATCAACAATATACTATATATAGATATTATTTTCTTTTTAAAATTAATTTATAAAAAAATAACTACTCTTATAGTTAAAAAATATGTAAAAATAAATGTTTTAATTGACAGTGTTAATATAAAATAATATAATTATTGAGTATGTATGCTACATTGAAATTTAGAGTAGCAATAGTTAATAATTTATATGGAAAGAAGAAAGGAGAATTAAAGATATGAAAAGAACTTTTCAACCAAAAAAGAGACAAAGATCTAAAGAGCATGGGTTTAGAAAAAGAATGAAAACTAAATCAGGTAGAAATGTAATTAAAAGAAGAAGATTAAGAGGAAGAAAAGCTTTAACTGCTTAATTTTGAAACGGTAGGATAACTTATGCTAAAAAAGGAAATATTAAGAGGGAATAAAAATTTTCAATTAATATATAAAAAAGGGCAGTCTGTTGGAGATAAGTATTTAGTTTTCTTTTATAAAAAAAACGGACTTAGTTATAATAGAAAAGCCTTTTTAGCAAGTAAAAAAGTAGGAAAAAGTGTACAGAGAAATAGAGCTAAGAGATTAATGAAAGAAAGCTTTAGAACACTTGATGAAGAAAAACTTTTAGGTTATGATACCATATTTATAGCTAGAAACAGCATAAATGACACAAAAAAAGAAGATGTACAAAAATCAATGCATTCTGCACTAAGAAGAAGCAAAGTAGGTAAAAAGTAGTGAAATATATTTTAATTTTTATTATAAAAATTTATCAAAAAATAATTTCCCCACTGTTTCCTCGTAGTTGTAGGTTTTACCCTACTTGTTCAGCTTATTTTGTAGAGGCATTGAAAAAATATGGATTTTTTAAAGGAAGTTATTTAGGAATTAAAAGGATAATTAAATGTCATCCCTTTAATCCTGGAGGTTTTGACCCTCTTCCTTAGTTCATATTAATTTATTGGAGGAAATGAATGGACGGATTTATCAATTTATTTGCAGCACCTCTTGGTTTTGTCCTTGAATTCTTATTTGGATTGATTGGAAATTATGGCCTTTCTATTATGGCATTAACGTTCATAGTAAAAGCGGCATTATATCCTCTATACTTAAAACAAATCAAGTCTACTGCCAAAATGGGTGATTTTAGACCACAAATGCAAGACATTCAAAGAAAATATGCCCATGATAAGGCTTTAATGAATCAAAAATTATCTGAACTTTATAAACAAGAAGGAATAAATCCAGCAGCGGGCTGTCTCCCTATGTTAATTCAGATGCCAATTATTTTTGGCTTATTTAGTTTATTAAGAGATCCAATTGCAGTATTTCCAGGAAATGAAGAAATGTTATTTGCTTCCCATGAGTCTTTTATTTGGATTGCAGATTTAAGTCAGCCAGACCCATGGATTTTACCAATTTTGGCTGGAATAGCAACATTTATTGCATTTTCACAGACATCTAAGCACACTATGGCAGGACTAGATGGTCAACCAGGAATGGGAGGGATGGCTGCAATGATGAAGTACTTCTTTCCAGTAATGATAGTACTTATGTCAAGAAATTTTGCGGCAGGATTAGCTTTATATTGGTTTTTCGGGCAGGTAGTTCAGATTTTGTTTAACTTTCACCTTAATAAAGTTAGAAGTGATATGAAAAAAGAGCAAGCAAAGAAAAGTAAAAAGAAGAAATAGAGAGGAAAGAATCAATGGATTTTTCGGAAAAGTGGGGCAATGATGTTGCAACTGCAACAGAGCTAGCATTAAAAGATCTGAAAGTTTCTATAGATGAAGTAAATGTAATTGTCTTGGAAGAACCTTTAAAAGGTTTTTTAGGAATAGGATCTAAACTAGCAAAAGTAAGAGTGGAAATGAAGACGGCTACAGATACTGAAGAAGAAGAAGTTAATCCCATACCACAAGAGGGTTTAAATTCAACAGGTTCCCAAAGTCCTGTAGAAACTGAAAAAACAGAGAATAAAAAAAATAATTATTTTAAAGATGAAACATTATCGATAACTAAACCAGAAGATTTAAAACCAGTTACTGAACATGTAGGCCTTGATTTTATTAGAGAAATGACAGCAAAAATGGGAGTTGAAATAGAGGCAAAAGCAGAAGGTAATGATGATTGTTTGTTTATTTATTTAAAAGGTCCAGGAACAGGAACGATAATAGGCAAAAGAGGACAAACCTTAGATGCGATTCAGTACTTAACTAGTCTAGTTATTAATAAGAATGAAAAAGATTATACAAGAGTTGTTATAGATGCTGAAAATTACAGAGAAAAAAGAGAGAAAACCTTGGAGAATTTGGCGGATAGATTAGCGGCTAGGGCTATTAGAACAAATAAAAGTGTAAAACTTGAGCCAATGAATCCTTATGAAAGAAAAGTTATACATGCTAAACTTTCAGAGAATGAAAAAGTAGTTACTAGGAGTATGGGAGAAGAACCTTATAGAAGGGTTGTAATCACGTTAAAATAATGATTTTATAAAGACCCGTGTTTTAACGGGTCTTTATTTTAATATTCTGAAATATTTGTAATTGTTTATATTATAGTAAGTGGTTAAAATAATTATTAGGAGAAGTTTATGGAAAAAGCAATTGCTGCTATAGCCACACCTGTTGGAGAAGGCGGAATAGGGATAGTCAGGGTAAGTGGGCTAGAATCAAAAGAAATTATAAAAAAAATATTTAAGCCAAAGGGAAATCAAGTTTTGGAAAATAGAAGACTTACTTATGGCGAAATTATTGACCCAAAAACTTCTGAAATTGTTGACGAAGTAATGACTGTTTTAATGGAAGCACCTGCAACCTATACAAGAGAAGACGTTGTGGAAATAAATTGCCATGGTGGAGTGGTTTCTCTAAAAAAGGTGCTGGATTTAGTTTTGGAGCATGGTGCAGATTTGGCAGATAGGGGAGAGTTTACTAAAAGAGCTTTTCTGAATGGAAGAATTGACCTTTCTCAAGCCGAGGCTGTTATAGATTTAATAAAGGCAAAGACGGAAAAAACATATGAAGTTGCAATTTCTCAACTGGAAGGTTCTTTGTCAAAGGAAATTATTTCTATAAGAGAGGGATTAGTAAATTCCCTTGTTAATATTACAGTTAACATAGATTATCCAGATGAAGATATAGAAGAAATTGTATATTCTGATTTAGAAAAAGATATAATTTTGGAAAAAGAGAGAGTTTCTAAGTTGTTAGATTCTTTTTCTACAGGAAGGATAATAAGAGAAGGTTTGAAAGTTGCTATAGTAGGGCAGCCCAATGTAGGAAAATCGTCCCTTATGAATGCTATTTTGAAAGAAAACAGGGCGATTGTAACAGATATACCAGGGACAACAAGGGATACAATTTTGGAACAGGTTAGCATTGGAGAAATTCCCGTACAACTTATTGATACTGCAGGGATTAGAGAAACAGATGATCAGATCGAAAAAATAGGTATAGAAAAAACAAAAGAAGCCTTTAATAGTGCAGATTTAATAATACTAGTAATTGATGGAAGCACATTGCTTTGCGAAAATGATTTAGAAATGCTCAGTATGCTTGAAGGAAGGAATTCAATCGTTCTTTTAAATAAGGCTGATTTAAAATTAGTGGTTTCAAAAGAAGACATAATTAATATTAGCAAAGACAGTAAGGTAATAGAAACTTCTCTTCTTGATAATGAAGGTATTGAAATTTTAGAAAATAAACTGAAAGAAATTGTTTATGGTGGGGAAGTTTATCAAAAGGATAGCTTACTTGTTACCAATGCAAGGCATGAAAGATTATTAAAAGAAGCTAAGCAGTCACTAAGTGACGGAGTGGATTTAGTTAGATTAAATCAACCGTTAGAGTTTCTGGAAATTGATGTAAAGAGAGCATATGATGCTCTTGGAGAAATTATAGGTGAGACTGTTTCTGAGGATATAATTAATGAAGTCTTCCAGAGATTTTGTTTGGGAAAATAGTTCTAAAACAAAGAGCAATGAGAGTTACTTATATTAATTAATAGTATTATTTAAAACGCTTTTCTATTTCGCTATTATATAGTGGTTAAAAGTAAATTGATTGAAAAATATATATTGCAATAATTATTGATTTGCTACTTTATGTTAAAACTTAAAAATAGATAGAGCTTTATGTGTATGTAAGGGAAAGAAATGATAGGAAAAGATGTATTAATAGATGAATATGACATTATAGTAATCGGTGCAGGTCATGCGGGTTGTGAAGCAGGTTTAGCGGCGGCTAGGCTAGGGGAGAGAACACTGCTTTTATCTATAAATTTAGATTCAGTTGCAAGCTTACCATGCAACCCATCTATTGGAGGTACTGGGAAAGGGCACTTAGTTAGAGAAATAGATGCCCTTGGTGGGCAAATGGCTCTGAATATAGATAAAACCTATATTCAAAGCAAAATGTTAAATACTGGAAAAGGACCTGCTGTTCACTCGCTTAGAGCTCAAGCAGATAAGGCGCTTTACCATTTAGAAATGAAAAGAACTATTGAAGAGCAAGAGGGACTACACCTAAAGCAAGGAGAGGTAGTGTCTTTGCTTTGGGAGAAAGACTTAGACGAAAAAAAAGTAATCGGAGTTAAACTTGCAACAGGCAGCGTTTATAAGGCAAAGGCTGTCATACTTTGCACAGGAACTTTTTTAAGGAGTACTGTATTTATTGGAAGCAGTATTCAACAAAGTGGACCAAATGGATTAGCCCCAGCCAACTATCTTTCCGAAAGTTTAGAAGAGTTAGGACTTCCTTTGAGAAGATTTAAGACAGGAACCCCTGCTCGTGTACTAGCCCATTCACTTGACTACGATAAAATGAAAGAGCAAAAAGGAGATGAGAAAGTAACACCTTTTTCTTTCATGAATGATAAGCTAGAAAAGGAACAAGTTTCTTGCTGGTTAACATACACCAATGAAGAGACTCATAATGTTATTAGGAAGAATATGGACAAGTCTGCTTTATATGGCGGGCTAATTGAAGGTATAGGTCCAAGGTACTGTCCTTCTATTGAAGATAAGGTGAATAGATTTGCAGATAAAGACCGTCATCAACTTTTCTGTGAACCCGAGGGACTCTATACAAGCGAAGTTTATTTACAAGGAATGTCTTCTAGCATGCCAGAAGAAGTTCAATTAGAATTTTATAAAACAATTCCAGGACTTGAAAATTTAGAAATTTCTAGACCTGCATATGCAATTGAATATGATTGTATAGATTCTCTTGGATTAAAAATTAATTTAGAAACTAGGGCGGTGAAAAATTTATTTTGTGCAGGCCAATTTAATGGAAGCTCTGGCTACGAAGAGGCGGCGGCGCAAGGGCTAATGGCTGGAATTAATGCCCACTGTAAAATCAACGACAAAAAATCTTTTGTTTTAGACAGAAGTGAAGCTTACATTGGCGTTCTCTTGGACGATTTGGTTACTAAAGGTACTAATGAGCCTTATAGAATAATGACCAGCAGAGCTGAATATAGACTGGTTTTACGGCAGGACAATGCAGATTTAAGGCTAACAGAGAAAGGATTTAGCCTTGGGCTTGTACAAAATGACAGATATAGTAAATTTTTACAAAAATGTACGGATGTTAAAAATGAAGAAGCTAGACTGAAAGAATCTATTGTATATCCTTCTGAAACAAAAGCTTTTATGGAAAGTATGAATAGTGCTCCTTTAAAAAACAAATGCTCCCTCTATGAATTGATGAGGAGGCCAGAAATTTCCTATGACGCTTTAAGTGAAATAGATCTTGATAGACCTGTGGTTAGCGACCATGTTATTTCTCAACTTTCTGTTCAAGTTAAGTATCAAGGGTATATTGAGAAGCAACTGCAGCAAATTAAAAAGTTTAAAAAATTAGAAGAAAAGTTATTATCGCCGGACTTGGATTATCTTAACATGGATGGAATTAGATTAGAAGCGCGGCAGAAACTTTCTGAGCTTAAGCCTATTTCAGTAGGACAAGCAGCAAGAATATCTGGGGTTTCTCCAGCGGACATAAATGTTTTGCTTATTACATTAGAAAAAAACTACAGAGAGAAGGTTCAAGCTGAGCCTAAAATTAAGAATATTCAAGCCGAAGGTATTGCAGAAGCCGCGGATGAAAACTTTGATGAAGAAAGTGCTAATGAGTTTGGGGTCGAAGATTTTGTTGTAAAGTTTTTAAAAACTGATTCTAGCTTAAAAGCAGGTGATGAAAATGAATAGGGTTTTAGATTTTTTAATCGAAAGGGTTGGCAAAGAAGAAGCAACTCGCTCAGTAGAAAGACTAGAAATTTATAGAGATCATATTTTAAAGTGGAATGAAAATGTGAATTTGACTGCCATAAATACAGTAGATGAGTTTAACCAGAAACATATTTTAGACTCTTTGTTGGCATATGATTGCATAAAGTCTTTGTCCTCCGACAATGTGGTAGATATAGGCACTGGGGGAGGTTTTCCTGGAGTTCCCTTGGCAATACTTTTTCCAGAAAAAAATTTTGTTTTGATTGACTCTCTTAAAAAGAGGCTAAAAATAATTGACGAAGGTTCTGACTTAATAGGTCTGACTAACATTACAACATTACACGGAAGGGCTGAAGATTTTGGAAGAAGCCAATTATATAGAGATAATTTTGATTTGGCGGTCTCTAGAGCTGTTGCAAACATGTCGGTTTTGGCAGAGTTTTGCTTGCCACTAGTCAGACCAGGCGGACACTTTATTGCCTATAAGGGTCCAGAGATATATAGAGAGTTGGAGTTTAGCAATAATGCCATTTCTCTTTTGAAGGGCCAAGTAAAAGATGTTATATCCCCTTTTATGCAAGAAAATTCTGCTGAAAATGATTTAGAACATGTGCTTCTGTTGGTGGAAAAGATAGAGAAAACACCTAAGGCTTATCCGCGTAAAGCTGGAACCCCTTCAAAAAAGCCTCTATAAAACTCAGGCAGAAGAAATAATCAGCCATATGTTCCACGTGGAACATATGCTAAAGAAGTGGAGTGGTAAGGGCTTGTTGACTCGGCTGCGCTAAATCAGAAGTTGCAAAAGGCTCCCTGATAGGGAAATCTATTGTTCCACGTGGAACATGTATGAAGAAGATGAGCTGTTTGGTTAATGCAATTACGCTGAATTAAAAGTTGTAAAATGCCTCTTTGCACAGAAAACAAGATCGTTAAAAGGCAAGGGGAGCTAGTTTTCGCCAGAAAAAACCCTCTGAATTAAAGAAATTATAAATAGAAAGAAACAATGCCAAGAATGTCAAAAGGGCAGAGACATGAATCTTTGGCAAGTTAAAGCAAATAGCGAAGAGTATATTAGTTGTTATGGGAGAGATAAGAAAACAGGAATTATTTAAAAATTTAGAAGTAAGGCACTTAAAAGAATTGTAAAAGTTCAACTAATGTTATATAATCAAACTGTGTAAAATAGAAAGTGAGGATTATGTGGGAAAAGCAATAGCGATATTCAACCAAAAGGGAGGGGTAGGTAAAACAACAACAAACATTAATTTATCTGCAACTCTCGTGACTAGTGGAAAAAAAGTTCTTGTGATAGACATTGATCCGCAAGGGAATACTACTAGTGGATTAGGAATAGTCAAGAAAACACTTGGCAAAACAACATATGAAATACTCATAGATGATAACGTGGAAATGAGAGAAGCGATAATACCAACGGGAATAGAAAACTTAGATATAGTTCCGGCAAGTGTGCAACTAGCAGGAGCAGAAGTTGAGTTGGTAAAAGTTGAAGGGAGAGAACAGCGTTTAAAAAAAGCTATTGAATCTATTAAAGATCAATACGATTATATTTTTATTGATTGTCCCCCATCATTGGGATTGCTTACGATAAATTCGTTGTCTGCGGTTGATTCGGTTCTAATTCCGATACAATGTGAATTCTATGCTCTGGAAGGTGTAAGTCAATTAATTAACACAATAGATATTGTGAAGAAAAAACTAAACAAAAACCTGGAAATACAAGGAGTTTTGCTTAGCATGTTTGATGGGAGAACAAACTTATCGATTCAAGTAGTAGAAGAAACAAAGAAATTTTTTAGAAACAAAGTATATGCAACAGTAATCCCAAGAAATGTTAGACTTGCTGAGGCTCCAAGTCATGGCCTTCCTATTACAATGTATGATCCAAAATCAACAGGAGCAGAAGCCTATAGAGAATTTGCAGAAGAATTTTTAAGACTTGAGGAAGGTATAGGTACAATTTAATGGGGCAAACAAAAAAAGGATTGGGGAGAGGGCTAGAAGCGCTTTTGGGAGATATGGAAAGCCCATTTGCTGAAACTGAAGGTGGTGAAGAACTAAGAGATGTTAAGGAAATAAGCCTTGACTTAATAAAGGTTAATAAAAGCCAACCTAGAAAAACTTTCGATAAAGAAAAGATAGAAGAGTTAGCAGTATCTATAAAAGAGCATGGTGTAATTCAACCTATTCTGGTGAGAAAAGCAGGAAAAGGATTTGAGATAGTAGCGGGAGAAAGGCGGTGGAGAGCATCTAGAGAAGCCGGGCTTAAAAAAATTCCTGCAATAGTAAGAGAAATTTCTGACAGAGAAAATATGATTTTTGCAATCATTGAAAACCTACAAAGAGAAGGCTTAAACCCTGTGGAAGAGGCTGAAGGATTTCGGGAGATGATGGAGCAATATAATCTTACACAAGAAGAAGTCTCGAAAAGTGTAGGCAAAAGTAGACCATATATTACGAATCAGTTAAGGCTATTGAAGCTACCAAAAGAAATAAGAAAAATGCTAATTGAAGGAAAGCTTTCTACAGGACATGCTAAGGTATTAATTACAATAAGTGAGCCAGATAGACAAATAGTTTTGGCGGAAGAAGTTATCAGTAAGGGGCTATCTGTAAGAGCCTTAGAGAGGATGACGAAGGAAAAAAGTGAAAAGGACGGTACCAAAAAAGCCAGCCCTAGCAAATCACCAGAGGCTAAGCTATTAGAAAGAGAGCTTGAAAGCAAATTAGGAACCAAAACAGAAATTACAGAAAATGGAAATAATGGGAAAATAGAGATAAAATACTTTTCTCTAGAGGATAGAGATCGAATAGTAGAGTTAATGATGAAAATAAAATAAACTAGGAGGAAAAAATGTTACAAACAGAATACAAGATAAAAGATTATTTAGAAATTTTAGGATCGGAAGCGCCTGCACCAGGGGGCGGAGCAGTTAGCGCACTAACTGCAGCACAGGGAATTGCATTAGTGATGATGGTTGCAAATTTGACTATTGGGAAAGAAAAGTATAAAAAGTTTGAAAAAGTAAACCAGGAATGCCTAAAGGTAGCCGAAGGATACTTAGAGAGATTAATAGAACTGATGGAAGAAGATGCAAAAGCATTTAATCTAGTTACAACAGCTTACAAAATGCCGAAAGAAACAGAAGAAGAAAAGAAGGAAAGAAGCAAAGCCATTAAAGAAGCGACTATGTTTGCGACGATTGTGCCAGTTGAGGTAATGGAAGCTTCGTATGAAGGGCTAAGACTTACAACAACATTGATGGGTAAGTCAAATCCTAATGTGGTGAGCGACTTAGGCGCAGCGGCAGTAAAGCTAGATGCAGCAATAAAAAGTTCATGGCTTAATGTTAAAATAAACTTACCAAGCTTAAAAGAACCAGAAAAAGAAAAAGACTTCATGAAAAAAGGTGAAGAGATATATAAAGACGGGGAAGATATTGCAAAGAAGATTTATGACCAGGTAATTGAAATTCTTGAAAATTAATCTGTGTTTAATAAGACGGGAGTTTCAAAATGAAGCTCCCTTAAATTTATGTCAGCTTGCTAATATACTTTGTTACTTGCCATTGTGAGGCAAAGCGGAAGAACAGGGCAGAGCATACAATCTTATAAATAATCGAAACTAAGTTTGTCAATATAAGTGGCTGCAAGGTTGCCGCTTTGCGTAGCATGCTATCAGGAAATGTCGGATAAAGAATTCTGTGGATGTTATTTTATGCAATTCCTGCCTTTGATTTATTATCTGATATTATGAGGAAAAGTTGATATGAAGTAAAGCTAAACTATGTTAGTAGATAACCAATTAGTATAGAAAATCAATTATGCACATTGACAATATAAGAATATATTAGGTTAATTATTAAGTATCTATAAAAGAAGGAGGGAAAATGGATAAAAATTTAGAGTTTGTAAAGATAAAGAAGATTGAAAGAACAATAAAAGCCTTGAACAACAATAACATGAATGGATATTACATAGAAAGTAAAGAAAAATTATTTGATAAAATTAAAGAACTGGTACCCGAAAAATCAGTGGTTGCCTTTGGTGGATCAATGACTATACATGAAATCGGCGTAGTTGATTTTGTGAAACAAGAAAACTATACTGTGTTAGACCGTTTCCAAGAGGGAATTACTGGGGCAGAAATAAAAAAAATATTTAAAGAAAGCTTTTTTGCGGATGCTTATATAACAAGCACAAATGCCCTAACCGAAGAAGGCGAGCTATATAATGTAGACGGTACAGGAAATAGAGTTGCGGCTATGATGTTTGGCCCGGAGAAGGTTTTGGTAATTTGCGGAGAAAATAAACTGGTTTGTGATTTGGATGAAGCCCAATTGAGAATGGAAACAATTGCTGCGCCGGCTAACAATAAAAGGCTTGGTAGAAAAACACCATGTATAAATACTGGTGTTTGCGAAGAATGTAATAGCCAAGAAAAAATTTGTAGAAACTATACAGCAATTAAAAGCCAAGGAGAAAAAGATAGGATTCATGTATTGATTCTCAAAGGCGATTTTGGTTATTAAAAAAGTTTCCAATCAAGAAATATTGAAAAATAAATCAACCCAAAAGCAAATAAAATTTAGAAAATTGGGTAAATAATAAGAGCGTACATATTTTAACAATAAATTAATTAATTATTACTTTTAGAGGGTAAGGAGGACAATATGAAATACAAAGGTACAAAAACAGAAGCTAATTTATGGGCTGCATTTGCAGGGGAGAGTCAAGCTAGAAATAAATACACTTATTATGCATCAGTAGCAAAAAAAGAAGGCTTCGAGCAAATTGCTGCAATATTTGCTCATACTGCAGCAAACGAGAAAGAGCATGCGGAGCTTTGGTTTAAAGAGCTAGAAGAGTTAGGAACTACGGCAGATAACCTACTTCATGCAGCAGAAGGAGAAAACTATGAGTGGACAGATATGTATGATGGTTTTGCAAAAGATGCAGAAGAGGAAGGCTTCCCAGAACTGGCTGCTAGGTTTAGACTAATTGCAGCTATAGAAAAAACACATGAGGAAAGATATAGAAAGCTATTAGCGAATGTAGAGGAAGAAAAAGTATTTGCAAAAGATGAAGAAGTATTGTGGGAATGCAGAAACTGCGGACACTTCCATACTGGAAAAAATGCGCCTAAAGTATGTGCGGCATGTCGACACCCTGAATCATATTTTGAAGTTAGGTTAGAAAATTATTAAGAGTAATAGTTTAACATTAAGCTAAACTGAACTAAGAAGTTTCTTTCTGTCTTTCCAGTCTGGCATTATGTTAGATAGAATAGAATAAAAGGCTTTGGAATGGTTGGGCTCAACAAAGTGAGCTAACTCATGAGCAATAACATATTCAATGGCGGGGAGAGGCTTGGTCATAAGATTAGAATTTAGGGTTATAGAATTTTTGGTATAAAAACATGTACCCCAACGACTTTTCATATTCCTTACACTCAAAACAGGAAAAGGAATATGATATTCTGAAAAAAGGGGATGGATATTTTCTAGTAAGGTTATAAAGAATTCTTTGGAGGAGGCTTTAAGAAAAGCTGAAACCAAAGAATTCTTTTTTTTAGTATCATGGATATCTTTCAAATAAATATGAAAAACGCCATCTTTAGGTCTTACATAAGCTTTATTAGATCGGTGCAAATGCACGATGTAGGGCAATCCTAAAAAATAAAAAGTATCCCCTTCAGAGAAAGTAGTTGTTCCATGAGAAACATTTGTAGCCTTGGAATATTTATCTAAAGCATTAATAACAAAAGTAGCCTTAGCAATCATAAAGCTGTCAATATATTTTTCGGATATGTTTAAAGGGGCGGAAAGGATTACATGGCCAGAAGGCTTAACTCTCAAGTTAAGGTTCTTTACATTTTTTCGGATCAATGTATATGAAATAGAAGTTCCTAAAATGACTTTCTGTGAAGAAATGCCTCCTTCAACCTTATTTTTTTGGGTCCTGTTAAAAATTTTCAAACCAATACTTGGAGAAATGCTAGTGCAATTTTGGTTGTAATTAGAAAAACTAGGTGGAAGGTTTAGAGCATAACAAGTATGCCTTAATTTCCGCGGCTCACTTTTCTTTGCGCATATGTAATTAAAAAATAAATTAAATTTAATCTTAATCAAAGTGCTAACCCTCCTATTAAAAAAGACCTTATATATTCAGATATAAGGTCTTAGTAATTACTCTGCTACATATGGAAGTAGTGCAATGATTCTAGCTCTTTTTACAGCAGTAGTTACTGCTCTTTGATGTTTTGCACAAGTTCCAGTGACTCTTCTTGGTAGAAGCTTACCTCTTTCAGTAATATACTTCTTAAGAGTATCTGTATCTTTATAATCTATTGTTGTAGTTTTTTCGGCGCAAAACTGGCATACTTTTTTTCTTCTCATGCCGCCGCCTCTTCTTTTATCAAACATGCTGTTCTCCTTTCATAAGAATCTTAATAATGTAATTGTTTAGAATGGGACACTACTGTCGTCGTCTTCGACAGCGTCGAAGCCCTGTGGTGCAGAACTAGCTGGGCTAGAATTGTTGCTTGAATAGTTGTTTTGAAAATTACTTGAGTTGTCAAAGTTATTAAACTGAGAACCTTGGTTAGGTTTATCTCCCCACTCAAGAAACTGTACTCTCTCAGCTACGACCTCTGTCGTATAAACCTTATTACCATCTTTATTAGTATAGCTTCCTGTTTGTATTCTGCCTTGAACTGCGGCAAGCCTGCCTTTTGACAAGTATTTTTCACAGTTTTCAGCCACCTTACCAAAGACTACAATGTTTGGAAAATCAGCTTGCTTTTCACCATTGTTACTTCTAACAGGTCGATCTATAGCTAAAGAAAATCTGGCAATCGCAAGGCCTTCGCCTGTTCTACGTAGTTCAGGATCTCTAGTTAACCTTCCGACTAAAACAACGTTATTCATGCCACTGCCTCCCTATTCTTCATCTTTGTTAATAATGATGTGTCTAACAACTTCATCCATGATTCTTAATCTTCTATCTAATTCTTTTGGTAGCTCTGGGCTTGATTTGAATTCAACTAAAACGTAAAATCCTTCTTCTTTCTTTTGAATTGGATACGCAAGCTTCTTCATTCCCCAAACATCTACCTTGTCAACGCTGCCATTGCTTGAAATGATTTCTTTAACCGTTTCAATTGTTGCTTCTCTCTTGGCTTCGTCTAACATTGAACTGATGATGAATGTTATTTCGTAGTTTGTCATATTTCACCTCCCTATGGACTAAATGGCGTTATCAGGATTGATAACGCAGAGAGCACTCAAAAAAGAGCGCTTAATTATTATATGCAATTTCAAGGAGAAAATCAAGTGTTTTTAATAGGATTTTGCTAATTTTTTGATAATGTGTTATAATATTTGACGTAAGAAAAGGAGGAAGAAATGGAAAAACAACTACATAGAAATTATTCAAGCCCATTTACGACCAAATATTCAAGTGATGCTATGAGATATATATTCTCAAGTGAAAAAAAATATAGAATGTGGAGAAAATTGTGGATAGCGCTAGCTGAAGCTGAAAAGGATTTAGGCTTAGACATAACAAATGAACAAATCGCAGAAATGAAAGAAAATGCTGAAAACATAGATTATAAAATGGCGGAAGATTTTATGGCCCTATTAGAAGATGAAGTTGCAGCCCATGCAGCTACATATGTTAAGCAGTGTCCAAAATCAGCAGGGATAATAAACTTAGGAGGATCATCTGCATACATTTCAGACAATGCTGACTTAATAGCCTTTAACGACGCGATGGAATTGGTTAAGAAAAAATTAATTAATATAATGAATGAACTGTATAATATTGCAGACAAATACAGAGATCTTCCGACTTTAGCATTTACACATATGCAGGCTACGGATCCTACTACAGTGGGAAAGAGAGCCTCTTTATGGTTACAAGACCTAGTGTTTGATTTAGAAACATTAGATTTCGTAAAAGGACATATAAAATTGTTAGGAGCAAAGGGTATCTCAGGGACACAAAAAAACTTTATAGACCTCTTTGAAGGCAACTTTAAGAAAGTAAGAAAGCTAGACTCATTGATCTGTAAAAAAATAGGGTTCAAAGGTTATTATTACACAACCGGTCAATGTTATCCTAGAAAGTTAGATAGTCAAATATTAGATGCATTAAGTGGTATTGCTCAAAGTGCACATAAATTTTCAAATGACTTTAGACTACTGAACCATTTAGACGAGGTAGACGAGCCACAAGGGAAGATGCATGTAGGATTTACTACAGCATTTAAGCGAAATCCAATAAAGGTAGAGAGGATTGCTTCTTTATCTAAATATGTAATCACATCGTCAATGAACCCTGCGATGGTAGCGGCTACTCAATGGTTAGAAAAGTCTCAAGATGATTCGGCAAATAGAAGGATAGTGATGGCTGAGGCATTTTTAGCGATAGATGGAATTCTAGACACTTACTTAGAGGTTATTACTAATATGACGGTTTACCCGAAAGTAATTGAAAAGAACCTAAGAGAAAAGTTGCCGTTAATGGCTTGTGACGTTATTCTTGATTGGGCGTTTACTTATGCTGAAAATAAAAAAGACCTATACGAAAGATTAATTGAGCATGCACAAGAGTCAATCAGAGCAAAAAAGGAAGAAGGCAAAATGTCAGACTTCTTAGAGAGAGTGGCTAACGATAAATCATTTGGAATGACTATTGAACAATTAGAGAATCTACTTAAGCCGAATAAGTTTATCGGTTCAGCGCCTGAACAAACAGAGGAATTCCTTTTCGGTATAGTTGCTCCAATTCTAAGCGAAAACAAAAAATACTTATCTAGAATGTAATTGCTAGATAAAACAGGAGAAGATAAATTAATATGTATATGGATGGTAAACGAGCTGTTTGGGCAGAGATTAGTAAAGAAAACTTAATACATAATATTAAGTCTGTTAAAAACAGAGCAAAAGATGTAAAAGAAATATATGGCATTATCAAAGCTGATGGATATGGCCATGGCGCCGTGTTTATGGCAAAGACTTTGATGGAAGAAGGCATAAACTCTTTTGGAGTTGCAACATTAGACGAAGCCATAGCACTTCGAAAGGCCAATATTACTGGAAGAATTATCGTGCTTGGAATTACACCATCTATGTATGCAAGAGTGCTTTCTGATTATAACCTTACGGCAGTAGTTTCTTCTCTAGAGAATGCTGAAGAGATATCTAGAATAGGAAAAGAAAAAAGAAAAAAAATGGATGTTTTCATTGCAATAGATACAGGGATGGGCAGAATTGGTTTTGGTACAGAAGACTTATCGCAACTGAGTGAAATCAAACAGATTGGGCAACTTCCAAATTTGAACATTTTAGGTTTGTTCACGCATTTTGCAACAGCAGATGCTGCAGATAAAACCTTTGCAAAGAAGCAAGAAAGCACATTCCATTCCTTCTATAAATTCATAACAGGGGTGGGTATTTCACTTCCTATTAGAACTATGGCAAATAGTGCAGCAATAATGGAAATGCCTTCTACTCACTTGGAAGCAATACGGCCAGGGATTGTGCTATATGGATGTTATCCATCGGATGAAGTAAATAGAGAAAAACTAGATATAAAGCCTGTTATGTCAGTAAAAGCAAACATTGTTCATATTAAGAAAATTCCTATAGGTGCAACAGTTAGCTACGGACAGAAATTTGTCGCCGAAAGAGAAAGCATTATAGGGACTATAGCCCTTGGCTATGCAGATGGTTATCCAAGACCTTTTTCGGAAAAGGCTAGGGTCATAGTGAATGGAAAATTTGCTCCAATTGCAGGCAACATTTGTATGGACCAATGTATGATTGACTTAACTGATGTGCCAGGTACTGAAGTTGGGGATGAAGTAATAATTATGGGAACTGATGGCAGACTAACCATTCTAGCTGATGATATTGGAAAGGCTACAGGAACAATTAACTATGAAATTGTGTGCGCTTTTGGACAAAGGTTACCAAAGATATATGTATAAGAGATATGTATAAAGAACAGTATGACTTCGAAAGGGGATAAAATGAAAAAATATTTTGTTTTGCTAGCAATCTTAGCGATGATGATGTCTTTTGTAGGGTGCTCAGCTCCAGAAGAAGAGACCGCAGAGGAAACAACAGTAATGTTCTCGATTGACTTTCCTGATAGTTCAAACAATGGGGATATAGAAGATGGAACAGTTAATGTGAGTGAAACCGCAACCATAGCAGAAGCGCTTCAAAAATTCTTGGAACAAGAAGGCTTGGCAATTGCTATTGAAGATGGAGAGAGTCCATTTATTATAGCTATTGGTGATACAGAAGGCGGTGCTACGACGGGATGGGTATATGAAGTTAATGGAGAAATGGTATATGATTCACCTTTTGACATAACTGTTACAGAAAACTATTCCTATGAATGGGAGTTTATCGACTTCGCTGAGGACGGAAATGATGACAGCGAAGATGAAGTGGAAGAAGGAGAACCTGTAGGTTAAAAATATGTAAAAGCAAAGGGCTCAAGCATAAAAAATATGTTTGGCCCTTTTTTTATTATACAGGGCATTACTATTAATTGTTGTTGCGGTTTGTTTGATATAATTCATGAAGAAGATGAAAATAAAGGAAAAAATAAGACAAAAATCCCATTAATTGTAAAATACATGTAAAAATTTGAGAAGAATTGGAAAAAAAGTGAATTTACTCAAAAAAATGAACAAAAATTATTCAAAAAATTAAAAAAAAGAGTATAATAAAGATGTATATGTGCGAAAAAAATTAAGGGGATGTTAAATGAAAATAGATGTTCTGGTAGCAGAAATTGGCTCAACTACAACAGTGGTAAATGCCTTTACAGGAATTAATACAGAAAGCCCAGTATTTTGGGGTCAAGGCCAAGGGCCAACAACGGTACTAGAAGGAGATGTAAGAATAGGATTAAATGATGCTATTAAAGATCTCTGTAAAAATAAGAACATACCAGAAGACCAGTTCGAGTATGGAGAGATGTTGGCAACCTCATCAGCAGCAGGGGGTCTAAAAATGACTGTCCACGGCCTTGTTTATGATATGACCGCAAAAGCAGCAAAGGAAGCCGCCTTAGGAGCGGGCGGAATTATACATTATATTACCGCAGGAAAACTAAGAAGAACAGACTTAAAGAAAATCGAGGAAATCAAACCAAACCTAATATTGCTTGCAGGAGGGGTTGATTTCGGAGAGAGAGACACCGCTATATATAATGCAGAGCTATTAAAATCAATGAAAATAGAAACCCCTTTGATTTACGCAGGGAACATAGAAAACCAAGAGGAAATAAAATTAATTTTCGAAGAGGCAGGAGTACAACTGTACATAGTAGAAAATGTATATCCTAAGATAGATGATTTGAATGTAGAGCCTTGTAGAAAAGTAATTCAAGATGCTTTTGAAGAACATATAATACATGCTCCAGGGATGGAACATGTAAGAGATATAGTTAGCGGCCCAATTGTTCCAACGCCTGGGGCAGTTATGGAGTGTGCTAAGCTTTTAAACGAATGTATAGGAAATATTATCGTACTAGATGTTGGAGGAGCAACCACAGATCTTCATTCTGTAACTGATCCTTCAGATCAAGTGGCAAGATTATTAATTAGTCCAGAGCCAAAGGCGAAAAGAACTGTAGAGGGAGACCTAGGAGTATATATAAATAGAAAAAAGGTTATTGAATCTATTGGAGAAGAAAACTTAAGGTCTGAAATGGATAAGCTAGGAATTGACTATGATAAGACACTAGAGAGTTATGTGGCAATTCCTAAAAATGAAGATGAAATAAAACTAGTAGAGAGGTTGACAAAAGAAGCTGTCTTAAGGGCAGTGGAAAGGCATGCTGGCACAATAAGATATGTGTACGGCCCTTCTGGGAGAATGACTTTGGCTGAGGGAAAAGACTTGACTCAAGTGAAGTATATTATCGGTACTGGGGGTGCATTAACAAGACTTCCTAATAGAATTGATATAATGAAAGAGGTAGGAAGAAATAATAATGGAGGACTAATGCTTTCTCCACCAGAAACAGCTAAAATTCTAGTTGACAATGACTATATTATGGCTTCGCTAGGTGTTCTTTCGAAAAGGTATAAAGAAGGAGCGATTAAGCTTTTAGAAAAGAGTTTAGACTTCAAATTTCCAGAACAGGAGTTAACAGAAAAAGATTTAGTAAGGGAAGAGTTGGAAGTTCTAAAGAAAGAGTTAGAGGAAAAAGAGGAAATAGCAAAAATCCATTTGGAAGAAGTAAAGAAGCAAGGATATAAAGTCTAAATAAAGTTAACACAATAACTACAATAAAAACAAGAAGGTTTCACACGAAAAGTACAATGACTTTGATTAAAATATAGGTAACTTGAGAGAGTATACCTTGGGGGAAAGTAAAGAGGAGGGTACTACTATTAAGAATGTATTAAGGTTAGGAGACATACTAGTACAAGCTAATATAGTCTCAGAAGAACAGATTGACAAAGTCCTTGCAGAAGAAAAAGCAAGAGGAGGCTCACGAAGATTAGGGGAATTGTTGTTGAGCTTAAATTTGGTTACTCAAGATCAATTGCTGGCAGCATTGTCACAAAGGTTGAAACTAGAAATCATAGACTTAGAAAATGTAAACATCAACCTTGAAGTAGTAGAACTTGTGCCAGAAAGCTTTTGTATTAAGTACAAGGCAATAGCGTTTAGAAGACAGGGAATGATAATAGACATTGCAGTTGCAGACCCGTTGGATTTGTATGCAATAGAAGATATTAAAACTATAGTTAACGGAACTTGCAATATCTATATTTGTAAAGAGGACCAAATTCTTTCAGAAATAAACAAAACATATGCTGCAATAAACGCACAAAAGGCGGCAGCAATAGCAAGTGAAGGGATAGAAAAGGAAGAAGATACAGTAACTATAGCCAATGAAGAAAGCGATTCACCAGTAATAAACCTTATTAACTCAGTAATTCTCAAGGCCCATAGTGAAGGAAGTTCCGATGTTCACTTTGAACCTTTTGAAAAACATATAAGCATAAGACTTCGTATAGATGGTCAACTTATGGACCATATGGAGATAGATGAAATTTTAGGTCCACAAGTAGCAACTAGAATAAAGATAATAGCGGGGCTTGACATAGCAGAAAAAAGAATACCTCAAGATGGTAATTTTAAGATTTCTATAGGCCGTGAAAATATAAGCGTCCGTGTATCGTCTATACCGACAGTGTTTGGGGAAAAACTTGTGCTTAGATTTCTTTCTCAAGCAAGGGAACTTGACCATGCAGACCAATATGGTATGAATGATGAGAATTACGCAAAGATAAGCAGAATTTTAAAAAACCCTTATGGAATAGTATTGATAACAGGGCCTACAGGTAGTGGTAAGACTACAACCTTATATATGATGATAGAAAAAATGGCGAAGAAAAATATCAATATCTCTACTATAGAAGATCCTGTAGAGAAGAGTTTGGACAGAGTAAACCAAACTCAGGTAAATGTTCAAGCAGGCCTAAACTTTGATACTGGCCTTAGAGCATTAATGAGACAAGACCCGGATGTTATATTAGTTGGAGAAACAAGAGACGCCGAGACGGCTTCAGTAGCAGTATCTGCAGCATTAACAGGTCACCTGGTTTTTTCAACACTACATACCAACGACGCCATACGAACAATCATTAGGATGGGAGATATGGGTGTAGAGCAATATATGATAGCTAACTCCTTAGTTGGAGTAGTGGCTCAAAGACTTGTAAGAAAAATTTGCCCACATTGTAGGGAAGAATACGCTCCTTCAGAAGAAGATTACTTGGTTGTTCCGAGAGGAATGAGAATTTTTAGAGGAAGAGGTTGCATGCACTGTAACAATACTGGATACAGGGGAAGGATAGCAGTACATGAAATTTTAGAAATAGATTCAACTATGAGAAAGATGATAAGTAGTAAGCAGCCTATGGAAAATATCTATAGATATGCCATAGGAGAAGGAGGCTTAAAGCTTATTTCTAAACATATATTAGAGTTAATAGAAAATGGAGAAACCACAGTTGAGGAATTCTTGAAACAGGCTGCCTTTGCAGGCACGGGAGAAGAATTTGTATAAAGAGGGGAGGAAAAGTGAATAGATATAACGAAATAGTAAAAAAAGCGAGAGATTTTGGATGTAGTGATGTTCATTTGACCATAAACAAAAACCCTTTCTTCAGAAAAGACGGAGATATTTTTGAAAGCCCAATCACCCTTGAAGAAGGAGAGGTAGAGGAAATAATATTAAGCATGTTAGATGAAAGGCAAAAAAAACTTCTTGACGAAGGCCATGACTTAGACTTTGCAAATGAACTTCCTTCAGGTGAAAGACAGAGAATAAATATATATAAACAAGCAGGTCACTTAGCAGCAGCAATAAGACTATTAAATAATTTCATACCTACCTTTGAAGATTTAAACTTACCAGAAGTTATAAAAAGTTTTGCTGAAGAACCGAGAGGATTGGTTTTAATAACAGGGCCAACAGGTAGTGGTAAGTCTACCACTTTAGCGGCTATGATAGACCATATTAATCAAACAAGAAAAGGACATATTGTTACCATTGAGGATCCGGTGGAATATGTTCATAGACATAAACAGTCAATAGTACACCAAAGAGAACTTGGTGCAGATACACCAAGCTTTGCAAGTGCATTAAGGAGTTCCCTTAGAGAAGACCCTGATGTAATATTAGTAGGAGAGATGAGAGACTTAGAAACTATTGCAGCAGCAGTAACTGCGGCAGAAACGGGTCACCTGGTTCTCTCAACCTTGCATACTACAGGGGCATCCAGCACAGTAGATAGAATAATAGACGTATTCCCTCCACATAGCCAAGGTCAAATTAGGATACAGCTAGCAGGAGTATTGAAGGGAATAGTGTCACAACAATTGGTTCCTTTGGCAGCAGGAGAAGGAAGAGTCGCTGCCTTTGAAATATTAGTAGCTACAGATGGAATACTAAACCAAATAAGAGAAGGAAAAACACACCACCTTACATCCAGTATGCAAACTAGTGGAAAGACTGGGATGTGTACCCTAAACAGATATTTGGCGCAACTAGTTAAGGCGGGCTTAATTACCAGAGAGGAGGCATTTAAGAAGACAGATGACAAAAAAGATTTAGAGTCCCAAATGTAGACAACAATAAATAAGTTTGTGTTGCCGAAAGGCATAAATAAATAAGTATAAAATTTTATTAATTAAAAGGAGAAAAGAAGAATGAAGAATTTTATGAACAATGTTAAGAAGGCTAGAAAGAACAAAAAAGGTTTTACTCTAATGGAAGTAATAGTAGTTATCGCTATACTTGCTATATTGGCAGCAATAGCAGTACCATCAATTACTGGCTACATAGATGAAGCAGAAAAGCAAAAGTATATTGC
>CAYJGT010000005.1:26622-32142 GCA_964370035.1 uncultured Oscillospiraceae bacterium
AAATCAAGGTTAAAATGGCTTCGGCCATTTTAACCTATCCCTGTATAGGGACATTTTCTAAAGCCATCAAAACTTTAATGGTTTTAGAAAGCGTAAATGATTAAGTGCTAGTTAGATAAATAAAAAATATGAAACAAACTAGCAAATTATAGAAACAACGAGGTAAATCTAGAATGAAAAGGCCAAAATTAAAGGGCAAATTTAATAACAAAGGCTTCACCATAGTAGAGATTATGGTGGTTTTGGGCATCATTGGGATACTATCAGGTGTAGGAGTAGCTGGCGTTACAATATATCAAGATTGGACTAAGGAGTCGGCTGCTGAAAATGAAGCTAGAGCAGTTTATCTTGCTACACAAGTTGTAATGATAGAGGACTACCAAAAGAACACCAATATTATTGGGGATCAACTAGCTTCAGGACTTACAATAGACCTTGCTGACGCAAGTAACCTTGCAGCAAAAGCCATATTAGAGAATGCAGGCCTAGAGGATTTAGTTGCAGGGAAAATAGTTACACTTACTAGATATAGTGGTAGCCCAGAAGAAGCGTCCCAAATAGATACCTTTAAGTATATTACCGCTACAGAAGAGTATCAAGTTACAATAAAACCAGAGGCAGCCACTTCAGGAGGACAGGTTGAAGTTGAGGAAATAAATCAACCTTAGCTATAGATTGGGAAAAGGAAAAAAATGACAGAAATTACGATAATAATAGGGGCATATGTTTTTCTCCTAGGAACGATAATAGGGAGCTTTCTTAATGTGGTTATCTATAGAGTTCCTGCAGAGGTGTCAATTGTTAAAGGAAGGTCAAAATGTCCAAGTTGTGACTCGGCAATTAAGGCATACGATCTTGTACCAGTTATAAGTTATTTGATGCTAAGGGGAAAGTGTCGAAACTGTAAGGCAAAGATATCAGCAAGATACCCACTAGTGGAACTGTTTACAGGAGCAATGTTTTTAGTAGCCTTTTTAGTAGAAGGGTTGGATATAAAATCAATATTAGCTATGGCGGTGGCAGCTATTCTAATAGCAATATCCGCAATTGACTTTGACCATATGATTATACCTAATGGTCTAGTAATAGCATTGATGCCTTTAGCTGTTTGCTATGCAATATGGGATGCAGATGTAACATTACTATCTAGAATAATTGGTGCATTTGCAGTAAGCCTGCCGCTTTTTATATTAATAATAATAATACCAAATTCCTTTGGGGGAGGGGATGTTAAGCTAATGTTTGTTATGGGATTTATACTAGGATGGCAAAACACATTAGTTGGAACCTTTATAGGAATAATAATGGGGGGAATAGTAGCTAGTACTGTCCTTTTAAAAAACAGAAGGAAGGGAGAGGAGAAACAAACCCATATTCCTTTTGGCCCATGGTTGGCAATCGGTTCTTTTATAGCTCTTCTTTTTGGGGGAGAAATAATAGAGGGATATCTTAATTTAATGTTTTAATAGGAGAGGATTATGAAAAACTACAGCTATACAGCAACTGATATAGCAGGGAACTTAAGTAGAGGAGTTCGGCAAGCAGAAAATGAACAAGAATTGTTTTCTTCGCTAAGAAAAGAGGGACTATACTTAAAGACCGCACAGAAAAAGAAAGGCCCTGAAGATATTAAGAGGAAACTTAAGCCAAATGTTTCGGCTGATTTTGCAAGGCAGATGGGAAATATGCTAGATGCTGGAGTTCCAATGATGAAGGCTTTAGAAATACTAGAAGATAGAGAAATAGACGGAAAAAAGAAAAGGCTTTATAGAAAACTTCATGAGAATATTAACAGTGGTCATAGCTTATCTGAATCGATGGCCATGTGCGGAAAAGTTTTTCCTACATTAATGATAAACTTGGTAAGGGCTGGTGAGTCGTCTGGTACAATAGAAAAATCATTTAGCAAGCTAGCCGAATACTTTCAAAAGGAGCATAAAACCTCTTCGAAAGTAAAACTAGCATTTACATATCCAATAATACTAGCTGTCGTGGCCTTAGCCGTTACACTTATTCTCTTTGTAGGAGTGCTACCAACAATATTTGATTTATTTGAAGGGCTAGAGGTGCCATTAATTACAAAGATAGTTATGTCCATTAGTACTGGAATAATCACCTATTGGTATGTGATTCTTGGAGCTGTATTTTTTATAACAGTACTTATTATATGGTTGCTAAAACAACCAGCAGTAAAATATAAGTTCGATAAAGAAAAAATAAAATTCCCGAAAGTAGGGAAGCTAATGCAGGTAATATATACTGAAAGATTTGCAAGAACATTAAGCTCCATGTATAGTAGTGGGGTTTCCATGGTTGAGGCCTTAGAAATAAGTGCAGATGTAGTAAACAATATATACATTAAAGAGCAATTAATGGAAGCCTGTGAAAGAATAAAAGAAGGAAGTAGTTTAGGAGAGTCCTTGGAACAGGTACATGGGTTGGATAGGAAGCTTACATCAGCAATCTTTGTTGGGGAAGAATCTGGAAGATTAGAGGAACTACTCGTGTCATTATCGGACACTTTTGATTATGATTCGGAAATGGCTATTCAAAAGCTTATTTCCTTAATAGAGCCTGTAACAATAGTAATATTGGCTATAGGTATTGGAACAATTGCTATAGCGGTAATGATACCATTGTTCTCTATATACGGCGCTGTTTAAATGTGAGGTGAGAATGTGAAGACGATTTTATATTTCGAAAATGATAAAATAATTATTCAAAAAAGTCAAAAGAAAGCAGATCAAAATCCTTCTGCTATTGAAATCCCACTTAGAGAAGGGACAATAGGGAACGGTGTAATATTTGATAGCAGAGAGATAGTTGATAAGTTATTAGACTATAAAGAAGAAATTTCTGGTGCTGTTTCATTTATTTTAGATAGTACTAATATTCAAATAAAAAGAAGTGAAATTCCTAAGCTAAAGAAAAAGCAAATCAAAAATTTGATGGCGGATGAGTTTGCCTATGGAGCTAATAAGGAAGACCTGTTAATTTCAGGAGTTGTCGAAAAGCAAGATGAATCTCTAATTGCCATTACCTATGCTGTAGATTATGAAAAAGTTAGATCCTATATGGATATTGCAGTAGCAGTTGGTTTTAAGGTAGAAAAAATAGATACATTGGTTAACTGCATAATAAAGTATGTAAAAGGAAACCCGGCCTTGGAGGGAGAGACTTTCATTTTTAATCTAATGAAAGAGAACACATTAATTTCCCTCTTATTTGAAAAAGGCGGATTTGTATTTGCTGGGAGAAACAGATTATTAGGAGAGCCAGGAACTGACTACTATTATAGAGAGATAACAGAAAAATTAGCTAACATAATTCAGTTTAGCAAAACACAAAAAATGGAAACAGCTATAACAGCTAGTTATTATGTAGGGTTAGACTCTAAGACAATAGCAGAAGTAAAACGCTATGAGAGTGAAGCAGAAACTGGGATTGACATAAAAAGTATTGGGCAAATATCAGAAGGCAGCAGCCCAGATACTAGTGAGACAATAGCTTCTTATGTATTAGAGAAAAACAGTAGTGATGTAAATTTTTACAAAGAACTAAAAACATTTGAAAAACAGTTTAAAAGCGAAAATAGAATCAAACTAAATAAGCTTGTGGTAATACCTGGCGTTACAGTGGTGGCTTTTGTATTAATTGTAGCAGGGTTGTTTATTTGGAATGGTATCTTAAGTGGCCAGCTAGATGATATTAATAATGAAATTCAAGCGGCTCAATCTACAGGAAGTGTAGATTATGAAAAAATAGAGGCAAATAATGCCCTTGTGGACGAAAACTCATCGATAAACACAGCGTTAACAAATATAGAAAATGAAAACCATCTTGCCTCTGTTGACTTAAATGCAGTATGGACATTGGCAGGGACAGATAGCACTATTACTTCTGTAAGCTATGAACAATCTACTCAAACAATAAATCTTAGTGGAGCTTCTGATTCAGAGAATGGTGCTGCAGAATATACTAGAAAGCTAAGAGATAGTGGAATGTTTACGCAAGTAACATATTCAGGATATAGCGGCGGCGGTGGTGGTGGATATTCCTTCACAATTACGGCAAGCGCCCAAGGAGGTGAGTAACATGTTAGCTAGACTTACAGATAGAGAGAAAAAGTTGATGGCTGTAGTAGTGGTATTAGCTGTAGTAATAGTAGGTTACATGTATGTTATTTCACCACTTTTAGCTAAAAATACTGAATTAAAAACAAGTATAGAAGCGCAGACTCTGGAAAAAGATTTGATTATTGCAGAGGTTGCTGCTGGGGCAAATATTGATGCAGTTTATGAAGAGAACCTTAAAACAAATAGCGAACTTAAAAAAAGCTTTAGCCCTTTTTTAGAAGATTATGAAATAGACAAGCTAATTACAAATATAGCTAAGGAAAGCGGAGTAACCCCTTCCAATTTAAGTTTTAGTGAAGCAACTGCTGCTGTTACTGAAGAGCCCGTTGCAGAAGCAACAACTGAAGAGGACTTGCTAGCCACAGAAGGAGCTTCGGAAGAAGGTGAAGTTGCTGTTGAAGAGGATCTAGTACAGCAGCCTACGACAACGGTTGTCTCTACAAATGTAACATTATCTGCAGGAGGAGACTTACAAAGCTGCATGAAATTTATTGATAATCTAAAAAAACATAAGTATATTTCTATTGAATCAGTATCAATAACCAATAGTCAAACTACAGAGGGTTCTATTAATGTAACCCTAAGAGTAGACACATTACCGAAAGCATAATTAAACATATGGAGAATAAATTTACAATATTTGACAATAGAAAAGGGAGTGCGCTGTTATATGTGCTAATATTAATGCTTGTTGGAATTGTTCTTGTTGGAGCAGTGTTAACAGCCTCTGTTTCGTTTAGCATAAAAGCTGCAAATCAAAACCAAGAAGGACAGGCATATTATACGGCAAAAAGTGTTTGTGATACTATAGCTTTTGAATTAATGTCTGACGAAGCTGGAGAGTTAGGGGAGCAGGTTTTAGCTATATTGAAAGTTCCAGAGCAAAAGCTTACTGTAGAATCCATAGTATTACCAGATCCTGGAATGGGAGAGATAGATGAAGCCTATATACAATATATAGAAGAAGATTTATATGTAATTACAGCCACAGCATCTAAAAATGATAAATCTAGCACTGTGACATTAAAACTAAGAATGAAAAATGACTATAAAGATGCTTCTACAGAAATGTTCCCTGGATTAGATATACATCTAACAGAACCTCAGTTTTTAGAGGTGGTGGGAGATCATAGTAGCCTTCTAGGAAGAAATATTCCTGAAGTAGTTTCTGGAACGGAGAAAGCCAAAGAGGATAGAATAACAGTCGGTGGAGGGATGGTTCTTATGAATGACACTTCTACTGGTACCAGTGGACTAACACCCCATACCCAGTTATATTCTTCGTGGGATATAGGTGGAAGCCTCTATACTAGTGATGGAACAATAACTTTATTAAAGGATGTGGTTAGCCCTCCTATAGACCCTGATACTCCTATAGATCCTG
>CAYJGT010000005.1:32242-35272 GCA_964370035.1 uncultured Oscillospiraceae bacterium
CCTGATACTCCTATAGATCCTGTGGATCCAGTTGAGCCTGAAATACAGCTTTCAACTGTAACTTTAGTTAAAAAAGAATATAAGGCTGTTGAAGGAGCAACTAACTATAAATTAGTAGCTTCAAAATATAATGGATTGAAAAAAACTACCACTAGGATGAATGACCTTTATTTAAACATGGAGAAGCCTCAATGGGCTAATTATTATTATGCGGCAGACCTTTCAAGTGCAGAAAATTTAATTTCAGGGGGCTACTACGAAGTTGGCAGTAATATGGAAATAGCTTTAAATGGAAAAATAGGTAACGTAAAGCCAGAAGATCCAGTGGTCATCATTATAAAAGAAGGTAAAACTTTAGAAGTAACGGGAAGCACTTTAAATATGGAAGAAATAGACGGAGAGCTAACATCCCCTAGAGTTTTATTTTATATTGAAGAGGGGGGAACCTTAGTTCTTCCTGAGAAATGTAATTTAGGAGCATATGGAGAAAAGGATTCTACAATAGAAATTTCCGGATGGGCGCAGGATGTTAATGGACAAATTAAGGTTGATAATTTTGAATATAGTAGAGGAACTTCGGCATTAAAATTTACTTACAACCCTATTGTTATAAAGGAATACTATGAAGAAGGTTCAATGCCGACATGGGCATTAGATGGTTATATAGGTGGATACTATAAAGAGTAAAGAGATGAGAAAGATACAATGAAAATTACATGTGTTGAAAAGCTAGTAAAGTTAATAAAAGAAAAGAACCTAAACTCCAATAGAGGATATTCTCTCGTTGAGGTTATTGCTGCTGTGGCAATTCTAGGAATAGTAACTGTAACAATAACCCAAGCCTTAGTTGCATCTGCAAATTACTTTGAGCAAGGCAGGGAGATTTCCAACCAGACTAGTAATATTAGCAATATGATGGAAGAAGACGGAATAACTCCCAAAGAAAACAAGCTGTCATTCCAAGTGGGTGGTAAGCCATATGAAGTAGCTGGCCAGTACTACTACGAGACTGAACAGGAAGAAGATCCCGATGCGGAGAGTAAGTTAACGGTAGAGACATTAAAAGCCTTTCAGTTTCCTGAATTAGATGGGGGGGAACTAGGAGCAACGGAGATAACAGGATACTTAGAATTTAATGGGACATCATATATAAATTTAACTAAAAAAGCTGATAATGCGGCTTTTTCCCAGAACGATTTAGCGCCAAATGGATATACTGTGGCAACTAGAATAAGGATTGATAGGGCAGAGGGTGATAATAGACTGCACATGGGTGTATATGGGATGCATTCAGGGGGGTATGGTGCAAGGGCAGCAGAAAGTACATACGGAATCTTAATGCAGTTCTACACGACTACAAAAAAGGTGGAAAATTATGCCAGGGTAGACTTCTCTCCATATAATAGTGATACTGAGTGGGTGGATTGGGTTCAAACCTATGACCCAGTAACAAGGACACAGGCTGTATATGCTAATGGGGTTAAAGTTGCTTTTGATGTTGATCTTGCAGCAAATAGCAGGCAGACTTTTGAACCTTACACGGCTTATCTCTTCAGGATAGGACATTCTTTCTATAGCGGAAGTAGACATTTAATAGGAGACATGTCTGCATTTAGAGTGTGGGATGTTCCCCTTAGCGCAGAAGAGGTTGCAAATATTGATTTAACTTTAAAAGAGCCAAGTGTTAGTAAGGATAATATCTATGTAAATATAGACATTTCAGATAGTGCCGATATTGTAAAATATGGAACCTTTGTTGGGAGTGGGCATGCTTTTAAGTAAAAAAGCTTAATAGAAATAATTCTTTAAGAGATAAATTATTTAATCATTTAATATCTATGGGTTTACAAATCGGAACTTTCGTTTATCCCTACTGTGGAAATAAAGTGTTTGTAACCAAAGCTTGAAGATGGTTAGAAAATAGGTGAAAACAGATAGATCTTTGCAGAAGATTAGAGGTTGAAGTATAGATTTAATATATGAATTTTGGAAAGCCGTATAATAGGGCTGAGGCTTGAAATAAGTGTAAAATAGTAAGGCGATAGAAAAATGGTAAATAAAAGATTTAAAGCGAAAAATATTATAAGAAAGAGGCTGAACCAAAAAGGCTTTACTCTTACAGAAGTAATTATTAGTATTGCAATAACAGTGATTATTGCCACTACTGCCATTTTTGTTACACAAGCAATTCTAAGAACATCAACGCTGAGCAGTGATACTACAGATCAAGGGACAATATATAATGCAACATTGGAATATATTATTGAGGAACTAAGGTATAGCACCGACATTAAAATAGGTGGAACAAAACCTGATACTACCTATAACACTATATCAATAAACACTGATGGATTATTGACAGTGAATAATGAGGTGTTTCCATATACTGAATTTTTTTATCTAGATAATAAGTTAAGTGGAATTCCTCGAGAAGGTGGGGGTGGAACAGCTCCGATTTTTAAGGTGGTAGATGAGACTACTATTGAAATAGGGCTTAGAATCACCAGTAGAAATGACAACCATTTTGAAGAAAAAAGAACGATTAAGTTGATTAATATGGAAATAAACGATACAGTTATTGTAGAGCCTGAAGGAACTGAGTCAAATATTGTGCATTATAAATAAAAGCTAGGATTTGTAGAAAAAAATAAACAAATACTTACATATTTAAAGCAAATAACAAACAAAATAATTTCACAAAAGAAACTAAACAACTTCACACAATTTCCATAAATTGGGAGTATATTATAAACATACAAAGAAGTACCTAACCTCTTAGTAAAAAATAATAGCCGGGAAAACCTGACGAAAGTCAGGTTTTTTCGTTGTAGAGAAACTTGCATTATTACAGTATTAAAATTTATCATTGACCTAAAAGAATAAGGGCTTTGTTTTTCAGTGGGTAGAAATATATTGTGAATAAAAGAAAAGGGCTTTGTGTTTCAGAGGGCAGAAATATATTGTGAATAAAAGAAAAGGGCGAAGGAGTGAAAGGGCATTTACTTTAATAATTTTGGAAGGAGTGAAAAG
>CAYJGT010000005.1:35372-39036 GCA_964370035.1 uncultured Oscillospiraceae bacterium
AAAGGGCATTTACTTTAATAATTTTGGAAGGAGTGAAAAGATTTAGATAAATACATTATGTAATTGCTTTTATACTCAACAAATGATAGAATTCTAAGGCGGAAAAAAATTCCGAAATAAGATAGTGATAAGAGAAACTAAAAAACTAGGTGAGTAAAATGACGAAAAGAACAAAAGCGGAAATAATATTAGTGCTCGTTGCCTTAATATGGGGTACATCCTATGTGGTGATGGATATAGCAATGAGAGAAATACAGCCATTTACATTGATTGCGTTAAGATTTGTGATTGCAACATTGGTCGTGGTACCCATAGCCTTGGCAATGAAAAAGCTAAAAAATATTAGTAAGGAAACGGTTATATTTGGAATGTATCTAGGCTTCTTTTTACTTTTAAGCTGCGTAGGGGCGACCTTGGCGGTTAGAGGCACATCTGTTTCGAATGTTGGGTTTCTTACATCAATGACTGTTGCATTTACACCATTCCTTGCCAGAATTTTTAATAAAGAAAAGCTGACCCAGAAAACAATGCTAGTTGTTGCCATGTCTGTGGTTGGGGTAGGCTTATTGACATTAAAGGGTAACTTTCAAGTTGCTTTAGGAGACTTGTGGGCTTTATTTTCTGCATTAACTTATGCAATCGTAATACTGATTGTAGAAAAAGCAGTTTCAAAACCACGGGTAGACTCTTTTCAACTAGGGATTTTTCAAATGGGCTTTGGTGCTGTATTTGGACTAATTGTAGCCTTAGCACTAGAAGACTTTGCAATACCAAAGACAACTGAGGGAATAATGGCCTTGTTAATCTTAGGGGTTGTTTCGACAGGAGTTGCATATATAGCACAAGTAATGGCCCAGGCACATACAACTGCAGTTAGAGCTGGCGTTACATTTGCAACCCAGCCAGTATTTGCAGGCTTATCTGCAATTGTAATAGCAGGAGAGCTCCTTTCTGTAAAAGGATATATAGGAGGGGCGCTAATAGTTGCCAGCTTAGTCATAATGAGCCTAGATTTTGGAAATTTAAGAATAGGTAAATGGTTTGCTAGTAAAGTGAAGCATAGATAAAGGCTGAAAGCAAGAGAATATAAATCAACATAATAATAGCCAAAAAATAATTCATTCTTCTTAGGTTAAAATAACTTGAGAAGAATTTTTTTAAGTACAAATTATATGCAGCTCCAAAGAGAGAAGAAGGAAGGACTCTTAGTTATCAAAAGAGAAATATAAAAGGGTAAAACAAGGATTAGAGGCCAAAGGAAATATTAAAATGCAAAAGAAGTATTAAAGATCTAAAAGAAAAGCCAGAGTATCAAGAGAAAAATGAGAGGCCAAAAGAAAGTTTCGCACAAGAAAATAGAAAATATGGTATAATAATAGATTAAGGACGGGATAATAATTCTTGCCTACTACTACATAAAAAATGGGAAAACAGAAAGGAGTACCAATGTTAGATAAATTTTTATTAGATAAAGACACAAAAGATATACTACAAAACTGTAAAGGGATTACAGTGCCAAGGACAAGAGAAGAACTCTTTGCTCTTTCTTTAGGGTTAGGAGGAAACGATACTTTCCAAGTAACATATGATGTTGAAGGGGAGAATAAAAAAGAGGCAGAACTAGTTCGATGCAAAAACGGTATTGCTGTAAATTTTGTGGAAGACTATATGAGAAGAAGAGACCCTGACTGTATGGTAGTTGGTGATGAAAAAGATACAGACAAGCCTACATATAAAGAAAGGTTTGGAGAAGGCTTTAATAAGGTAAGAAAAGAAACTTTTGACTGGTTGAAGGATCAAGAGTTGGTTGTAATGCCTTTTTTATCTGGTGGGAAAACACACGGCTACGAATCCTTGCTAATAGGGCCGAGAAATGCGGCCTTCTTTGCAGCTGGATTGGGAGACTTGCAAGCCTTCGTGAATATTGATGAATATGAGTTTAAAGAGGGAAACAAGGGGAAGTTTAAGCCAAGGGCAGTAATTTATTTAGCACCAGTATTTAGACATACACATTTTGAAGGAAAGCAAGTGGTTGTTCATAACAGGTTAGATGAAAAGCACGAACTATTCTCCTACAATCTATATCCAGGGCCAAGTGCGAAAAAAGGTGTTTATGGAATTCTTTTAAACATAGGGGAAGAAGAAGGCTGGGTAACAGCACATGCTTCTACAGTAAAAGTAATTACTCCATATGAAAATGAAATTGTAATAATGCACGAAGGTGCTTCTGGTGGCGGTAAAAGTGAAATGATAGAACAAATTCACAAAGAGCCAGATGGTAGGATTGTAGTTGGGCAAAATTCAGTAACTGAAGAAAAATTTTATATCAGCCTGCAAGAAACATGTGACTTAGAGCCTGTAACAGACGACATGGCGCTATGCCATGTGGATATTCAAACCAATAGCAAAAAATTGGTAGTAACAGACGCAGAAGATGGCTGGTTTTTAAGACTTGATAATATAGACGGATACGGTGTAGAGCCGACATATGAAAGAATTTGCACCCAACCAAAAGAACCTTTAGTGTTTTTTAATATCGAGGCTGTGCCTAAGGCCACATGTTTGATATGGGAACACATACTTGATTCAGATGGAACTCCTTGTCCAAATCCTAGAGTTATAATGCCAAGGAAAATGGTGCCAAAAGTAGTAGAGGATTCGGTTGAAGTAGATGTTAGAAGCTTCGGAGTCAGAGCGCCTATATGCACTAAGGAGAATCCTTCTTATGGAATAATGGGAATGCTACATATTCTTCCCCCTGCACTTGCATGGCTATGGAGATTAGTTGCTCCAAGAGGTTCAAAGAATCCAAGCATAATTGGAGGAGATGATATGCAAAGCGAGGGTGTAGGCTCTTACTGGCCATTTGCAACTGGAAAAATGGTGAAGCAAGCAAACCTTTTATTAGAGCAATTTACAAAATCAACAGCTACTAGATACATACTTATTCCGAACCAGCATATAGGGGCGTATAAGGTATCATTCATGCCTGAATGGATTTCAAGAGAGTATATAGCAAGAAGAGGAAGTGCTAAGTTTAAACCAGAACACCTGGTTCCTTCAAGATGTACTTTATTAGGCTATGGACTAGACGCCATGAAAGTGGACGGGCAATATATTGGAAAAGCTTTTCTACAGCCTGAAACTCAGCCAGAGGTAACTTTGGAAAGTTACGATAAGGGTGCAGAAATGTTAGGAGACTTCTTTAAGAAAGAACTTGAGAAGTTTAACACAGAAGAACTTGATCCACTAGGAAAGAAGATCATTGAGTGTTGCCTAAGAGATGGGTCTTTAGAAGAGTATTTAGAACTAATCCCAATGAAATATTAAGCTTTGACGGGCAACTTTTTCAAGGCTTTATTATAGAATGAGCTTTAAAAAGTAAAAGGTACAGTGCTGCAAAAGCTATAGGAAAATACAAGGTAAATTTATCAAATATACTATGCTACAGAAGTTATAGAAAAATGTAAGACAAATTTGCTAAATATATCATTGTGGTTATGGGGCGCCAGGGTTAACGTTCAGAGAGATAATGAATAACTAAAGAGATAAGGAATAACTAAAAGATGTTAGGATATGTAAAGGCAGAGTCTCCTGAGCTAAAGATGAAAGACTTTGAAACATATAAGGGATACTATTGTGGTGTCTGTAAATCAATAGGCAA
>CAYJGT010000006.1:0-38804 GCA_964370035.1 uncultured Oscillospiraceae bacterium
CCGACGCACGGTTTAGGAAACCGACGCTCTATCCCCTGAGCTACGGGAGTATACTTCCATAGATATAATAACATATAATTTGCAGAATTTCAAAATAAAACGTCTAAATTGTTGATGTGAAATTTAAATTTAAAAATGTTAGTGAAACTATTGCTAAGAAACTTAATTATGTAAAGAAAAAAGTTTATAGCACTTATTTTGAAAAAAAGTTTGAAAATAGTATAAGTTGGGTATATAATGATATAATCAAGACAAAACATACTACATATAGTAAATTATAGGAGGGAAGAGATGGTAATTATTACAGGAAATGCGCCACAAGAAGAGCAACAAGCTTATATTGATTATATTGAGAAGAAATACAATAGAAAACTAGAGAGTATTGATATTCAATTTGATGATGAGGAATATGCAAATATCTCATATAAATTTGCCCCAGTTAACTTTGAAAGAATCAGAAGAATAACGGGATATTTAGTTGGGACAATGGATCAATGGAATGATGCAAAACAATCAGAAGAAAATGATAGGGTAAAACATAATTCTTAACTTTATCTACTGATTAAATTAAGTAAAGAAGAGAAAAGTAGTGTAAGCGATAGATTTTCTGCTTAAACTACTTTTTTATATGGTTTAAAGAACTATCTTCATGAAGGGGTGATGAATAAAACATTCAAAACCACTATTTATACTATGTGAGAATAAAGTGCTAGTTTACGCAATTCTTTAATATCCCGTCTTCAAGGTATGACCGAATGTTTTCGGAAGCTATTTCCATTAATCTTCCTCTCGCCTCAAAAGAATTCCAAGCTACATGGGGAGTAATAAAACAATTAGTTGCAGTGAAGAGCGGATTATTTTCTTTAGGTGGCTCTGAAGTCAAAACATCAAGGCAGGCTGCATGAATCCTTTTATTGTTTAGTGCATCAGCCAAATCGTCTTCAGCAACTAAAGGCCCTCTTGCTGTATTAATAAGTATTGAGCTTTTCTTCATCTTTGAAAGAGTGTTCTTATTTATAATTTCTTTTGTCTGTTCGTTCAAAAGACAATGAAGGCTTACTATATCACTTTCATTAAGTAGTGTATCTAGATTTACAAACTTTAAAGTGCTTGTTTCTGAATATTTTCTTGGATTGGCCGTATGAACTATAACTTTCATTCCAAAAGCATTAGCAATTTTTGCAACTTCTTTTCCAATAGTTCCGAAACCAATAAGACCGAAAGTCTTATTTTTTAGCTCTGCTAAAGTAAAGTCTGTCATACAGAAATCTTTTGACTTAGCCCAAGAGTTATTTCGAGTCATTGTAGAATAAGGGGCTACATGGTTTGTAACATTTAATAGTAAGGCGAAGACATGTTGAGCAACGCTTGCGGTGCTGTAAGCAGGAATATTGGTTACAGAAATTCCTTTAGTTCTCGCATAGGCGACATCAATAACATTGTATCCAGTAGCCAATACACCCACCCATTCTAACTTAGGGCATTTATCTAATAAGTCGTTTGGAAGTAAAACCTTATTGGTAAAAACTATTTCTGAATCTTTTATCCTATCAAATACATCATCTGGGCTAGTTCTGTCATAGACTGCGAAATTTCCGAGAGCTTGGATTCTAGCCCAACTTAAATCCCCAGGGTTAGCTACATATCCATCTAATACTGTTATATTTTTCTCCATATGAATCTCCGTTATATATTATTAATGCGCCTTAACTAGACAATGTGTCAGTATAAGGCGCATTTGTAGAATTAATTTATTATTTAATTAGATTTTAGAAAATAGGCCGTCCAAGAAATTGAATTTCATAAAGAATTCTGCTAATGGTGCAGTCTCAACTGAATTGGCAATGGTCAATAATACGGCATCTCCAACTAAATAACAGAAGGCAGGCACAAATAGAATAAGTACAAATACAATTAGTACTCCTCTTAAGGCCCCGAAAATTCCACCTACAACTTTATCTGTAGGTGTTTTTGCTTTTGTTAACTTGTTCTTGAAAATCATCAACTCTAATCCTTTAAGGATAATAATTAGAACTATGAATAAAATTGTAAATGTGAATATTTGAGGGACTGGATATTCGTAAGCGAAAAAGTCTGAACCGCTAAGAAGGTTTAATGCAACTGGGAACAATAAATAAGATAAAACAAAAAGTATTACCCAACCAGCTAAAGCGAAGGCCGTAGCCTTTACCCCTCTTTGCATTCCAAATATAACCGAAATGGCTATTGTTGCTAAAATTAAAATACTAACAATCATGATATATTTCCTTTCTGAACTTAAAATTCTACTAATAATAGGATACTACAAACCGAAGGAAATGTCATCATTTTTAATTGCGAAATTATACTCTTGCATTTGATTGAAAAATCATTCTAAGAGATTGCGTATTAAGCATTTTTACAAAGTAAATACGTGTAATGCGAAAGCCGTAAAAAAACATATTAAAAGAAGTTTAATATGAATAGCCCTTAGTAAATTTATTTGATTATTTATAGAATTCTATGCTCTGTCAGTATTGCTTTGCAATGGAAGATAGCGAATTTACATTAGCTACTATTATAAATGGTATAATTACGCATATAACTTTTCAAATATAATCATGAACAGATTTTGTTCGACTAAATACTGAGCTATGACAGATTCCTCAATTAATGTTAGAATTGAGGTGAAAAATTCATTTCCGGCAAGAATAGAGATAGGTGGAACTATAAGCAATATTAGTAAAACTAGGAGCATGCCTTTTGCTAAGCCAAAGATAGCTCCAAAGATTCTGTCAAATGAGCCAAATGAATTTCTATGGAGGATACTAATCAATAATAATTTTAAAATGCAACGTACTATAGAGACTAGTAAAATGAAAATAATATAAACAAAGATAGTAGGGATGGGTTCGGGCATTTCGCCGATATTTAGAGAATCTACTTGAGCTAAAATGGAATCTTTGAAAAACAAAGTAAGTATAAAGGGTGTTAATAAAAAGAGAAGGCGTATAAAGCTTTTGAATAGACCGTTTATATACCCCAATACCATTGACAATATTAATGTTGCTAAAATAATTATATCTACTAACATGATAAAAATAGTGTATATCCATTTTTGAAATAAAGCAAGTAAAACCCAGTAAAGAAAAATTTAAAATAAGAAAAACCAGAGAAAGTTAATAGTAAACACAAAGAAAATATATAATAAAAACTGGCAACTTAGAAAATAAAAAAAGAATTATTTCACTGTGATTCCAATGTGGAGTTAAAGGCCAAAGCTTAGCAAATCAAGTAAAGAATTGATAAGGCAAAACTTATAAAACTAGAAAACTAGAAATCAAGGCCAAAAAAGGCCAAAAACTAGAAATCAAGCTAGGAAAGATTGAAAAAAAATTGCATATGTGGTAAAATCATGTGTTGTGTGAATGTAATTTATTCATCATGAGGTGATTGTTTGGAAAAATATATGAAGGAAGCCTTTAAAGAAGCTGAAAAAGCAAAAGCAAAAGGAGAGGTTCCAGTAGGTGCTATTGTAGTAAAAGATGGCAAAATTATTGGCAGAGGACATAATCAGAATCAAGGTAAGAATGATAGTACATTACACAGCGAAATAATTGCGATAAAAAAAGCCTCCAAAAATCTTGGTACATGGAGGTTAACAGGGTCAACAATGTATGTAACCCTAGAACCATGCTCTATGTGTGCGGGCGCAATTGTGCTTTCAAGAATAGATAACCTGGTGATAGGTACAATGGATCCTAAAGCAGGAGCCTGTGGGTCGGTTTTACAAATTGTATCAAACACGAACCTAAATCATAAAGTAAATGTTACTGCTGGTGTTATGGAAGAACAGTGTAGTAATTTGCTAAAAGATTTTTTTAGAAAATTAAGAGAAGAAAAGCGAGGAAAGAAATTATGAAGAGAATAGTAGCGCTATCAATTATGGCTATGATGATAGTAATGCTAGCGGCACCAGTAGCATTCGCGAGCACTTTTAAAGTGACATCTATATCCCCAAAGGATGATGCAAAAGGAATGGCATTAGATAACCTTGGAGTTAAAGTGACTTTTTCGGAGGAAGTATATTCTGAAAAGAATGAAAAGGTTAACACTAAGGCATGCAAGTTAATTGAGATTGAAGAAACTGAACACGAAGATGGGGAAATTACAAAAAAAGATGGGCAAGAAATTCCGCTATTAGTCGTTTTTGATCCAGAGAATAAAAACTCTATGATGGCACTTGCAGATGGCAGTGGAAAAAAAGCGATAAAATCAGATGTTGAATATAGATTTGAACTAGATGAATCATTTGTTTCTGCAGATGGAGACACATTAGATGAAAGTACAGTAATAAATTTTAGAACCCAAAATACTAGCACCACAATGGGAATAAGTGTTGTGATGATGATAGTAATGGTAGTCGGTATGGTGTTCTTTACAGCTAGAAGCCAAAAGAAAAAAGCGGAAAAAGACGCAAAAGAAAAAAACAATACATCAGGTGTGAACCCATATAAAGAAGCTAAGACAACGGGGAAGAGCGTAGAAGAAATAGTTGCTAGAGAAGCTAAGAAAAAAGCTAAAGCTAATGAAAAGAAGAAACGGCAAGAAGAGGAGAATAAGGTTGAAATTGCAAGTGACAATGTAAGAGTTGCTAAACCAAGACCTATTTCTGCTGTTGGAGCAAAATATAAGCATCCTGTGAAAGAGAAGCCTGCACCAAAAACTAAAAAAGCTCAGCAAACAAATAAGAAAAAGCCCCAGAATAAAAAAGGTGGCAAGAAAAAATAAGAATCTAATAAAAAAGGAGCGATTAATTTCGCTCTTTTTTAAGTGATGAAGCGAGAAAAATACATTTAAATAGTAGGGAAATATGTGTTAAATAATGAAATCCCAAAAGTCTAAAGGAAAAATTGGAAAGAAAATACTAAAGAAAGGGCAAAAATGAAAAAAATAGAACTTAGATCCTATGCGAAAATTAATTTAGCTCTAGATGTAGTAGGGAAATTGCCCAATGGTTATCACCAATTAGATGGTGTTATGCAAATTATTGATATTTTTGATTCTGTTACAATTACTCTTGAGGAAGGGAAGTGTAAAGAGACTGATATTGAAATAACTTCTACATCTAAGGACATTCCGCTAGGGAGAGAAAATATAGTCTATAAAGCGTACTTAGAAATTAAAAAGAAGTACGAAAAATTAAATGATAAAAACATTTCAGAAACCTATAGCAAAATAAAAATTAATATAGAAAAAAATATTCCTATTGAAGCAGGGCTAGCTGGGGGAAGTGGTAATGGTGCTGTTACCCTACTTGGTCTTGATACCTTATTTGGATTAAATCTTTCTTATGCAGATCTTTTGGAAATGGGAGGAAAAATAGGTGCGGATGTGCCCTTTTCTCTTTCGGGGCAAATTAAGGGTAATGAAGAAAAATTACCTAGACGAAAAGGGGAAGGGTTTTATGCTGCTAGGACAGAGGGAATAGGAGATATACTAACTGAAGTAACTCCATACAAAGGAATGGTGCTAATCAGTAAACCTAATATTGGAGTTTCTACAAAAGAAGTATATGAAAACTTGAATTTGAAGCAAATTAAAGAAAAACTTAATGTGGAAGCGATAATAGATGCTTTGGAAAATAATAATTTTTGTAAACTAAAAGAAAATATGGGAAACATTCTTGAAAATTATTGTGAAAAAAGGTACAATAGCATTGTGTATACAAAGCACAAAATAAAACAATATGTAGAGGATGGAAAAGTACTTATGACGGGAAGTGGCCCAACAGTCTTTGCAATTTCGCCTCAAAATTCAGAGTTGGAAAATGCTTTTAAAACAATAAGCTTAGAAAATCCTGAAACCTTTATTTCGAAGTCAATGAGTTAGAAACCCATAAGGAGGAGAAAATGATAGATTTTTCACTTAGCAGACATAAGCCATTAAGAGAATTAGTATATGAAGAGATTAAGAATAAAATATTAAAAGGAGAGATAGCTCCAGGAACAAGAATGATGGAAGAGGAAATAGCTGAAAATATAGGTGTAAGCAGAACTCCCATTAGAGAAGCTATTAGACAACTAGAAAAAGAAGGGTTAGTCACTTTAAAGCCAAGAAAAGGTGCCTATGTATCTGATATAATAAAAAAAGATATGATTGAAATCCTAGAAGTTAGAGAAACTATGGAGGGTCTTGCTGCAGGATATGCTGCATTAAGAATGACGGCTGAGGAAAAAGAGAAACTAAGCGTTGTTGCAGAGAAGTTTGCTGAAGCAGTGAGAAATGGCAAAACTGAAGAAATGATATCCCTTGACACTGAGTTTCATCATTTAGTTGTAATCGGTGCTGATAATAAGACTTTGACAAAAATGGTAGAGCAGTTACAAGAAATGGTTCTTAGATTCCGATACCTGCATTATGATGACTTTAAAAGGGCGGAATTAATGGTAGAAGAGCACAAAGAGATTCTTGAGGCCATTGACACTTCTGACGAAAAAAGAGCTAGAAATGCCGCTTTTGTTCACATTGATAGGTTACGCGAAATGGTAGCAAAAGAGGAGTACAATTTGAAAATTGAGTAATATTTAGAATAACAATCAAAGGATATTCAAGACAGGGTGATGCCTGTCTTCCTTTTTTTAATAATTACTAATTAGATTTATTCAGAAAGGAAAAAATCGAACTAAAATGAACTAGCAAGATAGCAGAAATATATCATATAATAAATTAAATTAATTACAACTAATACAGTGCAAATATTCTGGGATTATAGTATACTTTTAGAGTAATTGGAGGAAAAGAATGAACACGATAGATAGAAGACACTCCTTATGGCTGATGAAAAAAGGCATAGATGAAGATTTGAAAAAAGAACTTATGGAGATGAAAATAAATAGAGATTTAAAAGAAGACGCTTTTTATAGAGAGTTGGAATTTGGTACGTCAGGGATTAGAGGTGTTATGGGGGCAGGTACTAATAGAATTAATTCTACTGTGGTAAAAAGGCTTACTCAAGGGATATCTGAATATTTGTTAGCTAGAGGCAAGAAACCAACGGTTGTGATAAGTTATGATACTAGAAAGAATTCGAAGAAATTTGCAGAAGATGCGGCGGAAACTTTAGCACTAAACAGGATAACTTCTTATATCGCTCCAGAACCAATGCCATTGGCAGTGCTTTCATATACGGTCAGAAGAAAGAAGGCTAGCTTAGGAATTATGATTACAGCTAGTCATAATTCAAAAGAATATAATGGTTATAAGGTTTATGATGAAACCGGGAAACAAATATTAAAGGACCAAGTTAAAGAAATAAAAAAGTTCATTGAAAAAATTGATTATTTTGAAGAAAAAAAATGGGCAGATACCATAGAAGTGTTGGATTCATATAAAAAACATATATCAAGTGAGATAATAATTGAGTTTGAAGAGGCCGCTTTGGATTCGGCAAACATGTGTGTTCCATCTGTTAATTGTGGTGAAAATTCTGAACCATTTGATGAAAATCCTGTAAATGAGGATATAAAAATAGTGTATACTCCATTAAATGGAACAGGCAAAAAAATAACGCCAAAACTGCTAAGAAAAGCAGGCTTTAATAATGTGTACTCTGTTGAGGAACAGGAAGTTTGGGATGGAGAGTTTAGCACTTGCATTAAGCCGAATCCGGAATTAGAGGAAGTTTATGTTAAAGCTAAGGAAGTGGCGGAACAGGTTGGTGAAGTAGACCTTATTCTGTCTAATGACCCAGATGCTGATAGAATGGGTATGGCGATAAAAGTAAAAGATCAATACAAGGTGTTAAATGGAAATGAAATAGCAACACTGATACTGAATTATTTGATAGCAGCGAGAAAAGAAATAGGTAACCTTCCTGAAAAGCCGACAATCGTAAGGACGATAGCAACAACACCTATTCTAGATGAACTAATAGAAAAGGTAGGTGGTGAAGCTAAATACACTCTTATTGGATTTAAATATATTGGGGATAAACAAAATCAAATGGAAACTGCAGGAGAACTGGATAATTTTATCCTAGGTGCAGAAGAAGCGAATGGATATTTGACAGGAAGCTATGTTAGAGATAAAGATGGAATAACAGCAGCATTAATTTCTGCCATGATGGTTAGATATTATAAAAAGCAAGGTAAAACCTTAGTAGATGTATTACAAGAAATATATGAAAACTATGGATATTACAAAGAAAAGACAATTAGCTTTAATCTATCGGGACAGTCAGGTGAAAAAGTTAGAGCTAGCTTAATTTCAAGTATAAAAAAAGCGTACCTTAAAATTGACTTTGGGAATACGGCTTGTGCGTTTACAGATTATGAAACAAAAACAACAAAATTAATGCCAGCGGGAGCGGAAAGTAATTATCCGAAAACAAAGAAATTAATCAGCCTACCTCAGAGAGAAATTATAGAGTTTTTATTGAAAGATGGAAAGGTGATTATCAGGCCTTCCGGAACAGAACCAAAGCTAAAAGTGTATCTTTTCGCTAAAGGGAAAAGCGAAGAAGAAACCAATGCGTTACTTGCAGAAATTGAAGTAAATGCGAGAAAGACAATAGAAAAATTTATTAAGGAAAATACAAACATTATTCAAAAGCGACTAGAAAAAACGGCAAGAGAAGAATTCTATATTAATGAAGAGATAAGAAGAAAAGAAGAGAGAAAAGCACAAAGAAAACTTAATAGAGAAAAAGGAGAATCCTTTACTTATGGAAATTTTGAGGGGAAGAAAAAATTTGAAGGAAAAAATGATTTCGAAGAAAGAGGAGACAGAGGCTCTGCAGGGAAACGAAATAATAATAGAGATTTTAATATAAAAAGAGAAAAGGGCGAATAATGAAAGATGTAGTAATAAAGATAATTGGAACACATGGTTATGATGAAGAAACCGATGAACCTGTAGAACTAGTTTCTGAAGGGAAAATAGGGCAGGATAAAGAAGGTTTATTTGTGGAGTATGAAGAAAGTGAAATTTCAGGATCTCCTGGTAGTATTACAAGGGTATATATTGAAGACTCAATAGTAACAATGCGAAGAAAAGATGAGAACGGAAATATTGTTGGGAATCTTGTTTTTGAAAAAGGAAAAAGGCACGAAGGGGATTTAACTATGTTTTTCAGAACAATGAATGTTGAAATTCTAGCAAATAAAGTTGAAAATACAATTAATTATGACAAACCTGGAAGATTAGAAATTGAATATGATATTGCTATAGTAGGGTTGAGTTCTAGTAGCAGCAAAATCAGTATAGAAGTGATAGATGAACCCGTTTAATGAAGTAGATAGATTGGATTATTCTAGGGGAATGCATAACACAAGATAAATTGCAAAATGCGTGAGCTAGGATAGAGAAATAAGTGGCTAGAAATAAGCAAAAAAGTCAATAAGGAAAAGGAGTGGAACATGTTTAGTAAAAGGGCAATGAAGATTATTAGTTGGGCTATAATCGGAGTGATGGTTTTTACAACATTAGGAATGGCGGTTTTCTCATATTTTTAGTATTTAGACAAAGAGAAAATTCTGACAAAGTAGTGTGATAGGATTAATTGAAACTAAAATGTTAGAGGACTGCAAAAATATAAAAGAACAATTAGGATGAATGAAGAAAGGAAGGGTAATATGCCAACTATAAAAGGTTTTGATGCGGAGAAATATTTAGAGGAACAATCGAAACACATTTTGGAGAGGATTGGAGACGAGAAAAACGGAAGGCTATACCTCGAATTTGGCGGAAAACTTGTGCAAGATAAACATGCTAAAAGAATTCTTCCCGGCTTTGATGAAAATGCAAAAATTAAATTATTACATAAGCTTAGAGAAAAGGCTGAAATAATTATTTGTGTTTATTCAGGGGACATTGCAACAAGTAAAACAAGAGAAGACTTTGGAATTACATATGATATAGAGGTTTTAAGGTTAATAGATGTTTTCAGGAAACATGACTTAGAGGTTAATAGTGTTGTTGTTTCTAGGTATCAAGATATTCCTGCAGTAAATATGTTTATTAATAAGCTTGAAAGAAGAAACATTAAGACATATAAGCATTATATTACAAAAGGATACCCTACAGATGTTGAAACGATAGTAAGTGAAGAGGGTTATGGTGCAAACCCTAGAATTGAAGTGACTAAACCATTGGTTGTGGTGACAGGGCCTGGTGGAGGAAGTGGGAAATTGGCAACTAGTCTTTCTCAATTATATGCAGATAGTAAGATTGGACAAAAATCAAGATACGCCAAATTTGAAACATTTCCAGTATGGAATTTACCTTTAAAACATCCAGTTAATTCTGCATATGAAGCGGCAACAGCAGATCTAAAAGATGTAAATATGATAGATAACTTCCACTTAGACGCATATGGTACTACAGCTGTAAACTATAATAGAGATCTAGAAGTATTTCCAATTGTAAAAAGAATTATTGAAAAAATTACATCAGAAAAGTGTGAATATAACTCTCCTACAGATATGGGAGTAAACATGGTGGGCAATGCTATTGTTGACGATGAAATAATATGCGAGGCTGCAAAGCAAGAAATAATTAGAAGATACTTAATTTCTAAATGTGATTATAAAAAAGGGAAGGTTGCTGAAGAAACTACGGAAAGAATAAAGTTGATACTGGATTCTTTAGGCCTTCAAGAAGAAGATAGAAAAGTCGTAAAAGGAGCTAGAGAATATATTACTGTAAAAAAAGAACAGGGCAAAAATGAAGAATCTCTTGTTGCAGTAGCAATAGAACTGAAGGATGGTACAATAATCACGGGTAGAAGTTCTAATATGATGGTTGCTGCAGCTGCAGGTGTTCTTAATTCTATAAAAAACCTCTGTGGCATTGATGAGAATGCGCTATTAATCTCGCCTAAAGTAATAAACTCCATACAACAAATGAAGCTAAAATCTTTAAATAACGAAAAAGAAACACTTAATTTAGAAGAGATACTTATAGCATTAACTGTAACGGCATCTACCTCTAATGTTGCCAAAATAGCCTTAGAACAACTAAATAATTTACAAGGTTGCAAATTACACTGTACTGCAATATTAAGCGATAGAGATGAGCAAACAATTAAGAACTTAGGAATGGACCCTACCTGTGATCCCGAGTACATAACCGACAACCTATATTTTGGATAAGAGGTAAACATGTATACACAATTTTTCCTGCTCTTCGCAATGATGTTTACAGGATATTTTTTAAGAAAGATAAAATTTTTAGACAGTCAAATTACGTCTGGGCTTAGCAAGTTTGTATTATACTTCTCCTTTACTTGCATGGCAATATATAATATAGGAACATTAACTATAAATAGAAATATGTTAGGCTCGTTAGGGGTGAGTTTAGTAATAATTGCTTTGTTTTTTGCCATTTACGCTTTAATTGCAAAGTGTTTTGTTAAAATCAGAAACTACCCTAAAGAAACTAGGGGTTTAGTAGAAATTGCAATGACAAGCCCAAACAATGGATTTATGGGTTTCCCCATTGCGTTAATGTTTTTTGGACAGGTTGGATTGCTATTTATGGCTGTTCATAACGCAGTATTCAATATTTACATTTTTTCTTATGGATTAATGAAGATAAAAGGCAAAGTGAATCATGGCCATCTAGGTGAGAAAATAATAAATTTAGCAAAAGTTTGTTTTAACCCAATAATAATCGGAGTCTTAGCGGGGCTTATTATTAGTCTGTTTGAAATTTCCTTAAACAATATTATTGGTCTATATCTCGAAACTATGGGATCACTGGCTACCCCACTGTCGATGATACTCATTGGATCAACATTGGCTGAAAGTAACTTCCTTGAAACATTTAAGAATCGAATAGTTATTGAAACAGGTATAATGAAGAACTTGGTTTTGCCAGGACTTACTTTATTACTAGTATATTGGCTTCCTATTGAGCTTATGGCAAAGAGTGTTATAGTTATGGCAATGGCGCTTCCTTCAGGAGCAACCGTAGTTATTCTAGCAGCAAGAGAAAAAAATAACCCTGAGTTATCTAGTAAAATTTTATTTTTTAGCACCTTATTTGCCATGGGAACATTACCACTATTTTTATGGATTATAGAAAAAACTTTAGGGTGATTAAGATTGCCTTTATGAGAACTGTTCTTATTCAAATCACCTTCATTAGTGTAAGCTTTTATTTAGTGATTAAGATTGCTTTTATAGTAACTGTTCTTACGCCAATAGAGTACATAATTTTTAAAAAAATTCTCGCACCCCTAAAATGAACCGCAATATTAAGAAAAATATAAGATTAAATCGAAAAAACAAATCAATTTTCATTTAAGTCTTTTCAAAAGAGTTAAAATTGTGTATAATATACACAATATTCAAATGTTGTTATGAAGTAAAAAGTTAATTGTTAATAAGGAGGATATATAATGAAGAAAATTGGAGTATTAGGATCAGGAACAATGGGAGCTGGAATCATTCAGGTAATGGCTCAGTGTGGATTCGAAGTTGTACTTAGAGCAAGAAGAGAAAGTTCCGTTGAAGGTGGAATCGCAAAAGTTCAAAAGAATTTAGCTAAACTTGTTTCTAGAGAAAAAATCACTCAAGAAGATATGGATGCTGCAATGGGCAGAATCAAAGGTTCTACAGATATTAATATTGTAGCTGATGCAGATTTAATAATAGAAGCTGCTACAGAGGATATGGAGCAAAAGAAAGCTTTATTTGCAGAGTTAGATGCTCTTTGCAAGCCAGGAACTATTATTGCAACAAACACTTCTTCTCTTTCTATTACTGAAATTGCTCAAGCAACAGGAAGACCTGATAAGATTGTTGGAATGCACTTCTTCAATCCAGTACCTGCAATGAAACTTGTAGAAATAATCAAAGGACTATCTACATCTGATGAAACTAGAGATATTATTCTTGACTTAACAAAGACAATTGGAAAGACTCCAGTAGAAGTTGCTGAAGCTCCAGGATTTGTTGTTAATAGAATATTAATCCCAATGATAAATGAAGCTATCGGAATTTTAGCTGATGGAGTTGCTGATGCTGAAGGTATAGACAATGCTATGAAGCTTGGAGCTAATCACCCAATGGGACCTTTAGCATTAGGAGATTTAGTTGGACTAGACGTTTGCCTAGCTATAATGGATGTTCTATATGCTGAGTATGGCGATCCAAAATACAGAGCTCATCCTCTAATGAGAAAAATGGTAAGAGGAAACAAGCTAGGAATGAAAACTGGCGAAGGTTTCTATAACTACAACAAGTAAAATTTGTTATTAGCGAATAGTTTGGATACAAATAAACAAGAGGTACTGGGAGATTTTCCTAGTACCTCTTTAATTTTGCTCTTAGGCAATTAGATTATAGGGAATTTGAAAATTTAATATTAAAAAAGATTTGGAACTAGCAATGAAATAATGTGGAGTGTACTGAATGAAGAAGATAATATTCAATGTTGCTCCATAAATTAGTATAAATTGGCGAGAGAGAAGAATAGCTTTGAATTTTTATATATTCTAGTAAGAATTTTGCTATGTTTTACATTATTGTGACTATAATTGTAAAACAACACAAAAACATTAATGAAAAAACTAAAAAAAAGCTTTTTAAATTATTATCAAAAGGTGTAAACTTTAGTTAAGTTAATTGTAAACACACCTTAGGGGGTTAGTATGAAAATTTTAATTTTAGGAGCAGGAGCTCAAGGATCAACAGTTGCTCAAAGAATGGATGAGCAACCACACATTACAGAGATGATAGTAGCAGACTATGACATGAAAGCTGTTGAAGGACTAGTAAAAACTCTAAAGAAAGCAAAAGGAGTGCAGGTAGATGCTTCTTCAGTAGATAATATTGTTGCAGTGGCAGAGGGAGTTGAGTTAATAGTTAATGCGCTTCCACTTTTCTTTGGAAGAAATGTATTAGATGCAGCATTAAAGGTTAAAACAAATTATCAAGACTTTTCTACACCGAACTTAGCACCATTATGGGCAGATGGGGTAGACATACTTAGAGATGAATATGATAAAAAGTTTAAAGAAATTGGGAAACTTGCACTTTCTGGAACTGGATCAGCACCGGGACTTATCTGTGTTGCTTCAAGAAAAGCTGTAGAACCACTAGATACTTGTGAAACGGTATATAACCTTGTATTCGAAGGTGTTGAAGCAAAGAGATTTATGCCTTTCTGGTGGTCTCCAATCAATGCTCTTGAAGACATGTGCGAAGTTGCATATGCCTATGAAGATGGAAAACTAGTAAAGACAGTTCCATTTAGTAACCCAGTTACAAGAAAATATGACTATATTGATGAAGAAATTACTTTTGTAGAGCATTGCCATGATGAGCCTGTTTATATGGGCCTTAATGCAGAAGAATTTTTCAAAGGGGCAAAAAACTTCTACTTTAAATATACTGGAACTGGATGCAAATTTGCAGAACCTTTATATAGAGCGGGCTTGCTTTCTAGAGAGCCTGAAGAAATAAACGGAGTTGAAATAGCACCATTTGATGTAATATTAGCTCATATTCCACACCCGCCTACACTTAAGGCTGGACTTCAAGAAATTGTTGATGAAGGTTTAGTTGCAGATACAGGTTGTATGGTTATAGAAGCTTATGGTAAGAAAGACGGAAAAGACACTTTGGTAGAAGTGCATGTAAATGCGCCAGGATTTATGGAGTCTTTTGAGAAGGCAGGACTTTCTGGAGAAATGTACCTGACTGGTCAAGGTGGATATCTCTTTACTAAGATGCTTACGGAAGGTAAGTTCCACCAAGTTGGTGCCATTACAACTGATATGGTAACATATGAGCAAGCTGACATCTACTTTGAAGAAGCAGCTAAGTTAGACATCACATTAGATATAATAGTAAAGGAAATATAAGAAGATTAGGAAAAGAGGGTACTATTAATAAAATAGGAAGTTACAATAACTAATTAAGTTGTATTTCGTATCTTTTAAAAGTTCAGGCTATAGTAATTAAATTTGCTATAGCCTGTTATTTTTGCAAATTTTCAAACTTCCGCTAATACTTGATTTGACTTGTTAATGTGCTTCTGCGTGAGAACCTAAAAATATATGTATATAATAAAGAAAGGATAAATTGCTATTGTGTTCGCTGTCAAAATTAAAAGTTTTTTATCCCAAAAGACTATCTCTATGAACCAATATCTTTTGTAATTTTTACATAAATATAAAGGAATTTTGAGATTTCGTCCAATTGCAAAAATAATCAAAGATGTGTATATTATAAGATAAGGAAGAGATGCTACTGTTGAAAAAATATAATATGTTTTATGGAGACAATTAAAGGAATAGGAAAAGCATATTTTTAATGAGTTATGTATGAAGAAAAGGAGAAAAAATGAAAGAGTTTAAGTTTGATATTGATTATGTTAGGCAGCAGTTCCCAGCACTTGCAACAACTGTAAATGGATACCCAGCTGCTTTTCTAGATGGGCCAGGAGGAACACAGGTGCCTAATAGGGTTGTTGAAAAGGTTAACAATTATATGTACTACACTAATGCAAACTGCGATGGTGAGTTTAAGACTTCAAGAGATAGCGACGCAGCAGTGTTAAATGCAAGAGCAGTGTACGCAGATTTTTTTAACTGTAACCCTGATGAAGTGGCTTTTGGTGAGAATACTTCAACTGTTGCATTTAAAATAGCGCTTGGATTAGTTAGAACAATGGAAAAAGGTGATGAAATAATTATCACAGACATTGATCATGAAGGAAACAGATCTCCGTGGAGAACCCTAGAAGACTTTGGAATGGTAGTAAAGTCTATAAAGGTAAATCCTGAAACTGCACAACTAGATTTTGAAGACTTTAAATCAAAACTTTCAGATAAAACAAAGGTGTTGGCTATTAACTGGGCAGCCAATGGATGTGGGACGATTAATGATATCAAGAAGTTCATTGATGAAGCACATAAAGTGGGAGCTATTGCTTGTGTAGATGCTGTTCACTATGCTCCTCATAGACCAATTGATGTAAAGGCGGTTGGAGTGGATGTTCTATATTGCTCTGCATATAAATTCTGTGGGCCTCATCTTGGAGTAATTTATATGGATAAAGAGTTAGGAGAAAAAACTAAGACTATTAGGGTTATGGCAGATGATAACTTAGATATGCCATTGAAACTAGAAACCGGAACTATTGCCAAAGAACTTGTTTGTGGTGCAGCAGAAGCTGTTGAGTTTATTGCTGACATTGGAGAAAGACATATGGAGTTCTTCCAAGAGGAAACAAAATCTCTGGTTGGAAGAAGAAAAAATATAGTTGCAGGTATGCTTGCAATTGATCATTATGAAGATGGGCTGGCGAAAGAATTAAGGGCAAAATTAAGAGAAGTAGAAGGTGTGAAGATTTATGGGCCTGCTGAAGATGCGGAAAGAACCTGTACAGTTTCTTTCTTAATCGAAGGGTATAATACAAATGACCTAGCTAAGTTTATGGGAGAGAAGGGCCTCTTCGTTTGGGATGGTCACTATTATGCAATGGAATTGATTACGGAAGTTTGGAAGCTTAGAGAAGTTGGTGGGCTTTTAAGAGTAGGGTTTGCACCATATAACATGGCGGCAGAAGCAGACAGAGTGGTAGAAGCTGTAAAAGAGTTTATTGCAAGATAATAGGTGGCAAACAAATATAAATTGCTATATGAAACAAAGCTACTGTAACTTTTGAAAAAATTTGTACTTCTCGTTTACTTCTGATAAAATGAATACTAATGTATATTAATTAAAATGAAATAAAGGGACTAAGTAGGAAAAATAGAGGAAGTGAACTAAGAAAAAATTAGTGGCTAACTCGAAAAACCAAGCTAGGAAAATCCTTTTAAGCGGAGGAAGTTATGAAAATTATCAATGCAAAAGAAGAGCATTTCGGGGCAATACTAAAGTACAATGAAGATTTGGTACATTTTTTATCACCTATGGATTTAGAGAACCTAAGAGAGATGGATAAAGAGCTCTTACTCCATAAAGTAGTTGTAGAAGATGATAAAGTATTAGGCTTCTTGATGGCTTTTGAAGAAAATGCAAATTATGATAATGAAAATTTTCTCTGGTTTAGAGAAAGGATGGAAAAATTTATCTATATTGATAGAATAGTAATTCCAGATGAGAACCAAGGTAGAGGAATAGGCAAGCTATTGTACGACTTTATTTTCGAGTTTGGAAAAGCAGAAGGTTATGATTTAGTAACCTGTGAAATTGACATAAAGCCCCCAAATGAAACTTCTTTGAAATTTCATGAAAAAATGGGATTTAAAGAAAAGGGGAGACAAGTTCTTAGCGGAGGAAAAAAAGAAGTATCTTTACAAGCAAAAACATTATAAAATTACTGGATGAAACAAATGTTATGGGTAAACAGTTGATGTGGTTAAACTTAAATCTATTTTACCGTAAGAAATAAAGAGACAAATGGTAATGAGGCAGTGATAAGGATATACGAGGATTGAGAGATAGTGTAGCAGAAAAGTTGCTACACTATTTTTTTGAAAAAATTGGTAACAAGTCTGCCTAAGAAAAGAAAAAATGATGCTATTTAGAGAGTTGGGTTAATCTTAAAAGACAGGTAGGCCAATCCTATAAGGCAAGTAGGCTGATTCACTATAATGCCTTTTAACTTTAGTTTAAATATGATATTATATAAAGGTAAAAGTGCAAAAGCGCTAGGTCAATATAAATCTAAAAAATCTAACAACTCAAAGAATTCTAAAAAATTCTAAAGAACTAAAAGAAGGAGTCTTCCCACATGGATAATAATATGTTTAAAGAGAAAAAAGTAGGTGAGCTTAGAGAAATGGCTCGCTCCATTGGTGTTGAAAATACAGAAAAAATGAAAAAAGCTCAACTGATTGAGGCTATTATGGAATTAGCTCAAAAGGAAAAAGAAAAAAATGAAGCTTCAGGCATTTTAAGAAAAGAAGAGCGACAAAAAAAAGAAGAAGTGAACAAGCCAGGTACTGCTATTAAACAATCCCTTAATGATAGTAAGGGAGACAAACAGAAAGATAGTTCTAAAGATGAAAAGAACCAAACTAACCAGCCTAGAGCTGTTGAAGGTATTTTAGAAATACCTCCAGAAAGCAGTTTTGGATTTTTAAGGTTTCACAATTTTATGAGCAGTGAAGATGATATATATGTTTCTCCAGTTTTAATTAAAAAATTCAGACTTAGAACAGGGGATAAAATAAAAGGAAAAGTGAGAGAGGCTAAGCATGGGGACAAGTTTGGAAGCTTAATTGCGCCTGATACAGTAAATGGAGATGACCCGGAAAAGGCGCGCCAAAGAAAGAATTTTGATGACTTGACACCTATTTTTCCAACTGAAAGACTTAAGTTAGAAAAAAGTAGAGGAGAGATTGCAGCAAGATTAATCGACCTTATTTCACCGATAGGGAAAGGGCAAAGAGGAATAATTGTAGCTCCACCGAAGGCTGGGAAAACAACTCTTCTAAAGTTAATTACTAATAGAATTGAAGAGGATCATCCCGAAGCAGAGTTAATTGTTCTTTTAATAGATGAAAGACCAGAAGAAGTTACAGACATGAAAAGGTCTTTAAAGGGAAATGGAGAGGTGATTTACTCTACTTTTGATGAGCAACCACAGAACCATGTTAAGGTAGCGGAAATAGTCCTTGCGAGAGCCCAAAGATTAGCAGAGCAAGGAAAGGATGTTGTGATACTTCTTGATAGTATAACAAGGCTTGCAAGAGCCTATAACCTAGTACTTCCGTCATCAGGAAGAACTCTTTCTGGTGGATTTGATCCAGGAGCCCTTTATAAACCGAAGAAATTCTTTGGAGCGGCTAGAAATATTGAAGAAGGTGGAAGCATTACAATTCTTGCAACAGCCTTAGTAGAAACCGGAAGTAGAATGGATGATGTAATATTTGAAGAATTTAAGGGAACAGGAAATATGGAACTTCATTTGGATAGAAAACTTTCTGAAAGAAGAATCTTCCCTGCTATAAACCTAAATAAATCTGGAACACGAAAGGAAGAGAATTTACTTACATATGAAGAACTAGAGGCCACTTGGTATTTAAGAAGACTTCTTGGCGACGGATCTAATCAGGATACTATGGAAAAAATTATTACAAACCTTTCTTACACAAGGAATAATGCGGAGTTTATTAAAATTTTAAAAGAACTTAAGTTTTAATATTTTGCTGAATGTAAAAAAGAGTGCATAGAAGGTAAATGTGAAAACTTGGGATAACAGAGCTTCTAAGAGAAAGAAATAGAAAGTGAATGTACTTCTCCATGAAAGAAAAAATAAGGCGATGGACTTTTGCTAAAAGTGGCTAAGCGGCATAGAGAAAATAAGGGGAGAACTAAGTCTTTATATTTGTTTAAGAAGATGGTTTTGTGAATTATTACAGTGTTTAAGGATTACCCTTGGTACTAAGCAAAAGTATTGTATAAGATGGGGCGAGGAAAAGAAATACAGGATAATTATGGATTTAAATAAAATATTTATTAAAAATGCAAAACCAACTAAGGTTGGTGGGCAAGCAGTGCTAGATGGAATAATGATGAAAGGAGAATCGAAATCTGCTTTAGTCATGAGACTTCCAGATAATTCTTTGTATGGAAAAGTTACAAGAAAGGCAGCTCCAAAAAGTTGGACAAAAATTCCAATAGTTAGAGGTGTAGGCATTTTTGGTGGGGCCCTAATAGAAGGGGTAAAGACAATAATGAATTCTGCTGACATACTAGAAAAGTATGACGGGGAAAATGCCTTAGAAGATGATAAACTTACTAAGTGGATGAATAAAAAATTTGGCAAAGAGAAAGCATGGAATATGTTGATGTATATTACAGTTGCTTTTTCATTGGTGCTTTCTATAGGATTATTTATTATTATTCCAACAGCATTGGTAAGCCTAGGGAAATTATTATGGGATAATACTATTTTCTTAAACATTATTGAAGGTATAGTAAGGATAATTATTTTCTTGATATACATATTATTAGTGTCAAAAGTCAAAGAAATAAAAGATGTATTCAGGTATCATGGAGCAGAACATAAAACCATACACTGCTTTGAAAGTGGTGAAGAGCTTACTGTAGAAAATTGCAGAAAATTTACTACACTTCACCCTAGATGCGGAACTAGTTTTCTGGTGTTTGTGCTGATTATAAGCCTTATACTATTTTCTTTTTTAGGTTGGCCTAATCTTTTCATTAGAATAGCCTCAAGGTTATTATTGCTTCCTGTAATTGCTGGTATTTCATATGAACTACTAAGATGGGCAGGAAGAAGTGATAGTTGGTTAGTAAAAATACTTAGCTTGCCGGGTATTTATTTGCAGAAAATTACCACAGCAGAACCAACGGATCAGCAACTAGAAGTGGCTATTGTAGCACTGAAAGCTGCCATGAATAGCAAGGCTCCTTCAGGCGAAGGCCTGTGTGATACAGAAGGAAATATTATTAAGAATGCAAAAGCCTTAATCTCCTTAGGGGAAAAAGAGCTAATTAAAAATGGTATAGATGAAAGAGAGGCAAAAGTCCAAAGTGAATTGTTTTATTGTCACTTGAAGGGGATTACGCGCGGGGAACTATTTAATTACTGGAAAAAAGAGATAAATGGATCTGAATTAAAAACCTATAAGAATTATATATCGAGAAAAGCTGTTGGAGAACCATTAGAGTATATTACAGGAACCCAAGAGTTTATGGGAATTGACTTTATGGTTAATGATAGGGTTTTGATTCCCAGGCTCGATACTGAGATAGTTGTACTAAAGGCAGAGGAGATCCTTCAAAATTTAATAGAGGAAAATAAAAACACAGATGAAAAAATAAAGGTGCTAGACCTTTGTTGTGGTAGTGGAGCAATTGGAATAGCCATAGCCAAAAGACAGGGAGAAGATAAGATTTTTCTTACACAAAGTGATATTAGTGCAGATGCCTTAGTAGTTGCAGGAAAAAATGCAAGGGAGAATAAGGTCGATAGTAATATAATTCAAAGTAATATTTTTGACAATATTGAAAGCAAGTTTGACCTTATTATTTCTAACCCTCCATATATTCCTACAAAGGAGATTGAGACTTTGATGGTCGAAGTAAAGGCTCATGAACCAATACTCGCTTTAGATGGTGGCTCGGATGGATTGTATTTTTATAGAAAAATAATAGAGGAAGCCACAAATTATCTTGAAGTGGGGGGGTCCTTAATATTTGAAATAGGAAATGGACAAGGCCAAGAAGTGAAATCCCTTATGGAAAAGCAGGATGTTTTTAGTAACCTAGAAATTATTTTTGACTTAGATAATAAAGAACGGGGGGTTTTAGGAATACGAGTGAAATAATAAAGAGGAATATTAGTAGCCATAGGTAAAAAAATCAAATTAATATTGAATTGATAGAAATTTGTAAATGATAGTTAAATAAAAAATAAGACCACTGATAAACTGAGTTTACTGTGGTCTTATATTGATTTCAGGGATGCTTTCCTCGCTATAAGGTGCCTATAAGGTGAAAACAGAAATCCTAGAAACCTATTATACATCTTAAATGCCACAATTAATGGCTTGGATGTCTTTAATACACATTTATATGTTCTTCCTCTTTCTGTTCCGCCAAATGACTCTATTTCGTTGTTTCTGATGGCTTTAATTAAATCGTTATTACATCTTATTTCTTCTGAGAAAACAGTGTAGCCCTGGCCTACGTTCTTGTGAGAATGGGAGTCTGAGCCTCCTACCATTGGTAAGCGATGTAGAATACCCATCTCTTTTGCCAGTCTGTTTGATTCCTCGGATTCACACGTATTGAACCCTTCTAAAAAGTCGAAATTTTTTATAATCGCAGGTGTTTCTTTAATCTTCTTAAAGAACATTGCGCTAGATGATCTTACCCCAAAAGGGTGAGCTGGTCCTAAAATTCCTCCATTTTGATGTACTATTTTAATTAATTTTTTTACGGTCATTCCTCTTATCTGTAACACCTGTAGGTGTACATCATCAGGCATAATTACTAGGAAATGTCCTGCGTCTTTTGTATCATATTCAATTCCCTTTAGTACCACGAAATCTTTCGCCCAATGGTGAAGCACAGAATTTAATGAAAAATGTTGGCTGTGCAGTGCAGTTTCGGGTTCTTTTAAGGGTGCAGCAAAGGTTTGCCAATGCAAATATCCTTTGTATGAATCGTGATCTGTGACCATCATGCCATCAAATCCTTGTATCTTTAGCGTATGAGCATAATCTACGATTCCAATCTTTGAATCAATAGAGCCTTCCCTTGTATGACAGTGTAAATCTAGTTTCAACAATACCCCCTTTCGTAGTAATTCTTTATTAACTAGTCTTCCATTATTGGAGGCTATACCTAAACATAACATAGTATTGTGATAAAACTGTGAAGGTAACAAATTTTTCTATAGGAGACTTAACCAGCGAAAATAATGGAAGGCGGCAAAAAAACAAATGAATTATAGTGATAATAAGGAAGAAGAAAATAGTGCATTGAAATTTCAATGCACTATTTTGGTAAGTTGATTAATGTTAATGTGAACTAAAGTACATAAACAAAGTATGAAATAAATCTATATAGGATTTTTTAACTTTAATGCTTTTTTATCATCTAATGCATCGATAATTACAGAACTTGAAGCGCTGCCTACAATAATTATTGCGCCAATAAATTGTAGGGCGGTGAAACTTTCTCCAAAGAAAATATATCCAACAACTACACCTACTACCACTTCGATTGCAGATAGAATTCCACACATAGTAGGGGAAATAAATTCGGAGGCCTTTACATATGAAAAATTAGCTACCATTGTGCATAGTACGCCTACCCCGAATAGATTCCAAATAAGAGAGGTTAAATCACCTGACATGAATCCTGAACCTATAAAGGTAAGATCTGAGAAAAGTGCAAGAGCTATAGCAGCGCCAGCGAAGCCATACATTACCATAGTGTCGGAAGAGTATTTTGGAGAAAAATATTTGGTAATAGTAAGTTGAAGTGCCATTCCGATTCCGTTTATTACTCCGGCTATGATGCCAATTGGATCTAGGCTTTCTCCAGAAACACTAATAAGGTTTGCAACTAAAGCGGCGCCTAAAACACAGAATCCTATAATTATAATTGTACTTTTCTTTAACTTTACTTTAAATATTACTACTTCAAAAAGTGCCACCCAAATTGGAGCCATAAACATTAGAACTGTAGCAACAGATACAGGGATTCTTTCTACAGAAATATTATATCCCATAAAGCCGATTGAGTAGACGCATATACCATAGGATAGGCAGACCAAAAGTCCCTTAAAACTGATTTTAAAACAACTTCTATCGGTTATTCCCATGAAGATAAACAAAGCAATTGCGGCCAAGGCACAGCGGGCAAAGGCTACATCTACTGAAGAATAGCCTATTTCTTGCAGCCCCTTAACGAAAATGCCCATAATGCCCCATAATGAAGCTCCTAATAGAACTAAAGATATTCCTTTAAATTTAATCATTTTACCTCCTAAAATAACTAAATTTATTGATTTCATAATATTTAAAGAAAAGTTTAGTTATTGCTTTTGAATTTGATGTGTTATAAAAATGTCTATTTGATTATACAACAAAATCTTTGGAATATGAGAAAAAAATATCAATTATTTCAAGTATTAATAATACAAAATACTTTGCAGAAATAGTACAAATTGGGAGGAGCTCTATAAAAATATTGAATAATCAAATAACTAAAAAACTCTACTTATAACTGTCAAACTTAAATAGGGATAGGCTAATTTAAGTTTGAAAAAGGTAATAAGATGAACTTTAATATAATAATTTATTTAATTAAACATTTAAGTCTACTTTAGGAACTCTAAGATTGAAGAGCCTATAATGTTACAGTTTTCTAGGCTATCCCAATGAGCATTATGGCTTCCATCATCAAGTTGCATGGAAAGAACCTGGCTATTAGTGAACTTAGAAATAAAGGTTTCTCTATCTTTATTGAGGAAAAAAGCATCATCGCCTCCCCAGATAAGTAGAAGCTTATGGCTGATGTTAGACAGCCTATCATCATTATTAAATGAAAGAGCATTATTAAATACACCAGTCCAGGTTTCATATGGAAGAGCCTTAGCATTGTCATATAAAGCCTTAGCAAACTCTCTGTCTTCATTGGTGGTCATAGCCCATATTTTCAGGAAAGAATCAGGAAGTGTTTGACTTTCTTTAAAAGCGTCAATTCCTTCAAAGTTAACATCTACAACTTCTAAGTTTCCGCCCATAATAAGCCAGTCCAAAACCGGGCTACCTTTTAGATTCGAACCTGAACCAATAAGCACTCCTTTATCTACTCTTTCAGGGGCTGTGATTAGTAACTCTTGAAGGATAAAAGACCCTAGGGAATGCCCAATAATAGAGACTTTTTCAATATTGAGACCATCTAAGAAACTAATAATGTCCTTAGAGAAAATATCAACCTTGTAGTCTGCTCCGCCATTATTTGTCTTAGTAGAGCTACCATGCCCACGTAATTCAGGAACATAGCACCTATAGCCTGCTGTAGAGAGGATTGGGACTAATTGGGTCCAAGAGTATCTGCTATCAGTAGCGCCATGTATTAAAAGCAAAGGGACACCATCTTCAGGGCCGCTAGTCATATAAGCCATTTTTATGCCATTACCAAGATCAATAAAGTTTTCTTTCCAGTTAAGGTCTACACTAAAGTTGTAAGTTTTTTTCATTACAATACATCCTCCTATACTTTCAAAATAAAGTAAAATAACCCATATTTTTATTATAACACTTGAAAAAGAGAGACACAATACGATGTTGTATAGGGGAAAGGACTTGCTTCGAAATAAAATCTTTGTGATAGATTATAGGTACATTAAAATTATTGAAGAAGCGATAGTACTTACATAAAAAGAGCTCGAATATAAATAAAAAATAATATTGAATTTAAGCTTTGCGATAAAGAAAGCTGCCGTATTAACATATAATAGTTTTTTTGATAAGAAAAAATCAGAAAAATTGTTGACAGAGATTAAAAGCCTGTGTTATCATTAGCACAGTTAAAGATTAAACCTATGAAGAGGGAGTAAAGCTGCAAAACGGTTTACAGCGAACTTGGGATGGTGGAAGCCAAGGAAACGACAGTTGTAGATAAATGGGCCTCTGAGGGCGAAGAGAACAGTAGCAATAGCTACTAAGTATCAGAGACGTGACACTAGCGTTAATAGTGAGGGGTGTGATGGCACTCTGCAGAGTGGATGAAAATTTTTCATCAATCAAGGTGGTACCGCAGGCAACGCTTGTCCTTGTATAAGGATAGGTGTTTTTTTGTACTATTATGTGCAGAGACCCTTAAGTAATAATTTATATAATTTAAGGAGGAAAGAAAAATGACAAACAAAACAATTGAACAAGTGGACTTCAGAAGGTATTTAAAGAATTATCCAAACAAAGAAGGAAGATTTGGAGAGTATGGTGGTAGTTACCTGCCTCCTCAGCTAGAGCCAGCATTTAAAGAAATTACTGAAGCATACCATACTATAGCTCACTCTGCACAGTTTATTAATGAGCTTAGAAGAATTAGAAAAGAGTTCCAAGGAAGACCAACTCCAGTGTATCACTGTGAAAGACTTTCGAAAAAATTAGGAACTACACAAATATATTTAAAAAGAGAAGATTTAAACCATACAGGAGCTCACAAGCTTAACCACTGCATGGGAGAAGGCCTACTTGCAAAATACATGGGCAAGAAGAAGTTAATTGCAGAAACAGGTGCAGGTCAACATGGAGTGGCGCTTGCGACTGCAGCAGCATTCTTTGGCCTTGAGTGTGAAATTCATATGGGAGAGGTAGATATAGCTAAGCAAGCGCCAAACGTAGCGAGAATGAAGCTTCTAGGTGCAAAAGTAGTGCCTGTGTCTCATGGATTAAAAACCTTAAAAGAGGCGGTAGATTCGGCTTTCGAAGCATATATGGAGCAATATAAAGATGCAATTTATTGTATCGGTTCTGTTGTGGGGCCGCACCCATTCCCTATGATGGTAAGAGATTTCCAAATGGTTGTGGGCGAAGAGGCGAAGAGTCAGTTTAAAGAAATGACAGGTTACCTTCCTGATGCAGTAGTAGCTTCAGTAGGAGGTGGAAGTAACGCGGCAGGATTATTTACAGCCTTCCTAGATGAGCCTGTGGATATATATGGAGTAGAGCCTTTAGGCAAGGGCACTACACTTGGTGACCATGCAGCCTCTCTAACTTATGGAGAAAAAGGGATTCTTCATGGATTTGAAAGTATTATGCTTAAAGACGAAAATGGTGAGCCAGCGCCCGTACATTCAGTGGCCAGTGGCTTAGACTACCCGTCTAGTGGACCGGAGCACGCTTTCTTAAGAGATGCAGGTAGAGTTAAGTATGATTCTATTAATGATGATGAAGCTATTGATGCCTTCTTTGAACTGTCAAGAATGGAAGGAATTATTCCAGCAATTGAAAGTTCTCATGCTGTAGCATATGCAATTAAACTTGCGAAAATGGAAAACAATCCAGGTTTCGTACTTGTTAACCTTAGTGGAAGAGGGGATAAAGATATGGACTATGTGCTTGAAAATTATGGGGATAGGCTATAGAAACAGTATGGGTATATAGAAAATATAATTAATAATTCTAATCACTTCATGTAGAGGATAGTAGACAAACGCAAAGGTATGTGTTCAGAAGTGTCGTAAATAAATATTTGATTGAGCCTTTGAAAGGCTTTAGTAGAATTGAAAACAATAAGGTTTGAAAATGGTCTAGTACATATTGAAAGGTACTAGACCATTTTATATTATGAATTAATACTAGTTTTCATTTCGCTATCTGAGTAGACTTAATTGACCTAAAATAGTTTAAACAAAATATGTAGCAGGGGTGGAAAAAAAGAGGCTAGTGCTAATACCATGCTCATTTATCAAAAAGATGGATAATAACTAGTAGGTATAAAGAGAAAAATCGTTATAAAATCAACTGTTGCATAGCCGCTTATGGCTATGCCTTGTATTTCTAATAAATAATAATTTACATATGATCACGAGTTATTAACTTTTGAATGAGCTGCAGTTTACTGTTAATATTTAGTTTCTTATAGATATGATCAAGATGTTTAGTCACAGTTAAGGGACTGATAAATAGTTTTTCGCTTATCTCGTTATTAGTTAATCCTTTAACGATCAATTGAACTATTTCAATTTCACGATTAGAAAGTTTCTCTTGAAGTGAGCTAGGAATTATTAGATATGGGTTAAGGCTTGAATTATGAATATTTAGGCGGTTGCTTAAGTGTGCCGATATAATTCTAAGAATTTCTAATTCCTTTCTGGAAAAGTCGGATTGTTCGTTTCTGCGATAAAGAGTAATAAAACCCAAGATTGAATCTTTAAATGTAATAGATGCAGCTGCAATATAATGTATTCCAAGAGGCTTGTAGAAGTGAAGATATATCTGGGTATTTTCTCTAATTGAGTCTTGAATGATATCTGTCTCTTTATAAACTACGTTTTTTGTTTCTAGGCAAGCCCACCGAGTATAGTTAGAAATTGAATAGTTTTCTTTAAAGTTTATTGAATCTTTTTCCTTAAAATTATATAACACTTCATGCCGAAAGAAATTTTTTATGGGGTTTTCTATATACTCATAATCAAATGCAGCTCTATCGTAAGGGACTAATTGCTTAAAGCTGTTAAAAAAATCTTTTATGACTACATTAATATCTTCTTTAGAAAACATATTGCAAACCAAGTCGTTTATTATCCCCCAATCTTTTGCCGTTAACATATTTTTCTCCTATCATTTTCCCTATTAATATTAAAGCATAAAGATGCTACTACTTAGAATATAGTATAACATTTTGCTAATACTAAAAAAATAGAATTGATTAAAATTATGCATTGTAATCAAGTTGAAAATGTTGCAGTAGTTATAGAATAAATGGCAAATTAATATTGTAATATGCGAATAATGATATAAATAAAACATATTAATAAAGGAAGTGATAGGATACAAATACAATAATTTTGGTATTTACTAGAACGTAGAAAAAGCATATATTGTGTTTAGCGAATAAGAAACATCAAAGAGAGCTTAATCAGAAAGGGGATAAGATGGATTTTGAAAAAAATGTTGCTGACGAAAAATATGAACCAATTAGTTGGGACAGTGATAACAACTTAATTATAGAAGAAAGTAAAATTGTGGACTTAGTCGAACAATATGGGACTCCAATAACCTTTGTTTCAGAAAGGCAACTAAGGAATAATGCCAGAGTATACAAAAGTTGCTTTGAAAAAAATTGGCCAGAAGGTCAAGTAAGAATAATGCCAGCAATAAAGGCGAATATCACAACGGCCTTAAGGCAGATTTTGACAGAAGAAAAATGTGGATGTGATGTGTTTAGCTATACAGAACTACACATTGCACTTAGTACAGGTATTGAACCCTATATGATTTCTTTTAATGGCAATGGGAAATTAATTGGGGAAAATGAAAAATTAAAAGAAGTCATTGAAAAAGGAGTAAGACTAACAATAGATTTACCGGATGAGTTTGAGGTAATAGAAAATATTTGCAAGGAGCTGGACATGAGAGCAAATATCAGGCTTAGAGTAAGACCAGAATTCCCTGACATAAAAGGTCCGTCTGAATTCAAAGCTGAAAAAACTCCAGTTGAACTGACGATGAATGCATATAAGCAAGGTATTCCAACAAATAATTTAGTTGAAATATGCAAAAAAGCTCTCGAATCACCCTATATAAACCTGACAGGTGTACATATGCATTTAGGGCGAAACAGAAAAGACGTTGATACATGGGCAGGAGCGATGAAAGGCTTTGCAGATATTATAGGCGTGTTAAAGAAAGAGTGCAATGGTTGGGAACCATTGGAATTAGATATAGGTGGAGGAATACCATCACGGAGAGACCCAAATTTGAAAAAATTATATAATAGCTTTGCGCCAGTAGGTTATAGCGATGTATACGAAAGAATTCAAAAGACAATAGAGGATAATGATCCAAACTTAAGATTTGAAATCTATGAAAGATATTTGAATGAGGTAAGGAATCTTTATGGAAAAATGTATGTAAAAAATCCATTAGAGATCGTAAGACCACCAATAGAAAAATATGCCGAAGTAATTACTCAAGCACTAAGAGAAGGCCTAGAAGCCAATCATATCTCTACAGAAGGTAAGATATTAGAGATTGAACCAGGGCGAAGCATGTATGGTGATATTGGAATTCATGTAACTAAGGTAACATCACTTAAGGAACAAACAGAGCCGTATCTGCGAAGGTGGGTGAATTGTGATACTGCAGAAAACTTTTTATTAAATACAGAGCTTCAAGGTGCTATATATCCATATATATTTAACGGATATCCTAGAATCGAAGTAGACCAGAAAAATTTTATGTTTGCAGATATAGTTGGTAATAGTTGCAACACGGATAGATTAGTGGTTGAGGCTCTAGTTCCAAAGACTGTAAAGAAAGACGATATTATAATCTTTGTGGACACTACAGCATACAATGAAGGTTTAGCATGTAATTTCAATGGTTTGCCTAGACCAGGAACAGTGTTGGTAAATGGAGATAAAAGTAAACTAATAAAAAAAGGAGAGAGCATGGAAGATGTGCTGTCACGAGATATTATTCTAGATATGTAATCACTGATTACTTGGAATAATGTGGAAAAGTATAAAAGCAAAAGTAAATATGTATAGTTAGGAGAAATGATTGATATGAAGGAATCCATAAAAAAATGGCCAGCACTAGAGAAGCATAAAGTTGAAAAATATGAGGATTTATTTTTGAATTTAAATGCAGAAGCTGAGTGGCCAGCGCATGTAAAGGAATATAGAGAGCGTTTGAAAACAAGAAGTGTTCCTAATATGATGAGTTATAGAAATAAGGACTACTTGGGTGCTTTTATGGCTCCGTTTTCTAGAGACTTGAATGAAGCGGATGTGGCTATTATTGGAGTGCCATTTGAACAAGTAGCACCAGTTACATCTTCGCATAAGGAAGGCCCAACGGTTTTAAGAAAATACTCGAAACGAAGCATGTCTTCAATTTCAGAAACATTAGATGTGCCGTTTGATATGTGCAGAATAATAGATTATGGCAATATTGATGTATTTGGATTGTATGATATTGCAAAGGAAATGGAGTTGTATGAAAACCATTTTAGGAAGATTGTTTTAGAAAATGACATTACACCCTTTGTTTGGGGCGGAGATCATTCGGTAACTGATGTACCTTTGCGTGTTCTAGGGGAAAAATATGGGCCAATAGGAGTTATTCATTTTGATGCTCACTATGACTTGTATGGAAAGGGAATGAGTAATAAAGAATTTTCATCAGGACACTGGTTTGCAAAGGCAATTTCGATGGGGCTTGTTGACCCAGAAAGATCAGTTCAAATAGGAATGAGGGGAACTCAATCGGTTGATTTTCACGGCATATCAGAAAAGTATGGGATAAAAGCTTATACTTCAGATGATGTGTTTGATTTAGGAGTAAAAACCATATTAAAGGAAGCAATTGAAGTTATTGGTGAAGGTCCGACTTATTTGACATTTGACTTGGATGTGCTTGATCCAACTTATCATGTATCAAATTCATCCCCAGAACCATTTGGGCTGACAACAAGACAAATATACGATTTAATAAGTGGATTTAGGGGTGCTCAAATAAATTTAATAGGAGGTGATGTTGCCGAGTATACACCACTATATGATCCAGCAGGAAAAGATGCGAATGTTACGTGTGGAATCAGCTGGCAAATATTATTATGGTTAGTAGAACAAAGAGCAAAAAGACAAGGTGAATGGAGACAGACAGAATGGGATTTAGTTATGGGATTACAACCATAATCTGTAAAATTATTTATATTATTTATGAAGGAGAAATACTATGGATAGAACAACTTTATATGCACTATCAATTGTAGCATATTTTGTGCTAATGATTGGAATCAGTTTATATTTAAAAAGAAGAGTAAGCAATACAATGGAAAGTTACGGGAAAGCATCTGGAACTTTTGGATCTTGGGCAATTGGGATTGCAACTGTAGGCGCCTGGGTTGGTAGCGGCGGATTATTAGGCCTTACTGCGTATAGTTATGCAGGGGGATTGTCCCAGTTTTGGTCTTATGCGATTGCATATTTATCTTTGCTGCCATTTGCGCTATTTTTTGTAAAAAGAATAAGAAAAATGAATTTATACACAATACCAGACTTTTTTTCGTTAAGATATCCAAAATACAATGAAATTGTTAGAATTCCAACGGGTATACTTTTTTCAGTTAGGAACGCAACAGTACTAGCAATGCAGTTAAATGGATTAGCCTTTATGTTTACATCATTCTTTGGAATATCTCATGCCATAGGCGTTGTTGTTTCTACAGCAGTATTAATAATCTATATTTCTATCTCTGGATATTTGAGTGTAATGGTTACAAGCATAATACAATCAATACTTCAAACGATTACGCCTTTTATTGCTTTAGGCATTGTATTTAGTCTAGTAGGTGGATGGGATGGTATAAAAAGTTTCTATGATGATGCAGGGGAAGAACATATGTATAGCATCATTGGGGGAGATTCCATAGGAGGATTTTTAATTACATTTTTCCTTATTTATATCAGCGTGGGTATATTTAATCTTATGGCGGATCAAAGCGATTGGCAGAGAGTTGTTGCGGCTAAAACACCCAAAGAGGCATATAGGGGATTTTTAATTGGAGTGTTCGTTGCATCACCAATATTGTTGACACCATGTGTTGTAGGCCTTGGCGCTAAAATAATTTTAGGACCAGATGTGGAATCAAATTTAGTTTTTTATGAAGTAATTAAATTGGCTTCGCCGCTTGTTGCTACACTACTAATATTAGGAGTGCTTTCTACTCTACTATCATGTACCGCAGGGTACTTGTTCGCAGGAGCAATGAATATTTCAAATGATGTAATAATTTACTATAAAGAAAGAAATGGCATGGTGGCATCAGATAAAGAAAAGATTCTTTACACGAGAGCTAGTATTGTTATAACCGCTATATTGGCAATATTCTTTGCGCTTGGCGTAGGAGGAATTATAGAATTATTCTATGCAGGTCTGGCAATTATAACGGGAGGATTGATAGTACCGTATTTATTCGCTTGGTTCTCGAAAAGTATGAATACAGAGGGTGCTTTGGCAGGTATGATTTTAGGTGGAAGTACAGGAGCTATATGGACATTCCTAGGAAATCCTTATGGAATAGAAGGAGCGCTAGTTGGAATCCCTGTGAGCTTAGTGGCATGCTTAGTGGTTAGAGCAATGACAAAAGCACCAAACCCAGAAGATGTAGAAAAAACATATTATTGGGGGAAACAATTCCAAGAATTTAAAAATAAGTCGATAGAACAAGAAAAGTAACTCCTACTTTTTATAAATGCCTTCTTGCTGCATATTGGTTTTGGAGTAATTGATCCGATATGCGGCAATAAAAGAAGGGGAAAATGGGAATTATTCAAGGAACATATATTAGAAAGTGTTAAAAAGAGAATAAAAAGGAGAGATATAATGGCTTATACAGAAGGATCAAAGATGGTTAAAGCAAATGCTGACTTTGTTCAGTTTACCTACAAAAAAGGGTGGATGGCAGCTGGTGCTACGGAGGAACATGCTGAAATGGTAGCAAGAGCGGTTTCTTTGAATGATAGACTAGGCAAGCACTACCAAGGGATGGGGGTTATTGAAGTTCTATTTCATAATAAAAATGTTGGTGTATTAGATGTGAAAGCTGAACCAGAAATAGTAAATGAAGGCCCAACATGGACCGTATTTGAGGGAAATAAAACAAGTGGATACTATGTATTGACAGAAATGATGAAAAAATCAATTGAAAAAGCCAAAGAATATGGTGTTGCTGTAGCTTTTGGGGGAAATCATAATGATGCTGGAGGATTTTTTGCATATACATCAATGGCAACTGAAAACGATATGTTTGCCATAGCAACTAATAATACTATTCCTTTGGTAGCGCCTTATGGTGGCATGGAAAATCTACTAGGGTGTCCTCCTTTTGATGCTGCCTGTCCAGCAGGAGACGAATTACCGCTTGTTACAAGTGTGAAATTTGGAGAAGTTTATGACGCGGATATAGCAGATTGTGGGACGCAAAAGAAAAAACTAAAAGGTAAGTGGCTAGTTGACCCTAATACTGGTGAGTTGACAGATGAAGTAGAACCATACTGGCAACCTATTGAAGGGTTAGGAAGAATTAGTGACTGCAGTGCAGCTAGTGTTTTTGAACATCCTAGAACTTACGCATTGAATATCTTTTCTGAAGTTATTAACTCCATTATAAATCCTATTGGTAAGCTTGGCACAGAACTACCACACTTAAAAGAATGGAGAACAAAAGAGGCTAAATTACCTAATGTTGGAGGAAGTTTTGTGCTAGTAATAGACCCTTCAAAATTTGGAGATATTAAAAATGTAAAAGAAAAAGCAGATAGATTAACTCAACAAATAAAGGCAAATAAAAAAAGACCTATGGTAAATGAAGTTAGAATGCCTAGTGAGCCTGGGTTGAAAAAGATTTATGGCAAGAATAGTGAAAATTCAGCTTCAATAGATGTGGAAATTTTGGAAGAACACTGGAATGCCTATTATACCATGCTGGAGCGAGATTATAACTTATCCTTAGAAGAACTAAAAAAAGAATGGGAAAACAGAGAATAATAAAGCAAATATAATATGCACTTAAAATATTTAAAGCTAAGCATACTTTCAAATGAAAGGTACTTAGCTTTAAGTAAGTGTTAAGGAGTTTGCTGAATAATTAGAAGATTTAAGGGGGAAATCATGCAGGAAAGTACGATAGCAATAATTATATTAGCGGCAATAATCATATCGTTTGTATTAGAAAAAATACCATTGGCAATGACAAGTATTTTAGGAGCTATTGCTATGGCTGTCTTTGGCATTACTGATTTTGTGGATGTATTCTCTGGCTTTGCTAGTAACACGCTGATGATGGTTGTTGGAGTGATGGTGATTGGAAATGCTATATTTGAAACAGGCTTGGCAAAGGAGATAGGAGAGAGAGTTTTTGATAAACTTGGAAGTAGTGAAAAAACATTTTTGCTAGTTATAATGGTGTTTACAGCAATTATTTCTGCGTTTTTTAGCAATACTGCTACAGTTGCAATGCTCATGCCCGTTATTGTGACAGCAGCAATAAAATCAAAAGGTAAAATAACAAAGAAAAATACATTTATGGCGCTAGGCTTTGCCTCGGTAGTGGGGGGAAACTGCACTTTAATAGGATCAACACCACAGTTAATTGCTCAGGGTATTTTAGAACAAACAGAAGGAGTGAGAACTTTAGGTTTTTTCGAATTAGCAAAAGGAGCACTTCCTATAGTTATTTTATTAATAGTATACTTTTTGACCATAGGGTACTGGCTTGGGAAAAAAACCTTTGACTTTGAGGAAAAATTAGAAGTAGAAGCGGTGAGTGATAATGAGGAGAAAAGTAAAAATAAAATGTGGCTTTCTGGAATAATCGCATTGGCATGTATTGTATGCTTTGTGTTAGAAATTTTTCCTGTGGGAGTTACAGCAATGATTGGGGCAGTCTTTTGCATAATCACAGGATGCATATCTGAAAAAAAAGCATATGAAAAAATGGACTGGTCTGCGGTTGTAATACTAGGGGGAGCTTTAGGGTTCTCAAAAGGAATAGAAGTTAGTGGGGCAGGAGAGAAACTAGCTCAAGGAATTATAGTATTGCTTGGTGGAGAGAGTGCCTCAGGCTGGATAACATTTGCAGTTTTGGTACTTATTGCAGTGCTATTAGGGAATGTAATGTCACATACTGCTACGGTAGCGATGTTAACACCTATTTGCATTCATATAGCTCAAACCTTGAATTTGGATCCAATCACTTTCGTGATCGGAATAGTGATTGGAGCTAATTTAGCTTTTGCCACACCAGTTGGAACAACGCCAATAACCATGACATTAGCAGGAGGATATAGGTTTAAAGATTATGTTATTGTTGGTGGAGCATTTAATATAATTGCATATTTATGCGCAATTATAACAATTCCATTGTTTTACGGACTATAAAATCAAGTGAGTAGGAGGGCGAATATGGGTAAAATTATTAGAGTGAACTTAGGGCTGGGAATGAGCAAATATGAGAAAATACCTAAGGAGTACAAAAAGCTTGGTGGAAAAGGGCTTACTTCGCAGATAATAATAGATGAAGTTGATCCAGTTTGTGAAGCGCTTGGACAAAGGAATAAGCTTGTAATTGCCCCTGGGTTACTATCTGGTACAAATGCTCCATCTTCAGGTAGACTTTCAGTTGGATCAAAAAGTCCTTTAACAGGAGGGATTAAAGAAAGTAATGCGGGGGGAACTGCAGCAAGAGCATTAGCGAGATTAGGAATAAAAGCGATTATTATTGAAGAAAAACCCAGTGATGAAGAGGAACTAAAGTTATTACTGATTAATAATACGGAAGTTAAGTTAGTATCAGCTGAAAGCGTAATGGGGTTAGGCAATTATGAAACAATGGCAAAATTAAGAGAAAAATATGGTAGTAAAGTTACGATTATGTCCATAGGGCAAGCAGGAGAATTTTGTATGGCAACTGCAACTATTGCTGTTAGCACTTCGGAAGGTCATGCGTCAAGACATTGTGGCAGAGGTGGATTAGGTGCAGTTTTAGGTTCTAAAAAAATTAAAGCAATAGTTATTGATGATTCTCATGTGACAAATGATGACCATTTAGCTCAGATAGTGGATCTACCTCAATATAGGGAAGTGGCGAAAGAGTGGGCGAAGGAAATAATAAAAGAGAGGGCTTCATTAACTAAGTATGGTACAACAGTTACCTTAGGGTTTGCTAATGAAATTGGTGGATTACCAACGAAAAATTTTAGATATGGAGCTTATGAAAATGCAGATAAAATAAATGCTGAGGCGTTAAGGAATACAATGCTAGAAAGAGGTGGCAAAGCAGGACATGCTTGTTCTGCTGGTTGTGTGATAAGGTGTTCTAATGTCTACAATAATGTAGATGGTGAATATCTTACATCGGGACTTGAGTATGAAACCATTGCGCTATTTGGATCAAATCTTTGTATTGATGACCTAGATACTATTGCAACGTTAGACCGTCTGTGCGATGATTTTGGAATTGATACTATGGATACGGCGGGTGCTATTGCAGGATTTATGGAGGCAAATATTATTAGTTTTGGAGATAAAGAAAAAACTATTGAATTGGTAGAGGAAGTAGGGACAGGAAGTTTAACGGGTAGAGTCATAGGGCAAGGGGCTTATATCACTGGAAAGGTATTAGGTATTGGCAGAGTGGCGCATGTAAAAGGTCAATACATGGCGGCTTATGACCCTAGATGCTTTAAAGGAACGGGGATATCTTATATGACAAGTACAATGGGAGCAGACCATACATCAGCAAACATGATTGGAAAAGGTAAATGGAGAAATGTGCACAAACCAGACCAGATAGAAGGGCAAATCGAAGCCAATAGAGATGTGCAATATATTACAGCTGCAATTGACTCGTTAGGTTTGTGTATTTTTGTGGGATGTGTTCCCGTTGCTATGGAGTATTCAGCAAAATTGCTCACGGCAATGATGGGAGAGAAAATTTCAAGCGATGACGTGATAAAAATGGGAATCCAAAATATATGTAATGAAATTAAATTCAATAAGCTGGCGGGAATAGATAAAATACACCATAGATTACCCGAATTTATGGAAGAGGAAAAGTTAGGACCCGTGGGATATACTTTTGATATACCGCAGAAAGAAATCAGTGACATGTTTGATGAAGATTATTCATATGATATTATGTAGATGTAATAGAAAGGGAATGTTATGAAAGTTGAAATATCAATACATGATAGCCTCCAAAAGTGCATTACAGATGCTAAAATGTGTAATAGAGTTATAGATATAAATAGTGGGAGTTGCTTAAAAAATCTTCCGGAGGAAATAGATATATCAATAGAAAGGATAGGATTCTATGTAGTTAACGGTAAAGTAGAGGCTGAAAATTACATGTTGCAGGAAGGTGATAAGGTGACGATTTATCCGTGTATCGCGGGAGGATAGAGGATGAGCTACTCAAACGTTCACAGAGTAAATAGTTATAAGGTGTTAAAAAAACAATCCTCTTAAATTCTAGAGATGAATGATTGATTATGTTAAAATAATAGGCAGAGAAGCGTGAAGTTTCTTTGCCTATTGTTTATATAATAAAACTCCCAAAATGTATGGAAACAAACAACATACAATTATTTGGACAATTAACTTCTGTTCAAAAATAAAAATTTTCAAATGATTTTATTGAAGGCTTTGGACATATATTTTACCTTAGAATAGTAAAGTTTTTGGTTAGAGTTAGTGTGCCAAATATAAAGAAATGAAAATGAAGAGGATCATGAAAAGGTGGTTTTAGTTGATACTGTTTTATATAAAAGGTATAATTTATTGTAGCTGTTTATATATAATAAAAATACAGTTATTTAGTGTAACTCTGTGATGGAGAGATTAATTTGGACGAGGCTTTACAGTCCGCGATTGAATAAAATAGGAGAAATTAAATGTACGAATTAATTCAAGTAGGAGAAAACACTTACTATATGGACTGTCCATCAAAGGTAGGGATATACAGATATGAAAATGATGAAGTGGTTTTAATTGATAGTGGAAGTAGTAAAGACGCAGCGAGAAAGTTAAATAAAGGTATTGAAGAAAGAGGTTGGAAGATAAAAACAATAATAAATACCCACTTGCATCCAGATCATATTGCGGGGAATGCTTTTTTACAGAATAAAACGAACTGCCAAATTTTAGCCCCTAAAGAGGAAAAGGCGTTTATCGAGAATCCTCATTTTTTCCCTTTGTTTTTCAATTTAGGATCTCCGTTAAATGAATTTAGAAATAGCATGTTTATGGCGAAACCTAGTGAGGTTGATCTCCTTAGCGAAGAAAGTTTACCAGAAGGATTTGAGCTTGCAACTATTGAAGGGCATTGTTTGGATATGGTGGCCTTAAAAACTCCAGATAAAGTTTGGTTTGTGGGAGATGGGGTTTTCGGAGAAGAAACAATTACTAAATATCATATTTCTTATATATATGATATAGAAAAATTTCTAAACTCATTAACTATCTTAGAAGGCTTAGAGGGAAAAATGTTTATCCCTTCTCATACCGCTCCATTAGAGGATATAAAAGACTTATGCGAACTTAATCGAAGTAACTGTATAGAAGTACTAACTGTAATTGAAGAAATTTGCAAAGAGCCTAATACGTTGGAAAATATTGTAGCAAAGGTATTTGAGCATTATCAAATACAACACACCGTGGAGCAACATTATTTATTAACTGCCACAGTTAACTCTTATATTACAGCTCTCCACCATAGAGGAATCCTAAAGATGCAAGCAAAGAATAATAAGCTTTACTGGGTAGCAAGCTAAAGAGTCTTCATCATAAGGAGAAGAAGGAAAGAGAACTTGGTGTAATGAGTGATTATATTAATCTTTCCTTTACAAGAATTAATATAGGGCGATAAAATTTCACTTGTGAAGTAAGCAACAAACAAACAACACATTGATAATATAAAATTAATATGAATAAATAATACTCATCTAACACTGGATAGTATTTGCAAAATATTTTTAAATGTGTAAAATAGACTTAACTGAAAGGAATTAAATATATGCAACAGAATTTTCAAAAAATAATATTTATGGGTTTAATCGTAATGCTTGCTGTAAATAGT
>CAYJGT010000007.1:0-4184 GCA_964370035.1 uncultured Oscillospiraceae bacterium
TTGTTCAGCTTTGCTTCACAATGGCAGGTAGCGAATTTATATTAGCAAGCTAATACAAATAACAGTTTATCTATTTAAACTAAAGCTTTTTCTAGATCTTCAATTATATCTTCAACATCTTCAATTCCAACCGAGAGTCGAATTAGGTCTGGCTTTATACCCGCCTTAATCTGATCCTCTTCACTCATTTGTCTGTGAGTAGAACTTGCTGGATGTAATACACAGGTTCTAACATCCCCTACATGGACAACTAAGCTAATTAGGTCTATTTTTTTCAAGAAACTTTCGCCTCCAGCTCTTCCTCCTTTTATTCCAAAAGAAAGTACGCCGCTTTGTCCTTTAGGTAAGTATTTTTGCGCTAACTCATAGTCCGAATTGCTCTCTAACCCTGGGTATGAAACCCATTCTACATTAGGATGATTTTCTAAAAACTTTGCCACTTCTAAAGCGTTTTCACTGTGTCTCTTCATTCTAAGATGAAGTGTCTGTAGGCCTTGCATTGTTAAATATGCATTCATTGGCGACATAATGCATCCAAAATCTCTAAGCATCTGCGCCCTCAGCTTAATTGAGAAGGCTACACCTCCAAATTTTTCGTAGAATTTTAGTCCATGGTAACTTGGATCCGGCTCTATCATCCCTGGATATTTACCAGACTTATCCCAGTCAAATGTGCCACCCTCAACTACAACTCCACCTAGTGCAGAGGCATGTCCATCTGCATACTTTGAAGTGGAATGAACTACAATATCCGCTCCCAGCTCTAATGGTTTACAAAGAAATGGTGTAGCTAAAGTATTATCTATTACTAGCGGTACTTCCGCTGCTCTTGCTATCTTGCTAAATTTTTCAAAGTCAATAACCTTCAAAGAAGGATTCCCTAATGATTCAGCAAAGATTAATTTTGTATTGGGTTGAATAGCCTTGGCTATTTCTTCTTCCGAAGCATCTTGGTCTATTAATGTACAGTCTATACCCATCTTTTTTAGGGTTACCGTAAACATATTGTATGTTCCTCCATAAATTGATTTTGATGAAACAATATGGTCACCTGCATTACATATATTAAAAATCGTAATAAAGGTTGCTGACATTCCCGAAGATGTTGCAATGGCCATAGTTCCGCCTTCTAATTCAGCCATCTTAGTTTCTAAGCCTGTTAATGTTGGATTTCCTAATCTACTATACATATAATCAGCGCTCTCTAAGTCAAATAATTTAGCTACTTCTTCACCATCATAATATCTGTATGTAGTACTTTGTGAGATTGGCATGACTTGGGGTTGACCACTTTCCGCCTTATAACCTCCATGTACACATGTTGTATTAATCTTCATATTCTCCTCCTTTGCGCTTTTCAAAAAAAATTTATATTTTCTTATTATACCACATTCAGAGGGTATTAATCAGAACTATCTTGCTGTTTAATCGCTTATCTCTTCTCTCCATAAAATAGGTTTCTAAAATATTTTTATTTACTTTATAAAAATTCCAAGACAAACGAATCGTCTTGGAATAGTCATTTTCTTAATTAAATATTTTCTAGTTCGTCTATATTTTCCAATTCATTTTCTAATTCTTTTTCTAGAGAATCTTCAAATTTTTCAAGTTCTAGCAACCATTCTTCTTCAGAATAATCTTCACTTTCTCTCTCAATTATTAAATTAGCACTGTCATCTATTTTATCAGTTTCCATACTAAACAGCCATTGGAAAAAATTTCCCAAACTTATATAAAACAGTAAAGCTGCAATTGCTAAAAGCACTGCGACAATCCCAGTAATCAAGCCCGCTATTGCCTTCTTTTTATTTTGACCATTACTTTTTTTTAGTGTAATAATAGCAAATACAATCGCTGTTATCCCACAGGCAATCGAGAACCATACCGTTATTGTTGTTAACAACGCCACAATCCCCACTACCATGGCCGTAATAGAGAATCCTTTATAATCTTCTATTCTCGTATATTTGTTTTCTTGATACATTATTTTTCCTTTTTGCTTTAATAGAGCAGCTTGTGCGCTTCATTTACATTAACCTTCATCTAATATAAAAGATTACTTATACATTTTCAAGATCTTCTAGGAGCAAATTCAACTCCTGCTCTAATGCATCCGTATCGATATTCTCAAGGTCTTCAAGGTTCAAATCCTCAAGATTTAGATCTTCAAGATTCAGATCTTCAAGGTTCAAATCTTCTAAATCCTCAAGATTCAAATCTTCTAAGCTCGTATTATATTCGTACTCTAATTGATTTAATGAATCGTAAAATTCTTTTTCAACTTCTTGTACTGCAAGGATATATATAAAAAGCATAAAAGCTGAAAAAACAATTCCTATAATTCCAGTTACAAGTCCTGCTATTGCTTTATTCTTATTTTGTCCTCCGCTTTTCTTTAGTGTTAAAATCGCAAACACTATGGCCACTACTCCGCATGCAATTCCTAACCAAACTGTAGCCGCAGTTACAATTGATACAATTCCTAACACCATTGCCGCTATCGAAAAGCCTCTATATGACTTTTTGCTTTCGTTATTTACTTCTACAAACATGTTCTATCCCTTCCTTTTTTCTAGAATTTATAAACCTACTGATTCTATTTAATTACAAATAATCAGTTTTTAATCCCTTAATATTCTTTTATAATTGGTTATCATTCCTTTATATCTTATCAATTTTCCCTTAAAAAATCAACCTTTTCTGCCCTCTTTCAATATTGAAAGCCACAATAATACAATTTACTTCTACTCTAAATTTTTGAGCACCTTTTCATACATTCTCTTAAGTAAGATTATATTAATAACAAGGCAGATTACCTCAGAGGCTGGGAACGCTAACCATACTCCATTTACTCCCCAAACCAGCGAAAGCACATATGCTATTGGAAGAATTGCAACTAATTGCCTAATTACCGAAAGAATCAAGCTGTATATACTAAAACCTAAAGCTTGGAAAGCCCCTGACAGGGAAATGCAGAACCCTGCAATAGGAAATCCAACACTAATAACTCTTAAAGAAATTATTCCCAGTTCCAACATTTCTGCATTGGCATCAAAAATTCCTAATAACTGTTGTGGGAAAATTAAAAATACTGTCATTCCTACAGTCATTATTATTACTGCTGCTGTAGCCGTCAGCTTTATCGCTGCAAGTATCCTCTCTTTATTCCTGGCTCCAAAATTATATGCAACTACTGAAACTAAGCCGTTTGTCATCCCAAAAACGGGAAGGAAAATAAAACTTTGCAGTCTAAAGTAAATGCCAAATACAGCCGTCGCTGTTACAGAGAACCCTATCAATATGGCGTTTATTCCAAATATCATAATCGAACCAATGGACTGCATAACAATTACGGGAAACCCTATTCTATAAATATTACCAATAATAAATTTAGATGGCCTAAACCCTTTTAAATCTAGTGATATTTCTTTATTCTTCTTTACACAAAGTAGCAAGCCTACCAATGCTGCGATAGTTTGCCCAATTACAGTAGCAATTGCTGCCCCCATAACTCCTAATTCTGGGCACCCTAGCAATCCAAAAATTAATATAGGATCTAATACAATATTAAGACCCGCCCCCACTATTTGGACAATCATACTTAGATGAGTTCTACCCGTAGACTGAAGGTACCTTTCAAAAGTTACTTGAAAGAATAATCCAAATGATCCTATGGTTATGACGCTCATATATTCTTTTCCAAGTTGGATTATTTCTTCATTAGATGTTTGCATTGTGAAAAATATTTCTGAAAAAAACACTCCGATTAAAACGAACAGTATTCCATTTATTAGGGTTAAGAACAGACCTTGCTGAGCTACTTTATGAGCTCTTTCAGGATCTTTTTCACCTAAATACCTTGATATCAAAGCATTAAGCCCCACGGCAGTTCCCACAGCTACTGATATCATTAAATTTTGTATTGGAAAAACAAGAGAAACGGCTGATAAAGCCTCTTCACTGATTCTTGCTACAAACATGCTATCAACAATATTATATAAAGCTTGCACCATCATTGATATTATCATTGGCATTGATATAGCAAAGAGTAATTTCCCCATCGGCATGGCTTCCATTTTATTTGGAGTTAGTATTTCCTTATTTCCCATTCGTGTTTTAGTTTCTCCTTCACATTTAATATATACGCGTATGCTTAAGCTACTTCAGGTTATAAATGCTTAAGC
>CAYJGT010000007.1:4284-26333 GCA_964370035.1 uncultured Oscillospiraceae bacterium
ACTTCAGGTTATAAATGCTTAAGCTACTTCAGGTTATAAATGCTTAAGCATATACGTCTTTCTACCCAATTTACTCTTCCAAATTTGTCTAATAGGAAAATTAAATAAATTACTTAACCCATAGATAAATTTATCAAAGTTTTCTTAAAACAAATTCATTACATTCATAATTATTATTGGCAAAAATACTGCCGGAATAAAGTTTGCGACTTTGATTTCTTGCCCTGTAAGAAAGTTAATTCCTATAGCTGCTACAACTAAGCTTCCTGCCGCACCCATTTCAACGATTATATCCATAGGAATTACATCGCTAAATACCATGGATATCAATGTTATGCTTCCTTGATATAAAAGAACTGGTACCGCCGAGAAAAGTACACCTATTCCCATTTGATAGGCAAAAATTATAGAAGTAATTCCATCTAAAATTGACTTTGCAAAAAGCATTTGATGATCACCTATTAGACCACTTTCAATAGCCCCTACTATGGCCATAGATCCTGAACAAAATAGGATTGTAGCGGTTACAAAGCCTTTAGTAAAATTTCTTTTTGCAAACTTTAACTTGCTTTCTACAAATTCCCCTATCTTATTCATTCCTTTGTCAATATTAATTAGCTCTCCTATGGCTCCTCCAAGGATTACGCTTAGAATCAGACACATTCCATTTTTTGTTTCCAAAGAACCTGAGATTCCTATAAAAAATACAGCCAACCCTATACCCTTTAGTATAGTTTCTTCAAACCGCTTTGGTAATCCTGATCCAGCTCCTTTAGCCAATAATATTCCTATCCCAGAGCAAATCACTATTGCTGTGGAATTTACAATTGTACCTAACAACATTTTACCAACTTTCTATTTCACCTTTACCTTGTTTTTCACTAACCCCTTACAGAGTTTTATTGTTTAGCCGTTGTTCTCCAGTTCTCTAATATAATAGAACAGGTACTGCTGAGCTATTCCTCCGTTGCGTCCAAATTTTTCTTTCGCAAAGCTTTCTATTTCTTTTTCTTTATTCAAGTCATAAACATCTGCCATTACTTTTTTCATCCATACATCTATTGGAAAGCTCTCTCTTTTTTTAAAGGAAAATAGAAGTATACAATGAGCAACTTTAGGGCCTACACCCTTAAGTCCTTTGATTTTTTCAAAGGCTGTCATTTCGTCCAATTCTTCAATATCAAAGAATTCCTTAACCCCCATATTGATTACCTGCTTGCTGCTTTCAATAATATATCCAGCCCTATAGCCTAGTTTGCACTCACTAAGGTCTTCAACAGTAAGTTTCCCTAAAGTTTCCGGCAAGGGGAAACCAAACCTTTCACTTCCCATGAACTCACCAAGCGGCTCTCCAAAGTTCTTTGAAAGAGCTTGAATACAGCCTTTAATTCTCGGGATATTATTGTTTTGAGAAATCAAAAAAGATATTAAAGTTTCCCATTTATTCTGGTTAAGTATTCTTATACCCTCCCCAGAATTAATCGCCTCATCTATTTTATCATCCTTTAGCCTTAATTCATATTTTATTTGTCCATAATCAACTTTCAAATCAAAATAATTTTCCCAAACTTCAACAGGAATCGCCTTAGTCGCCTGGATGGTAGCTTCACTATTTTTAAGCTTAATATTTGCAGCAACATTATGCCAACTTTCATTATAGCGAAATAGCACAACTCCTGTATAGCTTCCATCTTCTTCTTTTTCCCACCTAAAGCATTGTCCGCAATCAAAAATATGATTCAATTCAAAGTCTTTTAAATTTTTTAGGCTAGTAATATAAACTGTGTTCTCTCTTACGTTTTCTTTCACCATATTATAAGCTTATGTCCCTTAATTCTATATCTACGCCGATAACATTATACGAAGTCATAAAACTTATCATTTCTAGTGATTTTTTTTGAATATATTTAAGTTTCTCTATATTATTTTCAGTTAATTGCATGCTTAATAAAATGGTAATTATTACCCCCTTATAAGTTGATTCCGAAGTGACCTTTAGTATAGATAATACTCCATCTACTTCTATCGCTATACATCTAACAATATCATTAACAGCTTTGTCTGAAATAATTAGCTTCCCCTCATAGCTAAATGTTGGACGGACCTCTGTTTTTTCCATATAGCTTCCATCGACTCCCGTATCAAATCCTTTGAACATTTTCAAGGGATTCAAAAAATATCCACTGAACTGTCTTTTTAATTCCTTTGAAGGAGCTGGGACTACATGCTTACCATGTATGGTTCTTTGTTTTTGAGCTATATTTCGTTCGCCCTCAGTAGTTATATCTTCAATAAATACAAACCTACTGATTTTAGGGAGTTCCAATCTTGCAACTATTTTTTCTACCATTACAATGGAAGTTCCAATTATTAAAATGTTCGAAATATTATGTTGCTGTATTTTTCTAATTACGGCTCTCTGATGCTCATCTTTCAAAAAAAGAGCAGTCTTTACAGCCCCTACTTTTGTCGCTTCTTTTTTCGCTGATTGCCCTGCAAGAACTTTTCCTTTATGTATGAAAAGGCCATCATCAATAATTGACTCAATTCCTTTTTCCTTGCAAAGATTCATTGCTTGAAAGCTTTTCCCAGTTCCACTTGAACCTACTAACGCATATACAATCATTTTGGCCTCTACCCCTCTTGTCCATTTTTAAAATAATTGGACCTTCTCTTCAACTCTTTGATTATTCTATATAGGCTTTTACATCTATCAACCTTATTGATAGCATCTAACTCCATGAAATATAGTATCAAAAATCTTCTTTTGTCAAAACTTACAAATAATTAATCAAATTATTTTGTCTCTCGCCATTATTTGTTAAATTTTTCACTTTATTTTTTTCACTTTGTTTTTTTTCTTTACCTTTTGTTATTTTTTTGTTATACTAATTTTGATATTAGTAATATTCAAAACAAATATAATAGTTTTATAAGGAGGAAAAAACAATGGCTTATACAATTACAGATGCTTGTATTAACTGTGGCGCATGTCCTGCTGAATGTCCAGTAGATGCAATTACAGCTGGTGATGATCAGCATTCAATTGATGCTGATGCATGTATCGATTGCGGAGCTTGTGTTGGAGCATGTCCAACTGACGCAATTATTGCTGGTTAATTTATCAAAGATTAACACCAATTAATAACCGTTTCTTTCGAAACGGTTATTTTTTATATATTTACTTTTTATTCCGCCTTGTTCCTATGCATAAAATAGGCCAAGGATTGTAAACTATCGCTCAAATGTACATTTTCTAATGGCATATTTTCAGGAACATTTACATCCACAGGAGCAAAATTCCAAATGCCTTCGATGCCATTTTGACATACCGTATCCGCTACTTCCTGAGCGCTTTCTTTGTTGGTACATATTATTGCGATTCTAATATCTTCGCTTTTTATGAATTCTTCAATTTCATCCATACTTTTTACACTTACGCCACTAACTTCTTTTCCAATTACGTTAGGATCCCTGTCAAATAATGCAGATAATACAAATCCTTCTCTATAACTATGAATATAGTTAGCAATAGCTTGACCCATATTTCCCGCTCCAACAATAATTGTTTTGTATTCTGTATCTAACCCTAATATTTGGCTGATGTTTTGATATAACTCATCTACATTATATCCGTAACCCTGCTGCCCAAAACCGCCGAAGTTGTTTAGATCTTGTCTAATTTGAGAAGCAGTGCAACCAACCAGCTCACTAAATCCGCTTGACGAAATCTTACGAACACCTTTTTTTTGTAAGTCTAATAGATATCGTCTATATCTAGGCAATCTTCTTATTACTGCTTTTGAAATTTTTTCGTTTTTAATCATTACTCACATTTCCTTCTACGTATTCCACGATGTCACCGATAGTTTGAAATTTTTCTGCAACGCCATCTGGTATTTCAACATCAAACTTATCTTCTATAGCTAAAATAATTTCTACCGCCATTAATGAATCTGCTTCTAAGTCTTTGATTAGATTTGTTTCTAAACTTAAGCTATTTCCATCTGCTCCAGTTTCATTTTCTATAATTTCACATATCTCTTCAAAAAACATAATCCCCTCCCTACAGTTAATGTCTAAAATTTTCATATACAGTTATTATAGAATACATTTTTATCTTGTGCAAGTTTTAACAGTATTTTTCATGAAAATTATTTCAATCACGATAATCTTCAAGGTAATATTGCCTTCTATTTAATATATATGATTAAGGAAGAAATTTTATGATCTGCCAAAGGAAGCACTTGCATCCATATCTATTCCATCTTCTTGTCCCTCAAGGTAAGCATAATAAGTTGCTGCCGCTATCATTGCACCATTATCTGTACATAGTATTGGCGAAGGGTAATATAGTGATAATCCACTGGCTTTAGCCTTTTCCCCTAACAGTTCCCTAAGTCTACTATTTGACGCAACTCCCCCACACATAGCAATGTTTTTTAAACCTTCAGTTTTGGCCGCCTCTATTGTTTTTTCTACAATAACATCTAGTACAGATTTTTGGAAACTTGCTGCCAAATCAGCTCTTGTTATTACCTGGCCTTTATCTCCTGTCATATTTCCTTTATTAAAGTCCAGCCCTTTCTGTTGTTTGGAATTTAAGTAATTTATTACAGCTGTTTTAGTGCCACTAAAGCTAAAGTCAAAACTACCTTTTTCTAATAACACCCTTTTGAAGTGTATTGCTTCTTCATCTCCTTCTTTTGCTAATTTATCTACCTTTGGTCCTCCTGGATATCCTAAATCTAAGACTCTAGCAACCTTATCGTAAGCTTCTCCAATTGCATCATCTCTCGTAGAGCCAAGCTCTCTCATATGCAAATAGTCATCTACTACAGATATGCTGGTATGACCTCCTGAGACTATTAGCCCAACAAATGGCGGCTTTAACTCAGGGTGTTCTATATAATTTGCCGCCAAATGCCCTTGTATGTGTTGAATTCCCACAAGTGGCTTATCCAATGCAAAAGCTATAGCTTTTGCTGTTGTAACGCCGATTAGGAGAGCCCCAATTAATCCTGGCCCTCTTGTTACTCCAATTACATCCACATCATCCAGTGTGATATTTGCTTCTTGTAAGGCTTCATCTAAAACTAAATTTATATTTTCAAGGTGTTTCCTAGATGCAATTTCTGGAACTACTCCTCCATACTCTTTATGAATTTCAATTTGGGATGAGATAATATTTGCCAACACTTTTTTTCCATTTAAAACTATGCCTACTGAGGTCTCATCACAGCTGCTCTCTATTCCTAGAGTGATTATATCTTTTTTATTCATCGGCTATAATCCTCCACATTATTATTGCATCTTCATTACCATAGTATTTTGGCCTTTTACCCACACTTTTAAATCCTAGTTTCTCATATAGTTTAATTGCAGCATCATTACTTTCTCTTACTTCTAAAGTGAAATTCAACTCTGTTTCGGCTTTGTTTTCACTTACGGCCATCAATTCTTTTCCGATTAAGTAGCCTACTCCTCCATTCTTGAACTTAGGAGAAACTGCAATATTAGTAATATGTCCCTCATTTCCAATAATCCAAAGACCACCAAATCCAATTATCTGTTCCTCAAACATGGCACAAACATAGGTCGCTAGTTTATTGCTTTCAATTTCTTCTCTATACATGTTTTCTGTCCATGGGTCTGGGAAACACTCTTTTTCAATTTGGGCAATTCTTGGAATATCCGCAATAGTTACTATCTTGTATGTCAAATTCGCTCTAATATTTTTTTTCTTTTCCTCTAACTTTTCCTCTGCTTCCACCTTTTTCATATAATCTGGAAGAACTTCGTAGTAAGGCTTTGCACCCTCTTCCAAGTATTTTTCATATCCTCTAAGAGCTACTGCACTTGATCTTTGGTAGCGATCTTCTTCATCAATTATCACCTTTATCTTTTGCTTTGCCAAAGAAATTTTAAACTCTTCTAGCTCTTCTGTATAAGCCTCTACTCCATCCCCAAAAAAGATAATCTTTTTCTTTTTTAATTCTTCGTTTTCCTCAATTTTTTTCTCTACTTGCTCTAAAAATTCACTTATCAAGAAAGGACCACCTTCTATGATAGTCCTTTCTCCATTTCCTTTTCCAGGTGATACTCCTACATATACTCCACCATAAATTTGCTTTCTTCTGGCATTAAAGATTGGACATACCAAATAATCCTCTTCTTTTATTAAAGCAAAGGGTTCTAGAGAGCCAACTCCAATTAAAGGCTTATTGAGAATTTGTCCAAAGGCCCTTGCCATTGATACTCCAGCTCTAATTCCTGTATAAGACCCAGGTCCTTTAGATACGGCAATTACATCAATATCTTTAAGTTTCAATTCTGCTTTATCTAATAAACTCTGCGTAAGCGGGAGTAATTCTTGTACATGAGAAATCTTCTTTTCTGAAGTCTCCTCTATTACAATCATAGAGTCTTCCTGACCTTGCCCATTATTAATCAAAAGGCTTACGGTACAAAATGGCCCTGTAGTATCTATTGCATATATTATTATTCGCTTATCATCTTGTAACATCTTATGCCCTTACCTTCTGCTTTCTAGTTATTGATTTCTTTAATACTCACCCTTAAACTTATCTATGAATTTCATTTCATTGTGTGCCTTAAGTTTTACTTTACCTTAAGTTTTACTTTACCTTTTCTTTAAATTTATCTTATCAAGTTTCGATTATGTTAACCCTGAGAATAATTCTATGCCTATTAGCTTTGTTGAAACCCACACATCTCTTTTTTATTTTGTCTTGCAATAATATTAGCTTATTAAAATTGCTAAATGTCAAAATTATATGTATATTTTCGCGTTTCCCCTTCAGCTAATTCTATCCATATTTTATTTGTATTCTCTGGAAGTATCTCTTCTATTAAATCAGCCCACTCAATCACAACTATGGCTTGGCTATAAAAGTACTCTTCATAGCCAATATCATCCATTTCTTCAATACTACTTATTCTATACACATCAAAATGAAACATTGGAACTTTTCCAGACCTATATTCTTGAACAATTGTAAAGGTTGGGCTGGTGATCTGCTCTGTGATCCCTAATGCCTTTCCTAGGTACTTAGAAAATGTTGTTTTGCCAGTTCCAAGGTCTCCCATCAAGGCTAATACACTTCCTGGCTTTAAAACTCTAGCAACCTTTTCAGCAAAGGCTTTTGTCTCTATTTCATTTTTAACTAAATGTTTATTCATAAAGCTCCCATTTTAACCAAATATTTATTCATAAAGCTCCCATTTATATTCATGCTTTATCTTTTTTCATTCTTTATTTCGCTTGTGCCTCATTAAACTCAAAGGATTATTTTATCTAATTGTTTTATCTGATTATTTTGTTTAAGCTCCTCCGACGTTACTTATGCAAGAATGTTGGCAACTCCTCAGCTTTTACTTATGTAAGAAATTTGAAATTTTCTTGTACAGTACAAATGTTAGAATTGAATTTATTCCCGCTTTTACAAAGTTGAATCCAAGGATAAAAGGCATTAGTGTCATCACGACATCCCTAGGAACTCCCATAAATAAAGGTGTCACTATTAAGTTTGCAAAAAACATTACAATAACCATTGCAATAGTTCCACAAACTAATCCAATTGCAGCACTTTTCCTTGTTTTGCCCCTCTTGTATATTATTGAAGAAACAGTTACAAGAGCAGTTGTTGCAATTATATGCATTATTATACCATACAAACCACTTGCCGCACTAACTGTCACACCTTGTATTATAGAAACTGCAATAGTCAGTAAAATTCCCGCTACTGGTCCAAAGGCAAATCCACCAATTAATATGGCTATGTCTGCCGGATCATATTCTAGAAAAGGCACCGCTGGGAATATTGGGAAGTGGATAAAGTAAACCAAGATTATACCAATGGCCACTAAGACTCCCATTTTAGCTATTTTTACCGTATTCTTCTGATTACTTCTGATTCGATTTTCTTCTTTTTTCATTTTGATTCCTCCATCATAAATTAAATAATAACTATTCGATTTAATCTGTCAGGAAACAAAATTTGCCTCGGAACTGTGGTTCCAAGGCAAATTAGAAATACTAACATATATCTAAGTTTCTTTCATCCGGACTATACCGTCGGTATCGGATTCTAACCGATTCTGCTGCATTACAGCTCGTGGACTTATAGCCTTCGCTCATCACCACCGGTGGGGAATCTAACCCCGCCCTGAAACAGATTTAATATCTACTACTCCTAAAGAGTATCACATTTGTTTTAGTTTTGTCAATCTTTTTGCTATAGTTTTCCCAACTTAATTTCTGAATTTTAGGAATTTGCAAGCCTGTGTATTGCTTCTGCATAAATTTTTGTTATGGTAATTAAATGATCAACATTAATGAATTCATCTTTTTGATGAGCACATTCTACATCATCTAAGAAAGACGGGCCAAAAGCAAATACATTTTTTGCAGCTCTTGCATATGTTCCTCCACCTATTACCTGAGGCTCTTCCTCTATCCTATTGGTCCATTTCCTATATATGTCCATAAGCTCAATAATAAAAGGATTATCTTTTGGAACATAAATTGGTTTTTCGTGCTTACCTTTTATTATTCCCAATTTATATCCGTTCAGAACTTCTTCCATAGATGCATATATTTCTTCGCTAGTCGTCGTCACAGGGTACCTAATGTTTATTGTCAATTTAATAACTTGCAAGTCGCCTTCAACAACTCCAACATTAAGTATGGTGTCTCCCGAAACTTCATCATTCATTAGACAACCTAAACTTTTTCCGTTTGTTTCATATCCTAGGTGGTTGTTGTAGAAATTCACGAAGTCATTAACATCTTCATTTACAAAACTAATTTCTCCTAAAAATTCCATTAAAGTTGAAATTGCATTAACCCCTAATTCTGGCATAGCACCGTGAGCAGAAACACCTTTACTTGTTATTTCTAAACTTTTTCCAACAGCCTTAGCCTTAATATCTTTCCCTGTTCTTTCATTAAAGGCTTCTACTTTATGCTTAATATCATCATATGCTTTTGGCTTAGGCGAAAAAATAACAGCTCTGCCTTTATCAGGAACCATATTAGCTGCATTTCCTCCCTTAAGGCTCCTCAGCTCAATTCCACTTTCAATTGGTTTTCCTAGCTTTCTTCCTAAATCAAAAACTAATATACCTTTTTCTCCGTGAATTACTGGAAAATCTCCGTCTGGTGTAAACCCAAAATCTGGAGCCTTCTCTTTTTCCAAATAATATTTCATACCGTTCCAATTAGTTTCTTCATCAAGGCCTAATATTAGTCTAACTTTTTTCTCTGGAATTAAACCTACATCTTTTAATGCCTTCATTGCATAAAAAGCTGCAATAGTTGGGCCTTTATCATCTATGGCGCCTCTGCCATAAAACTTTCCGTCTACTATTTCTCCTCCAAAGGGATCCTTACTCCATCCTTCTCCTTCAGGAACAACATCTAGGTGACAAAGAATTCCCATTATTTCCGAGCTTTCCTCTCCACCAAAATCAATATGCCCACCAAAGTTGTCTACATTTTTGTAGCTCATACCTTCCCGCGAAGCAAGGGAAAACATTAATTCCATAGCTTTTTGAACTTCTTCTCCAAAAGGATAAGGATTATTTTCATCTGTCCGTTCTATCGCTATACTCTTAATAGAAACCAAGGAACGTAAATCATTTATGATTTCGTCCCTCAATTCTTCGATTCTATTTGCAACTATATTAAAATCCATAAACTATACTGCCTCTACTCTATCAATTTCAGGGTAATTTTCTTTCAGAAGTCTTTCTACTACGCCTTTAATTGTCATTTGTGCTCCCGGGCAACCTTTGCATTGACCTAAAAGTCTCACTTTTACAACATTGTCTTCATAAGAAACAAATTCAATATCTCCTCCGTCTCTTTGTAAAAAAACTCTAATTTCCTCTAATCCAGCTTTGATTTTCTCTTCCATTTGACCCTCCTAATATTTACACTTCATTACCTATTTTTTCTTAATTTTATTACAATATTATATTACTTTGAATTATCAACATACTCGATGCTAATTTTTTCCTCACTCAAAAGTTTTTTTAATTATTCCCCTCTTCATCGACATTTTCTTCGTCAGTAGAAGTATCCTCATTATTTTCTCCTTCGGAAATTTCACTTTCTTCTTCTGATTCATCTTCACTTTCATCTTCTGTCGAAGGAGCAATTATAAGATTACTAGGCTTTGACAAATACACTAATTTACTTTGTCCATTTTCAATTTTCATTATTTTAATATTAACTAAAGCATCACCATTGCTATCAAAGCTATACTCTCCTGAAACACCTGAAAAGTTTTCTGTCGCAGCAATGGCTTCCGCAAGCTTCTTACCGTTGATGTAATCCCCAGCCCTTTCCATGCTATCTATCAAGAGAACATAGGCATCAAATGCCATATAGCTTTCAATTGGGATAGTTTCTACTTCTGGATAGGCTGCTTTATAGGCATCTACAAAGTCTTGGTAGTAAGGAGACTGCGTGTTAATACTCGGTACTATATTAGGGTAATATACTCCAACTGAAGTTCCTTTCAATTCTTTTGCTAAACCAGTATCCCAAGAGCTATCTCCCACAAAGTTAAACATATAGCCTCTATTATCAGCCTCTTTAATTATTGTAGCCGCTGACTCTGGATCAGCTTTAAGATACACTGTATCTATCCCATAGTCCTCAATAGCTTGAAAGTATTTATTGTAATTCGCCTCTGTTTCTAGGTATTTAATGTTTTGTATTTCTGCTTTAGAGTTTGTAGCCTCTTGCATTCGTGCCTCAAAATCAGTTGCAAGGACATTTCCGACATCATCATTCTCCGAATACATTACAGCAACCTTTGTTTTTTTAAGGTCATTAATAACAAAATCCGTTACCGCTTCAGCCTGCCTAGTTTCAACAGCAGATACTCGATAATAATAATTATCATCACTAGTAACATAAGCGTTATTATTTGTTATTGTAATAGCTGGAATCTGCGCATTACTAAAGTACTCAGAACCTAATAAAGAAAATGCGCTTCCATAGCTACCTAGTACTGCCGCAGGCGCTTCTGGAACTACTTCTTCTAATGAAGTCCTAGCTATGTTAATATTAGAACCTGTATCTACTTCAACAAGCTCTACTTCTTTTCCTAAGGCTTCTGGGAAAAGCTGATTCCCTATTTCAATGCCTCTAATTTCCTTAAGGCCTTCTTCTTTATCCTCACCAGTATAAGGTTGATATACCGCGACTTTTATTGTGTCTCCACTTTCTTTTCCAAAAAATGCCTCTACAAAATTATCAAATGTAGTACATCCACTTAACGTAAGCAACAAGCCACTTAAAACAACCATTGCACCAAGTTTAATTACTGTTTTTCTTTTTCTTTTTGTGTATTTTTTCTTATCCATACCTTTATTATACTATTTTTGCATGAATTATGCAAAGGTGATACTCCCTTGAGTCTTTTCAAGAAAATACTTGAAAAGACAAATCAAATTCATTATAAGTCAAAAGTAATCTTACCGATTTAATTTAGTACATAATAGTTTCTTTTATTCTTCCGTAATCCTCTAAATTTTGGTTTATTATTTTTTGCTCATTAAACCCCATTGGTCCATAAAATTTAATAATTAAATTGCCGAACCCTTTTTTCTCTTTTAGCATTGAAGTTCCAAACCCAACCGTTTCTATTAAATCCCGCTTTATATAAACAATATCTTTCTTGAAGCCTCCTTTAATATAGCTAATGGTTTTATTTCCTAGGCTTAACTTACAGTTAAAATAATTAAGGGCCGCGTTTATTCCTGTCAATACCAAAACAGTAGTAAAGATTGCTATTATTAAATAGCTATAAATTCCTAAAGGTAATATACTCCCTATTATTATAGCAATAGCTAGTAAAATTGTCGCAAAAATTACAGATGGTCTATAGAAAAAGTATCTTAGTGTACCTTGTTTTTCTCTTTGATATGGCTCTTCTGCAGTAATTTCCGGAAAAAGTTCCTTCAAAATCTTATCGATTTTATCTTTTTTTGCTAAAGGATAAATCATTCCCACTCCGCTAGATGCTCCTGTGTCTCCTTCTGTTCCTCCATAGCCTATGGCATACACAGAAACAGTATAAACAGAAAATAGTCTCATTAGAAAAGATTGACTAAGCACTATCCCTGATATTTTATTTTCAGTTAAAGTAAAATTCTTTTTCGTTAACAATCCATAATGGATGTGAACTTTGTCCTTTGCCCTATTCACCGTAAATCCTAAATATCTAATTAGTGTAGCAATTATTGATATTATAGTGGCCAACAAATAACCTACAATCAACGTTAAAAGGGCAGTTCCGAAAAGCACAAAAATTATCAATGTTGTTCCAAGTTCACCTATACTTGTAATTCCTTCTGTAAGCCTATCGGCTCCAGCTGTCGTCAACGAAGATATAAAAGAGTCCGCATTTTCTCCAATAAGTATTTTCCCTAAAGTTGGTCCTAAGGAAAAGATTCCTGAGATTAATATAATAATTCCAATTAGTTTAGACTTAAGTGCAGCAAATAAAATAAACTCTCCAACTGAAGGGGTTATTTTCACGCCCTTAGCTTCAACCTCTGCATTACTAATTCTTTCGCCTGTCATATGAAAATCGGCATCGGCCTTTGAAGTCATTTGAACAGCATCATCTGCACAATTAACAACCCCCGAATCTATAGATTGAGTTGAAATGTCAAATATATTCTGAGGATTTTGCTTATCTTCATTTTGACTCCTATGGAAGGCCTCCTTGATTTTTTCTTCTTTTAATTTCAAAAGCATAGTTTTAAATTGCATAGCAAAATCGCCCTTTAATGCCAAAGTAGGGCTTGTGTTAGTTTCCCCAGAATATTGAACCGTAGTTTCTATTCTAATTTTATATACTTTCGCCAACTGAAATATTATATTTTGACTTAAGTCAATTGTAGTTATTGTTTCTAGAGGTATTTGTATTTCTTTTTTGTTTATCAACCCTTTCTTAACTATCATCATTTCTTCTGTCACTTGGTAAGTAGTACAAAGATACGATAACAGTTTCATAATCGGTGTTAATATCAATACAATTATTATTGGTATTACCTCTACCATTTGATCCATTTGAAAACCTGTTCTCAATATCACCACAACTAAAAGAATGGCAGGAAGCAAAATGCTAGCTACATTGTCAAAAATAATAAAGAAATGTCCTTTTCTAGGTCCAAACATACTTCACCCCCATAAATAAACTAATGTGTTAACTTTCATTAAGCTAACACATTACTAATACATTTTCAAGTTCTTTGTTAAGTTTTCCAGTTTTTATTGTTGTTTATTGTTGCTCTATTTCCTCCCTTAAAATGTTAATAGCTTTATCTAACTCTGCATAGCTAATATTTAAGGGTGGGAGCAATCTAACCTTTGTTTTAGCTGTAAGCACTAAAACCCCTCTGTTTAAACAAGCTTTTACAATTTCTCCAGCGGGCCTTTCAGTCTCTATTCCTAACATTAAGCCTTTTCCATAAATGCCTTTTATTCCTTTAGTTTCTTTTAGCATATCAATTATATACTGGGATTTTTTTTCAACTTCTATCATAAATTCATCCGTAAGCCTGGACAAAATGTTAAGTGCTCCAGCACAACAAACAGGGTTTCCTCCAAAGGTAGAGCCATGGGTTCCAGGTGGGAAAATATCCTTTACTTTTTCTCCTAAAAGCACTGCCCCTATAGGCAATCCCCCTCCCAATCCCTTCGCAGTAGAAACTACATCTGGCAAAACATCATAATGTTGATAGGAGAAATATTTTCCGGTTCGTCCATTTCCTGTTTGCACTTCATCAACAATAAATATTAAGTCCTTTTCATCACAAATATCTCTACAGGCTTTTACAAATTCCTTAGTCAGAACATTAATTCCACCCTCACCTTGAATGGTTTCAATCATAATAGCACAACACTCGTTTTCCGAAAGAATTTTTTTCAACTCGTTAACATCATTAGGCTTGCAATAAACAAAGCCATCTGTAAATGGTGTGAAGTCTACATGATATTCTTCCTGGCCAGTTGCAGATAAAGTTGTTATTGTTCTTCCATGAAAGCTACCATTTAAGGTTACAATTTTGTTTCGATCATTATTATATTTTATGCTTGAATATCGCCGCGCAGCCTTGATTGCACCTTCGTTGGCCTCTGCTCCAGAATTTCCAAAAAATACTTTTTTCATACCGCTTTTTTCGCATAGCCCTTTTGCAAGTTTTGTGTATGGTTCAGTGTAATACAAATTCGAAACATGTTGAAGCATGTATAGTTGATCAACTACAGCTTTGTTATATTCATCATCACAAAACCCAAAAGTATTAACCGCAATGCCACTACAAAGGTCAACATATTCCTTGCCATCTTTCCCGTATGCAATGGATCCCTTGCCTTTGCAAAGTTCCACAGGGAACCTTCCATATGAGCCTGCCACATAGTGCTCATCAAGCGACTTAGTTTCTAAGCCTACTCCTTCATTATTGTTTTTCAAGATTTTCTCCTCCAATAAACATTGTCCCTATACCGTCGTCCGTTAAAACTTCGATTATAACAGAGTGATGTATTCTTCCATCAATTATAAATACTCTTTTTACCCCTTCTTTAAGAGAATTTATGCAACAATTAACTTTGGGAATCATTCCTCCAGAAATAATTCCCTCGCTTATATACTTTTTCGCTTCATCTGAAGTAATAACTGGAATCAAAGTCGATTCATCCTTTGCGTCTTTTAGGATCCCTTTTATATCAGTCATTAAAAAGAGGCTTTCTGCTCCAAGAGCACCTGCAATTTTTGCTGCAGCAGTATCTGCATTAATATTATATACATTTCCTTCTGCGTCAGTTCCCACCGAAGCAACCACCGGAATATATCCTTCCTCAAGAAGTTCTGTTATTGGTTCTATATTAATCTTTTCTATTTTTCCCACAAAACCAAGTTTAGGGTTCTCCGTACTTGCCTCAATCATATTTCCATCAATCCCTGAAATACCAACCGCTTTTCCTCCTTTACCGTTTATTAAACTAGCAAGGTTTTTATTTATCTTTCCCGCCAATACCATTTGAGCTATTTTAGCGGTTTCAGCATCAGTAACACGTAGTCCATCTACGAATTCAGTTTCTTTTCCCAACTTAGCAAGCATCTCTGTAATTTCCGGGCCACCGCCATGAACTAAAACTACTTTCATTCCTATTAACCTTAGTAATATAATATCTTCCATTACCGTTTCTTTTAGTTCTTCGTTAATCATGGCATTTCCACCATACTTTATTACAATTATCTTATTATGATATTTTTTTATATATGGTAAAGCACTGCATAATATTTTTCCTCTTTTGGTATTTGATATTTCCATTTTGCCTCCTAAGTCCTGTAATCGCCGTTAATCTTAACATATTCATAACTAAGATCACAGCCAAAAGCTGTTGCAGATTCTTTCCCGCTTCCAATTAATATTTTAATTAGAATTTCCTTTTCCTTTAGAATTTTCTTTGCAGTATCCTCAGAGAAGGGGACTCCTGCACCATTTTCACAAACCTTAATACATCCGCTTTTTGACTGAAATTCTACAAGAACTTTTGAAATATCTATTTCCACCCCGCTATAACCCACGGCGCATAGTATTCTTCCCCAATTTGCATCTTCTCCAAACATAGCCGTTTTAACAAGACTTGACGAGATTACACACTTTGCAATTTGAGCCGCAACCTCATATTTCTCTGCCCCCCCAACAGTACATTCAATTAGTTTGGTGGCACCCTCTCCATCTCCTGCAATTTTCTTAGAAAGGTTTAAACTAACATAGCGCAAAGCTTCTACAAATTGATCAAAGTCATCTCCCTCTTTGTCAATTATTTGGTTTTCTGCGCATCCATTTGCCATAACCGTATACATATCGTTTGTTGAAGTATCTCCATCAACCGAAATCATATTAAAACTATGTTTGACATCTTTATCTAAGGCTTTTTTCAACATTTCTGGAGTTATATTAACATCACTAGTTATAAATACAAGCATTGTCGCCATATTAGGGTTTATCATCCCCGACCCTTTGGCAATTCCACCTATGCTACATTCTTTTCCCTTTATTTGAAACTTTACGGCAATTTCCTTAGGCACCAAGTCCGTGGTCATTATTGCTTCGGCAGCAAACTTGCTTTCTTTTCCTAATCCTTGGTAAAGCTTATCCATTCCTTCTCTCATTGGAGCAATATCTAATTTCTCACCAATTACACCAGTTGAAGCCACAACTACATCCTTTTTCGAAATTTTACCCTTAGAAACTTGTTGCACTAGCTGGCACATATTTTCTGCTATTTCAATACCATTGGAATTACAAGTATTTGCATTTCCACTATTACAAATAATTGCTTGTGCGTATCCATCTTCAAGATTCTCTTTTGTAACTAATATAGGTGCACCCTTCACCAAGTTCAACGTATAGACACTTGCCGTTGCTGCTTTCTTTTCACTTACGAGTAGCATTAAATCTCTTTTATCCCGATTTTTTCTGATTCCACAATGTATACCATTTGACTTGTACCCTTTTGGCGCGCAAACTCCCCCTAAAATTTCTTGCATAATTTATTCCTCCAAATCTAGCCCTGTGGTTGGGTCTTTTCCTAACATTAAATTCATACATTGCACCGCTGCCCCAGAGGCGCCTTTCCCTAAGTTGTCAAATTGGGCAGTAACTTGAACTTGATCATCATTTCCTGATATAAAAATCTCTAAATCATCTTTGCCTGCCTTGTTGTTTGACCCTAGGAATCTATGTTCAAGGTTTTCTTGACTATTAACCTTTATTAAGGGCTGGTTTAAATAAAATTCTTTATATTTCTCATATAATTCTTTTACATTGTCAACCTGTAAATGTTCAAAGAACAGCGGAATAGTCACAGCCATACCTGAATAATAGTCACAAATCATCGGCATAAAAATCGGCTTACGAGTTAACCCTGTCATGGCGCAAATTTCTGGAATATGCTTATGGCTAAGCCCAAGAGCATAATGTCTAGGTGATCCAAATTCCAAAGGTCTGTCATCAGCCCCATAATCTGCGATAGCTGTCTTGCCTGCTCCACTGAACCCCGATAGCGCATGACATGTAACAAAGCTGTCTTTAGCCAAAAGACCCATATCAATAAGAGGTTTAACAATGGAAATGAATCCTGTTGCATAGCATCCTGGATTTGAAATTCGTTTCGACTTTACTATGGCTTCAGCTTGAACCTTGCTCATTTCAGGGAATCCGTAAGCCCACTCTTTGTTTACTCTATGGGCAGTTGATGCATCTATAATTCTAACAGACTCCTTCTCCACTAAAGATACTGCTTCAATTGCAGCAGCATCTGGCAAGCACAAAAAAGTAATGTCGCTTTCATTTATGGCTTTTTTTCGCGCTGCCTTGTTTTTTCGAAGCTCTTCCGGCAAAGTAATCAAATCAATATCACTACGCTTAGATAGCCTTTCATAAATTCTAAGGCCAGTTGTACCCTCTCGTCCGTCTATAAACACTTTTGGATTTTGCATATCAGTTAGCATACCTTTCTTTTTTTGCATAAATATTCATTAATATGTATATATTATCTATCAATTATATGAAAATGTCAACAAAATCTTCTATATATTTTTATTTTTTTTATTTTTATGCATACCCCTTTCTCTTTCAACACTAAAGTTTATCCTGCTTTTATTTTGAAAAGAAAAGAAAACCTATAAAATAAGTCAACAAAGTTATTTGGGATTAACATCGTTTAATCTAACCTAAAACGATTTAATCAAAACAGCATACCTAACAAAAATACCCTTTACTGAAAGTAAAGGGTGCGTCTTATTGATTTTGTTTTTTAATTATTCACTAATATTATTGTCCAGTTTCATTTTACCCTAGAACTTTACTAGGCATTCTCTTTTTCTAACCTTTTTACAAGCTTGCTCTTTAAATTCTCCGAGATTTCTTCTACTATTTCTTGATTTAAACAAGGAATTTCAAAATGCCCACTTGCCGTACTAATACTTACCGTAGCAAGGTTGTGAGCCCTTACTATTGGCCCTCTTTTATTTGAAATATGCTGAATTCTAACCACTGGTATTATCTCTGTTTTGATAAAAAATATACCATGCCGTATTTCTACTTTATCTGATCCAATGAAATATCCCCACTGCTTATACTTTATCTGTGGTATTATTAACAAGTCTATTACTGTTATTCCAAATAACACAGCTGCAATAATATACACATATATCATATTTTCAAATTCTATCATATTGCCAATAATAGTAGCAGCAATCGAAAGGATAACAATTACAGCCAATCCTATTGCAGATGAAATTCTCCATACCCTCTTGGCTTTAACATCTAATTTTTCGTATTCCACAGGCACCGTCCCAAAGGCTACCTTGTTTCCTTCTTCAGCTTCTCCTATTACTCTTTCTTTTTCATTCATCTGTTCCATTCCCCTTTTCCTCTCCACACATCTATCTTTTATTGCTTTCTGATTGCAATCTTTATTTTACGAAAGTGCCGAATAAATAGTCCTACTTAATTTTCGGTTTTGCATATTCGCTAGAATTTAATTTTAAACCTCTCCAACCTCTCTCTTGCAGATCGGCCGATAGTTACAATACTTACACCCATTTTCCCGACTTGTGCCTTTTCCAACTGATGTAGGTTCTATATCTATCCGTCCTCCCCATATATCTTCGCAGATATTTTTTACTGTATCATATATTTCCCTTCTTAATTCATCAAAATCCGCTTTTACCAATATGTTTTTATTGGCACTGCTAACCTGATCATCCTTCTTTATTTCAGCCTTAATTACATCCGACTTTTTTCCTGCCTCTTTTAAAGATTGATCAATATATTCCAAAACCCTTCTCTCATTAAGCATAACTCCATCCATCTTGTATTCTGCCCAGAATTTTTCCATGATTTTTTCTTCTTCAATGTCTGTAGCTTGAATCATTGGAGAATCTACATGGAAGTAAAATGTTCCTGCAGGGGTTCCAAATGTTCCTGCTCCTGCTTCAAGATAAAGGAAAAGCTGAACTGCCCACCCTTTCTTTGCTCTTTCTTTGTTAAACGTTAAGGATGCAGACTTGTAATCAATGACCTTTACATATCCTTCAGGAAGAATATCTACCCTATCTATTTTCCCTTCAATAAACATCTTTTTCCCAGAGTCTGACACTGTTACCTCCAAAGGTTTTATGACTTCACCTCGTCCAAAACTTTCTTCAAACAGCATACTTTTAATAGAGCTAGACTTAACATGACTTATCATAGCCCAGGCTGAATCCTGACAAATTGACACCATCATTCTAGCCTTATTTGCCTCTTCCTCATCTGAAGAAATCAAGCCGTTTCTATATTTTTGTGAAAGCCCATTTAATATTTCTTCCACCATCATATCAGACTTTTCTCTATTTATCGAAATCCAAGGTGAGTTTTCCGCTGTCACTTCGATCTCTTTTTCCGTTAATTTTTGTGCAAGTATCATTAAAACTTCATGATACAGAGTTCCTACATCTGCACTATTTAAGCTGTATTTCTTTTCTTCATTAGGCTTAAGCCCATAATTCACAAAATGAGCAAAGGGGCATCTTGCATATTTTTCAATACTGGAAGGACTAATTCTTTCTGTTTTCCCATAAAGTTTTTCTATAGTATCCGCTTTTATTTTTTCCGCCTTATTTTTGTAATTCAATCCCCTCTTCATTATTTCAAAAGAATCTTTGTCATTATCTTCATACCATTTTGCAACCTGATACCAAACTGGATCTATTTCCTTACCTTCCATAGTTTCTCTAATTTGTTTAGAAAGATAATACATAGTACTGCCCTTGGACCCTATTAAATCCATGGCCTTTCCCCTGTTTTCAACATCATCAAGCACTTCTATCTGAGGAAAAATTTCACCAATTTTTTCAAAAAGAGCAGCAGGTTTTAATTCTTCACCATCCCCGTTAGAGGTGGCATAGCTCATCCAGAGATAATCCGTAGGCTTTGCCAGCATCTTGTATAGTGCTAGTTCTTCTTCCTCTTGCCTTAAGGCCTTTAACCTTAAAAGGTTTATATCCTTTTCAGCCAAAGCCTCTTTCTCTTCTTCAGTTAATAGTTCTCCACTTCCCAATTCCTTTGGAAGCACTCCTTCATTTGCACCGAGTATCATCAAAGCTTTTATATCTCCGGTCCTAGTCCTTTGAACCGTTCCTAAAATTGACATATCCGCAGTTGGAGGAACGATTCCTAAGGCTACTGACTCAAAGCCACTTTTTAGCAGAACCCCTATTTCCTTAAAGCTTATCTTTTCTTCACCTACAACTTCAATAAGTTGAGTCAGAACATCAACTAATGCCTTATACACCTGCGATTGGAACAAGGCTTTTTCAGTCTCTCCATTTCCTACTAACTCTTCTACATAAGCTTCCATTTTTTTCTGCAAGCCTGCTGTAACTCTAATATATTCATAGAAAACTTGAATTTTCTCTTTAACAATTTTTTTCTTATCTACCTGTTCAAAGAGGTTGAGCAAAGGATCAATTAAAGTCTTTCTTGTCCCTTCTATCAGCTCATACTCTTCCTCTTTTTCTTCCCATTGAGAGAAAGGCGTTTTCCACTTGTTTCCAGTAATATTATACTTAACCGCAAACTGCTCTAATCTTTCTATGTCTTCAAAGGAAGCAATGTCTGTTAGGCCTGTTTTTAGTAGTTTAATTACATCTTCCCTTCTAAATCCTTTAGATTTTATATCGACCATCGCCAAAACATACCTAGTCAATGGCGCATTTTCTATCCCTGATTTTTCATCTAAGAAAATATCTATTCCATACCTTTTAAACACTCTTCTATATATATCGCCCCTAGTTGTCAAGTCATTACATATAAGGGCAACATCTTTAAAGTTTAAGTCTTTGTCTCTTATTAAAGAAAGGAGATAGGCGGCTGCACTTTCAGCCTCTAAGTAATAGTTAGACGCCCTAAGAAGGGTTATGTTTTCAATGCCCTTGCCTTCATCTTTTCCTCCATCTTCAAATTCAAAGGCCGGTAAGGCCATAGCCTCTCTTTCCACATGCATTAAAGAAGGTGCTTTATTTATTCCATAAGAAGAAGGTACTTCAATTTCCTCTACAGAAACTCCTACTTCAACCGCTACTTCTTTTAACTTTTCTTTCATTCTATTGGTAATTGAAAAGGTATCAAAATCTCTAGCATTAACATTGTTTGTACTGGTTAAAACTATATTTACCTTTTCTGTGTGTTTTAGAAGCTCTTTTATTACCAATAAATTCTTAGGGGTAAAGTAATCAAAGCCATAAACAAGAACTTCCCGCCCTTTTAATTGATCCCATTCATACATTTTATTAACAAAAAGACTTATATAATCTTCACTGTCTGTATATCTTTCTCTTATTTCGTCTTCATACTTTTCAAAAATAGTTCCTATGTCTGTTAATTTTCTTCTTAGAAAACTATCCTCATCAAGGTTTTCCTGAATCTCTTTTAAGTCTTTTGGGTTTACTTCGTTTATTTTTAGTTGAGATATAAAGTTATTAACCATATCTATAAAAGAAGTTTTACTTCCTTGGTTTTTAAAAACTTCAAGTTCTTCTGCGTGCTCTCTAATAATTTTAGTGAGTAATATATGCCTTCCCTGTTTATCAAGCAGCTCTTGCTTTGGAGCTCCAACAGCTTTGAATATTTTTGCACCTAGCCTAGTAAAGCTTATTATCTGGGTTTCTGCAACGCCTAGCCTATTTTGATACTTCAAAGCATCCTTTTCCCCCTCTAAAGTATATTGCTCAGGCACAATAACTATTGCCTCTTGACTTAAGTGTTCAAAGGCAAATTTTTCTTTATTAACATTTTCTCTGGCAAAAATAATTTTTAACATGTTGCCTTCCTTAACCGAACATACTGCGTATCTTTATTGAAAAATCATATTAAATAAGTTTCGATTTATTGTTTAGCTGCTTATCAAATTTCTCTACCTAAATATATTCTATAGACTAGCCAGG
>CAYJGT010000007.1:26433-28287 GCA_964370035.1 uncultured Oscillospiraceae bacterium
ACTAGCCAGGATATCAGCCACCTCAATCAAGTTATTAACAATATAGTCTGGCTTTTCTTCTTCTATAAGGTTTTCCTGCATTTCCTTATTGAGAGAAAGTGACCACCCTACTAATACGGATTTTACTCCTGCATTTTTCGCGCATAATATGTCAAAAGTTGTATCTCCAATCATAATAGCCTCTTCAGCCTTGCTATTTAGTTTGTTTAAAGCAATTTCTATAGGCTCTGGGTCAGGTTTGTGCTTTGTTGTGTCGTCCATGGTAACCACAACATCAAAGCACTCTAAAAGATTATAATGCTCTAAGCCTTGGTATGTTGTTCCCTTTAATCTAGAGGTTACTAATCCAACCTTATACCCTTTCCCTTTTAAATTTTCTAAGATTTCTCGGCCATTAGGAAAAAGAGTTATCATATCTCCAAAATTTTCATAATGATAACTTCTGTATATATTTATAGCTTCTTCAGTATCAACCTCCGGGAAGAATTTTTGCATAGTAAGAAATAATGGTTCTCCAAAAGTTTTTACTATATCCTCCTCCTTAGCTTCCTTCCCTTCAAGGGTTTTAAAAGTATGTTGCCAAGAGTTGATTATTACATTATTTGTGTCCATTAGAGTTCCATCAAAATCAAATAGCACTGTGTTAATTTTAGCCATTTTTTCATCTCTTTCTTTTAGTTTTACTATAGCATTTTTTTAATTATTGCTTGTCAGAATAAAATTACACCAAATCCCAACATGCTCACAAAACAATTTTACCACTCTTTCCTTTAATGTACAATGGAAAACCAAGTTGACCTGCATTATATATCAACTGAACAAGAAGAAAAAACAGTAGCAAAAGAATTAAATCCAAATATTAATTTCTACTTCAATTAAAATTCTCTAAAAAGAATTAACCTTTCATTTTCTATCTGGTTATTCTTTGGTAGTCTTTTGTGATATACTATGGAAAAGCAAAGGAATAATTGAAATTTTCCTGTATACCTATTACGAGAAAGGAACCATTATGATTTACTTAATTGACTTTGAAAATGTATCAAACTCTGGCTTTGATGGAGTTGAAACACTAACCGCAAATGACAAATTGATAATATTTTATTCAGAAAAGAATTCTACTATAAACATGGCAGTTCACAAGAGATTGGAAAACAGTCCTGTAAAAAAGGAGTACCTGTGTATCAAAGCAGGAGGTAAAAACGCTTTAGACATGCAGCTTTCTACATATTTAGGGTATTTAGTAAGCAAACATCCTAACGAAGAATATGCAATTGTAAGTAAGGATAAAGGTTTTGATTTCATTTTATCCTTTTGGGAAAGTCAATCAAACAAAGTACAAATCCAACGATTTGTCGCATTATCTGGCATCTCTGAAGAAGGAATCTCTTCAAAGGTAGTGGAACTTTTGCCTACCCGAAAGAAGGATGCAACTAAAATAGCAAGCATAATTAACAAGTTCAAAACAAAGCAGGCAATCAATAATGCCTTAGTAAAGGAATTCACTTCTAAGGATGGCGGTGAAATATACCAAACAATTAAGCCACTAATCAAAAGTAAAAATTAGATATTTAAAGCCTCAGGACTCTATAGGGAAAAATGGGATAAGAGGCGCGTAGGTCTTACGTACGTACAAAAGACAAACCTAACTTTAAATCAATAATCAATCATTTTTTAACACACCAGCCTTAATTTCCAGATAAGATTTAGAAACTAGATCAGAAAGGCTTGTGGATTTTTCAAGGAAGATTTTATGAAATCAACAATACGCAGAAGCACCTATCAAGCTATATACCGCTTACTAGATAGAGTTTCTCCACTTTCTTACGATTGTGGCCAACTCTGTGGTGCAGCCTG
>CAYJGT010000007.1:28387-38800 GCA_964370035.1 uncultured Oscillospiraceae bacterium
CCAGGAGACCTCCCCTATGCCTGCCCACTAATTGACAAAAACATGGAGCTTCAAGAAGATTTTATTCAGGCAACCTATACAGTTTGGCGCCGTTTAATCCAAGATAAACTTATTTTAGATTTAGTATCATTAGATTCAAGGAATAGACGGTTGGACAAATTAAAGCTTAATTATATATATCCGACTAGCTATGGCGTTACCATCTGAGATAGCATATTAATTCATAGCATATCAATTCATAACATTGTAAATTAATTCCTGCACTTTTAACATGATCTTTCTTTATATAAAAAATAACACACCACTTAAAATGTGCTATTTTTCTTAATATTAGCAATTTGAAAAATTGCCTACCGCTCGGTAGTTTTCTTGTTGTTTTTAGTAAAGCCTCTTCAAGCATAGAACTTATTTTCATTTAATATTTAGAAAGCAATTCTGATAATAGTTCTCCATCAATATTTCCACCTGTGATTACAAGAGCTATATTTTCTCCACCAACTCTTTCTCTATAGTCCATTATTGCTGCAATAGTCGTGCAACTTCCTGCCTCTGCAATATACTTTTCTTCCTTTGCTAGAAACGCTGTAGCCTTTCCTATTGTTTCTTCCTTAACTTCAATTATGTCGTCTACATAATCCTTTGCCATTGTATAACACAATTTGCCTATTCCACCTACAAGGCAGTCGCAAAGGGAGTCTTCTGTGGGATATTCTGAATAGCAAGTATTATCCTCATAGGATTTAATTAGGGCTGGGCAAGCTTCTGTCTGAACACCAATAATTCTAATTTCTGGATTAATAGCCTTTGCTGCTACTGCTATTCCTGTTAATATTCCTCCGCCACCTACTGGCACTACAATGGTATCAATCTTTGGGTTTTCTTCTAAAATTTCTATAGCAACTGTCCCTTGGCCTGCATAAACCCAAGGATCTTCATCATAAGGATCTATGTAAGTCATCCCGTTATCTTCTATATATTTCATCCCCAGGTTGTGGGCTTCATCATAATTTTCTCCAATTAACAAAACCTCTCCACCGAAGTATTTTATTTTATCAACCTTGCTTTTAGGAGTAGTTTTTGGAACTATTACCATAACAGTATCAATTCCAAGTAAAGTTGCCGCATAGCTTACCGAACTTCCATGATTCCCCGAAGAAATTGTTGCAACACCTTTTGCCTTTTCTTCATCTGTCAGCGAAAGCATCTTATTAACTGCCCCTCTAATTTTGAAGCTTTTTGCTCTTTGATTTGATTCAAGTTTGAAAAAATATTTCCTGTTTACATCACCAAGAAAATAAGACTCTTCCAGAGGAGTTTTCCTTACTATGCCTGAAATTCTTTCATATGCTTTTTTTACATCTTCATAATTAAATGTCATTTTTCTTCCTTTCAATCAATCTTGCATACCCTAAGACATACTTCTACTTGAACAATAAGAATAATAGCAGTTCTTCTAGTAAATATCAAAATTTATAGCTATATTTCATTATAAAAGTAGAATTCGCCTATTCCTTTCAGCTTAACTAAGGCAATAATAATATTTACCTCCCTTATATGAATCTTCATTCTCTTTTAAGGGAGGTTTTTTACATTAGTTAAACTGTTTTAAAAACTCAGAAAACTTAACTAACCCATCTTCTATTATTTGAGGGGAATTACAATAACCCATTCTTATGTAACCTTCAACATCTAAGGCTGAGCCTGGTAATACCATCACCCCAGTCTCTTCTAATAATTTTAAGCAGAAATCCTTTGAGTTCATATCAATGTTATGGTACTTTAGGAATGCAGTAGTTCCACCTTTTGGAGCTGTATAGCTAATTAGTGGTTCCTTCTCTACCCAATCCGCAAGCATTTTCGCATTGTTTCTTACTATCTTTAAGTTTCTCTCAATTACCTTATCTTTATTTTCAAGTATCATGGTAGCTAAATAATCATCAATCATTCCAACACTAATAATATGGTAATCTCTTTGATGGCTTACTCTTTTAATAAATTCTTCTGGCCCCACAATCCAACCAAGCCTTAATCCTGCCGCAGAGAATGTCTTTGACATACTTGCAGTACTAATACCTTTTTCATATAAATCTACTACGGAAGTGGTAAAGCTACTATCTCCAAAATGTGTAAGCCCTCTATATGCCTCATCGCATAATAAGTAGGCATCACAGTCTCTTGCAATATCAACAATTTTCTTTAAAAAGTCTTCATCCATCACTGATCCTGATGGGTTATTTGGGTTATTGATACAAATTAATTTAGTATCTTTAGTAGCCATTTCTTTTAGTTCTTCTAAATCTGGCAACCACTTGTTCTCTTCTGTTAATCTTAAAATATTAACATCTGCACCAATTGACTCTGGTATAGAGTAGTGTTGCTGATAAGTAGGTAGTACTGAAATAACCTTGTCTCCTGGCTCAACTATTGTCATTATACTTAAAGAGTTTGCACCAATTGCTCCATGTGTAACTGTAATTTTCTCTTCTGTTGGTGCAGATCTATATAATGTCGATATAGCATTTTTTAGTCTTACAGACCCTTCAATTTCTCCATAAGTAAGTTTTAAACTTTTTAATTCTTCATAGAAACTTTCTTCTCTTCCAGCAAGTTTTAAAATTTCTTCTACAGTTAAAGACTCTACACAAGTCTCCGCTAGGTTATAGTCACATTCGTTCTCGTAAAGGTTCATCCAAATTTCAACACCAAAATCTTTTATTTTCATAATACTCTCCTTTTCATTAACATGCTTTATATTTTGTTTTCCCAAAAGCTTAACCTTCATATTTGCTTTTCGTCTTTCTTAAATTCACTAACAAATCCTAAATACACATCTTTTTCTCTTCAATTTATTTATTAAATAGGCTTGCCAGCTCTTTTTTCGAATTGCACAGCTTATAAAGTAACTGTTACTCCGATGTTCTCTTTTTCTGCAGCTAACAAAGCTTGCTTTGCTGTTACTAGGTCTAATAAGGCTGTTCCAGTTGCATCATAAACAGTAATATCTTCAGGCTTTTCTCTGCCATTAATCACACCATTTATTACATGTCCTAATTCTCCTAGAATATCTTCTGCTTTTATTATTCCTTGTTTTATCGGAACTTCAATTTCCCCAACATTAATGTTTTGAGGAAGATCGTCAACATATACCCTAGCTTTTGCCAATATTTCTCCTTCGATCTCTTGCTTATCCCCCATATCAGCTCCTATACAGCTTATATGAGTTCCTGGAGTTACCCAGTCAGTCTTAATTATTGGTCCTTTTGATGGTGTAACTGTTATAATTATATCGCTTGCCTTTGTGGCAGCTTCTGCATCTTCTACAGCTTCGAATACTGTTCCACTTGGAATTTCCATATTTAATTCCTCTTTTAGAATATGAGGAAGAGAATCCACAAGTTTCTTCGCTCCTTCGAATTTTATTGGGTCATATACCATTACTTTTTTTATTTGTGGCATTAGCTGCAAAGTAGCCGCTATTTGGAAAGGCGCCACATGACCTGCTCCTACAATTAATAATGTTTCCGAATCTTCTCTAGCAAGGTATTTTGCTCCCAGCGCTCCTGCTGCTCCTGTTCTTATACCTGTTACATAGGCTCCGTCCAGTATTCCAATTGGCTCTCCTGTCTGATCGTCACAAACAATTACAGTTCCTACTAATGCAGGAAGTCCCTTTTCAACGTTATTCCCATACCAAGAAACCAACTTTAAGCCAAAAATACTTGCCCCCTTTACCCATCCAGATTTAATATCCATATCGGCAACACCAGGTTCAAATTCATGAAATACCAGAGGAAAAACCTCTGTATCGCCTTTTGCCTTATCGCAATAAACACCTTTTACTGCTTCAATTACGTCCTTCATAGTTAATAGCTTTTTTGTTTCTTCTGCGCTTAATATCTTTATCTTCGCCATTTTATTTCCTTTCTCCTCCACTTTCGATTTTTCATTTTTATCTCTTATTTTTTACACACTTTTAATTATGCTATTATCTTACTTTTATTCACTTAACTTTTCTATCTTTATATTGACAGAAAATATCAAAATATTGACTATTATTGCCATGAAAAATTTTTTTTGAAATTCACAATTTATTTTTACTTTGGAATTACAACAATTTCACCTTGTTTATTTTTTGTTCTTAGTTTATTATATAAATATATTGTTGTATCTCAATTCCACAATTATTCTATTTCCTTTCAGCTATATATTGCACCGCAAATTTTTTAGCCAGCTGACGCTTTTTTTGTAACTAAACCACTTCTCAAATCAGCATCTTTTTTCAGTTCATATTAGGAGGCATTATGACAAATAATCAAACAGGTTCTATTGATACAATTTCTTTAGAAAGTGAATTCTACATAGCCAAAACTCTAGAAGAGCTCACCTCTCATGGGTCCGATGATTTTCCAATAGGAATATATGAAATGCGTTTAAGCGACTCTGCCTTACCCTACACTCCGCTCCACTGGCATAACGAACTCCAGTTTGTTGTAATAACCCAGGGAGAAGCCTTTATGGCTATTAACGAAAAAAATAATCATTTAAAGAAAGGGGAGGGTTGTTTAATTAATTCCGAAGTATTACACTCTATTTCAAGCCATTCTCCAGATTGTACATACATTACCTTCGTCGTATCTCCTGCTTTTTTTGGTAAAGAAGATAGTATCATTCAAAAAAAATATCTTCAACCACTTTTCCATAATATGTCCATACCTACAATGATTTTCCACCCTACAGTCCCTTGGGAGAATGATGTGCTAAACATTTTAGTCGATTTATTTTCCATTTGCAAAAAAGCTCCTTTAGGGTATGAGTTGTTAACTCATAAAGGGTTTTTAGATATTGCCTATATTCTAATTAACAACCTTCCTGCTGCACCCTCTTTATCAAACCAACAAGCTGCCACAAAAAATATGGCAATAAAACAAATGTTAGAGTATATCCATTTAAACTATTACGAGAAAATCACATTAGAAGATATTAGCCATTCAGCTAGTATAGGTAGAGAGGAATGCTGTCGAATATTTAAGCGCACCATCCAAACCACTCCTTTTGAATACTTAAATAACTATAGACTTAATCAAAGTATGGAGCTTTTGCGTTCTTCGGATTTACCTATCACTCAAATCGCATTGGAAGTTGGCTTTGGAAGTGTTAGCTATTATATTGATAAGTTTAAAAAGCACACCGGCTATACTCCAAGTAAGTTTAGGTATATTAGTTCTATAAAAAAATGATTTATTGGCTTTTCAAGTACTCTTCCCTACCAACCTCTTATCGACTAGGTTATTCTATGCTTATTAGGTATTTTCGCAAAGCAACTACTACAAGGCGAAAGCCATATAAATTCGCTATCTGCCATTGTGAAGCAAAGCTGAACAATACTGGCAAAGCATATAGCCCTATAGATAATCGAAACTACGGTACTAATGATTATTTATATCAGACTTCTTAGACTTCGCCTAACATAAAAAATAAGTGCCTCGGCACTTATTTTTTATGTAATATTAGTAAATTTTCTGATTATTATACTCTCATTAGTTCAGCAAGCTTTAATTCACTTTGGTTTAACCAAACATTGATAACATTACTGAAGCTGCTACTGCCGATCCAATAACTCCTGCTACATTTGGTCCCATTGCATGCATCAATAAGAAGTTTGTAGGATTTGCATCTTGTCCAACTTTTTGAGATACACGGGCCGCCATAGGTACAGCTGATACTCCAGCAGATCCTATTAGAGGGTTTATCTTACCGCCTGTAATTACATTCATTAATTTTCCAATTAGTACGCCGCCAGCTGTTCCAAATGCAAATGCTAGTATTCCAAGTACTACGATTTTTAATGTATCTGCAGTTAAGAATGTTTCTCCCTGCGCTGACGCTCCAACTGCAAGTCCTAGCATTATTGTTACAATATTTACTAGGGCATTAGATGCAGTATCTGAAAGTCTTAAAGTCCTTCCGCTTTCCTTAAATAAGTTTCCTAGCATCAACATTCCAACTAGAGGTGCTGCTGGTGGTAATAGTAGTACAACTAGTACTGTTACCATTATAGGGAAAAGGATTTTTTCTCTTTGAGAAACAGGTCTAAGTTGCTCCATTTTTATTTCTCGCTCTTCTTTAGTTGTAAGAGCCTTCATAATTGGCGGTTGAATAACTGGTACAAGAGCCATGTATGAGTAAGCTGCTACTGCAATTGCTCCTAACAAATTTGGTGCTAACTGCTGTGTTAAGTATATTGCTGTTGGACCATCTGCCCCACCTATAATTCCAATTGATGCCGCTTCTTGAGCATTGAATCCTAAAAGTATAGATGCAATAAATGCAAAGAAGATACCTAGTTGTGCCGCAGCCCCCATCAATAAAGATTTTGGGTTAGCTATTAGCGGACCAAAGTCTGTCATAGCACCTACTCCTAAGAATATCAATGATGGTAAAATTGGTTTCAAACTATAAAATATAGTCAAAAGGCCCATGTCTTCCATCGCAGTTCCCGGATCTACATGTTCAATAAACATACCCGTCAAAGGTAAGTTTGATAATAGCATACCGAAAGCTATTGGTACCAATAACAAAGGTTCGAAGCCCTTTTTTATTGCTAAATAAAGAAATACCAGAGAAACTAATATCATAATGCCATTAAGCAAACTAAGGTTAGTCAATCCCATATCTCCAACGAATCTGTCCAGTGTTTCTAAAATCATGTCCATAATAAATTTCTCCTTTATATAACCAAAGCAATTCTAACACAGTTAGTTGGCTTTTACAATTGGAACACCTTTTTTATATTGTATACATCGCCTTTCTACTAGCACTTTGCTTTTTCTACATCTTCTAAAAGCTTTGCACTAATAAATATATCAATGTCACCATCTAAAACTTTATCTACATTTCCCACTTCTTCCCCCGTCCGATGATCTTTCACCATAGAGTAGGGGTGGAATACATATGATCTGATTTGACTCCCCCAGGCTATCTGTCCATATTCGCCCTTTATCTCTTTTAAGTTTTCTTTATGTTCTTCTTTCTTTATCTCCATTAACTTGCCAATCAGCATTCTCATTGCAACTTCTTTATTTTGAAGCTGAGACCTTTCGTTTTGGCAATTAACAATTATATTAGTTGGTAGGTGAGTAATTCTAACGGCAGAATCTGTCTTATTCACATGCTGTCCTCCAGCACCTCCAGCTCTAAAAGTATCTATTCTAATATCATCTGGATCAATTTCTATGTTGGAGTCTTCTTCAATTTCAGGCATTACATCTATTGATGCAAATGACGTATGTCTTTTACCAGAAGAGTCAAAAGGTGAAATCCTAACTAATCTATGAACTCCTTTTTCCACTTTCAGATAACCATAGGCATTTTCCCCTTCAATAAGGAGAGTAACACTTTTAATACCTCCTTCAGTATCTGCATTATAATATAAGGTTTTTACTTTAAACCCTTTTCTTTCAGACCACCTAGTGTACATTCTCAAGAGAATTTCAGCCCAATCTTGAGCATCAGTTCCCCCTGCTCCCGCTTGAATAGAAAGCACAGCATTATTTGAATCATATTCTCCATCTAGAAGGACCTTAAGCCTAAGAGCATCTACCTTTGATTCAAACTCCAAAAAGTCATCTTGAATTTGTTTCCCTAACTCATAGTCTTCTTCTATTATTGCCATTTCACATAGCGCTATCCCATCTTCTAGTTCTTGAAACAGCTGTTCATATTCATCAACAGTTTTCTCCAAACTTTTCTTTTCTACTAATATTCTCTGTGCTGTGCTTTGGTCATTCCAAAATCCTTCAGCTAAGGTCTCATTCTCTAATTTTTCAATAGTCTTCTTTAATTGAGCAAGGTCAAAGAGAGCCTCCAATTTCCTTTAAGTCTTCGAACTTCTTTTCAATTTCTATTTTTAATTGATCTAATTCAATCATTTTCACACCTTTCACTAATTAGTTTTCTTCAAGAAAATATCTCTCAAACCACTCAGCATGAGAGATATTCTATACTTTTATTACTCGTCTCTGCCACAACAATGTTTATATTTTTTGCCACTTCCACATGAACAAGGGTCATTTCGCCCTACCTTCGGAGCATCCCTCATTACAGGGGCTTTCTTTGGTCTTTGGTCTCTTGGGGGAGCATTTCTTTGTTGAGGCATCTCTTCTCCGCCTTGCATTTCTGCATCTGCATCAAAGTCCATTTTTCTTTCTTCGCCACCTTCAATAACTTGTTCTCTTTCAGTTTTAGTCTTAATCGTTACGTTATAGCAAAACTTAACTGTATCTTCTTTAATAGAGCCAATCATTTCATCAAACAGATCAAATCCTTCTTTTGCATAAGCTGCTGCTGGATCTTGTTGTCCATATGCTCTTAACCCTATTCCACTTTTTAGTTGATCCATATTGTCAATATGATCCATCCATTTATTGTCTACTACCCTAAGAAGAATCATACGTTCTAGATCTCTAATAATATTTTCGCCAATTTCTTCTTCCTTCTTTTCATAAGCATTGGAGAAATTAGCCAATATATCTTCTTTTAGCTTTTCTTCATCTAGGCCTAATATATCCTCTTTCGAGTACTGAATCGGGTCAAATGTTCCAGTGATAGTTTTTAAATTACCCCAAAGAGTATCTAAATCCCATTCCTCAGGGAACTTAGACTCAGCAGTTGTAGAGTCTACAAATCCTCCTGTAAGTTCTTCTACCATTTCCCAAACATGTTCTTTTAAATCTTCACCAAAAAGAACTTTCTTTCTTTCTCCGTATATAATTTCTCTCTGCTTATTCATTACATTGTCATATTGCAGTACATATTTTCTAACAGAAAAGTTTCTGCTTTCCACTTTCTTTTGGGCACTTTCAATTGACCTAGTAATCATTCCTGCTTCAATAGGTTCATCTTCTTCAAGACCAAGTCTATCTACTACTGATTTCATTCTTTCCCCGCCAAAAAGTCTCATCAGGTCGTCTTCTAAGGATAGGCAAAATACTGTTTCCCCTGGGTCTCCTTGTCTACCCGCTCTTCCTCGAAGCTGATTATCGATACGTCTTGACTCATGCCTTTCTGTACCTATAATTAATAATCCTCCTGCTTCTTTAACCTTTTGTTGTTCATCAGCTCTTTCCGCAGTATATTTTTCCTTCAATTCAGTAAATCTGGCTCTTGCTTTTTGCATTTCAATATCCTCGGTAGGAATTAAACTTGATGCAAATGCTATAGTCGGCTTATCAAAACCTTCCTTCTCCATATCCATCTTTGCTTCAAATTCTGGATTACCTCCAAGTATAATGTCAGTTCCTCTACCTGCCATATTAGTTGCAATTGTTACTGCACCAAATCTGCCAGCTTCCGCTACTATTTCAGCTTCCTTTTCGTGATGCTTAGCATTTAAGACATTGAATTTCTTAAGACCCTTTTTCTGCAACATGTTGGCGATAAGTTCTGATCTTTCTACAGATATTGTTCCTATCAAAACAGGTTGGCCTTTTTCATGTGCCTCTATAGTTTTCTGTGCAATAGACTCATATTTTCCTTTTTCTGTTCCATAAACAGCATCTTGGTAGTCATTTCTAAGTATTGGTTTATTAGTTGGAATAACTACAACATCCATGTTGTAAATATCCATAAATTCCCCCTCTTCTGTCTTAGCCGTACCAGTCATACCTGCCAATTTCTGATACATTCTAAAATAGTTTTGAAGAGTGATTGTGGCTAAAGTCTTAGACTCCGATTTTACTATTAACCTTTCCTTTGCTTCTATTGCCTGATGTAATCCATCGCTATATCTTCTACCAAACATTAAACGTCCAGTAAACTCATCTACAATTACAATTTCGCCATCTTTCACTAAGTAGTCAACATCTCTTTTCATCATATTTCTAGCTTTCAGTGCCTGCATAACATGATGATTAATTTCCATATTCTCAGGATCAGAAAAGTCTTCTATATTAAAATGTCTTTCGCATTTTGTAACTCCATCTTCTGTTAAGGAAATTTGTTTATCCTTTTCCACAACCGTAAAATCAGTTCCCGGTTTAAGAGTTTTTACAAAAGCATCTGCCTTAGAGTAAAGATCTGTAGACTTGTTACCTTTTCCAGAAATTATCAAAGGCGTTCTAGCCTCATCTACTAAAATAGAGTCAACCTCGTCTACTATTGCAAAATTAAGTTCCCTCTGTGTCATTTTTTCTTTATAGGAAACCATGTTATCCCTAAGATAGTCAAATCCAAATTCATTATTTGTTCCGTATGTAATATCCGATCTATAGGCTTCTTTTCTCTTTTCATCTGTGATGCCATGGACAACGCAGCCTACTGATAAGCCTAACAGATTATAGCACTTGCCCATCCACTCCATGTCTCTAGAGGCAAGGTAGTCGTTTACAGTTACTACGTGAACGCCCTTACCTTCCA
>CAYJGT010000008.1:0-35221 GCA_964370035.1 uncultured Oscillospiraceae bacterium
AGTCCGAGCGTTAAGAGCGTCGCAGGCAATGGGTAGGGCTGCATGAGAACCATGCGGGGGTGCAATTCCCATGAGGTTATGCTAATAACCGTCCGATTAAAGCTCTCTTTCTACTTTTGAAACTATTGTACTCTATTGAAAGGGGGACATTTTAATGAATATTACTGATGTGCCTATCTGGGAGAAGTACACGCTCACCATTGAGGAAGCGTCAAAATATTTCCGTATCGGGGAAAACAAGCTGCGTAAATTAGCGGAAGAAAACCCGGCTGCCGGGTGGGTGATTATGAACGGCAACCGTATTCAAATCAAGCGAAAACAGTTTGAAAAATTCATTGACACTTTGGAAGTTATATAGTGAAATCGAGCCTTGAATGTGGTATAATAGATACAAGCATATCAAGGCTCTTTCCGTCATGGAAAGGAGCATGACGAACAATGTCGGAGAAAAGACGAGATAACAGGAACCGCATTTTACGCACAGGAGAGAGCCAGAGAAAAGACGGAAGATATGCTTACAAATATATAGATACCTTTGGGAACCCGCAATTTGTTTACGCTTGGAAGTTAGTACCTACCGACAAGACCCCGGCGGGAAAACGTGAAGATATTTCGCTTCGGGAAAAGGAAAAAGAGATACAGAAAGACCTTGACGACGGGATTGACACGTTGGGAAAGAAAATGACTGTCTGCCAACTCTACGCAAAGCAGATAAGGCACCGGGCAAATGTACGGCATGGCACAAAACAGGGGCGCAAGCAGCTTATGAGGATTTTGGAAGAAGATAGTCTTGGAGCTTGCAGCATTGAGAGCGTGAAGCTGTCCGACGCGAAAGAATGGGCTTTACGCATGAAAGATAAGGGCTATTCATTCAAGACAATCAACAATCACAAGCGTTCTCTGAAAGCTGCCTTTTACACAGCCATACAGGACGATTGCATTAGGAAAAATCCCTTTGACTTCCAGTTGAACACCGTTTTAGAAGATAACACCGAACCAAAGGTACCTCTATCCCCAACACAGGAAGCGTCTTTCCTGTCCTTTGTGCAGAGTGATAAAGTCTATCAGAAGTATTACGACGAGATTATCATACTGTTAGGAACAGGGCTTCGCATTTCTGAACTCTGCGGACTGACTGAAAGCGATATTGACTTTGAGCATAAGCTAATCAACGTAGACCACCAGCTTTTGAAAGTATCGGGAGTTGGGTATCATGTTGAAACGCCAAAGACAAAAAGCGGTATCAGACAAATTCCAATGAGTACCAAAGTCTATGAAGCGTTCAAGCGTGTGCTGAATGACAGGGGACGGGCAGACAATTTTATTGTCGGCGGTTACAGCAGATTTTTATTCCTTAACCGGAACGGGCTACCGAAAGTAGCAGTCAACTTTGAAACCATGTTCCGGGGGCTTGTGAAGAAGTACAACAAAAGCCATGAGGAAGCCTTACCGAAAGTGACAACGCCCCATACCCTACGCCATACGTTCTGTACCAATTTAGCAAACGCCGGAATGAACCCGAAAGCATTGCAGTATATCATGGGACATTCCAACATCAACATGACGCTGAACTATTACGCCCATGCTACCTCTGATAGTGCAATGGCAGAAATGGAACGGCTGATTGCTTAGTAGTAGATAGAGGTTTTACTACTTGATTTACTACTTTTGGACGCGAAAACATGAGGGGAAATGAGAATATATAAGAGCTTCTTCCGATTTGAAAAATGCCGGAAAGCCTGTAAATACAGGCTATACCGGCTTATGAGAACTTATAAAGAGATAGTCAAAAACTATATTTTGATTTAGAATACATTCTAAAACAAGGAGGCCTTTACTATTGTTAATTGTAATAATAGATAATTGGTTCCCTATCTTCTTCATCTATTGCATTCTAACACGCCCTTTATCCCTACAGTACGAAAATCAAAAAGAGCCAACGCTTCTATAAAGTCTTAGCGAAATAAACCTAATGTTGGTTTTTATTTTTGTGATTTTCTAGAAAATCCGATACCCTGTTGTGGTAACTTTAGCTATAACAGTTTCCTTTTCATCCATAACTACTATTTCAAACAAACAGGTTTTCTTTCCACTTTTTATGCAACGGGTCTCTGCAGTTACTTTTTTGCCTTTTGGTGGGTTAATATAATCAATATGACTATTTAGCGAGACAGTATCTACTCCTCCCATATTTGATGCTATAGCAAAGGCAAAATCTGCTAGAGTAAATATGGCTCCTCCCATCAATGTATTATTTGCATTTAAATGACAATCTTCAATATTAAGGCTACATTTTGCATAATCTATGTCTGCTTCATCAATTATTATTTTTGTCCTGTCCGTTGCAAACTTATCTTCGGAAAATCTTTTTCTTGCTAATTCAGTATTATTCATTTTTCACCTACAAATATAGAGGAAATCCCTAGATTCCCTCTATTTATCATATCAATTGTTTATATTCAACTAATTAAACATACTTACAAATTATATCTCCCATTTCTGAGCAAGTTATTGCTTTGTCTTTGTCTAAGTCAAAAGTTCTATACCCATCTTCAAGAACCTTATCTACTGCATTTTCAATATTTTCTGCAGCTGCCACCTCTCCTAAAGAGTCTCTTAGTAACATTGCAACAGATAGTATACTAGCAATTGGATTTGCAATATTTTTTCCAGCAATATCAGGGGCAGAACCATGAATAGGTTCATAGAGTCCAAAAGTGCCTTCGCCCATTGATGATGATGGTAATATACCAATTGAACCTGTAATTTGTGCAGCTTCATCAGATAGAATATCTCCAAACATATTATTTGCTAATACAACATCAAATTGCGCTGGATTTTTAACTAATTGCATTGCTGCATTATCCACAAGCATATTTGTTTGAGTAACTTCCGGATAATCGGCAGACATCTTTTCTACCACTTCTCTCCAAAGTCTAGAATTTTCTAAAACATTAGCTTTATCAATACTAATTAGATTTTTCTTTCTCTTCATTGCAAAATCATAAGCAATCTTAGCTATTCTTTCTACTTCAGAAACAGAATATGCATCAGTATCATAGGCTTCTACTTCACCATTTTTTTCTCTTCTTCCTCTTTCTCCAAAGTAAATGCCGCCTGTAAGCTCTCTAACTACTGTTATATCAATTCCAGCCTCTGCAACATCTCCTCTGAGTGGGCAGGCGTCTTTTAGTGGTTGAAATAATACTGCTGGCCTAATGTTTGCAAATAAATTTAATTCTTTTCTTATTCTAAGTAACCCTTTTTCTGGCCTTACATCTCCTGGAAGCCCATCCCACTTAGGTCCGCCTACAGCTCCTAGGATTACAGCATCACTTGCCTTGCAAGTATCAATAGTAACTTGGGGAAGTGGATCTCCTGTTTCATCATATGCAGACCCGCCAATCAGTGCTTCTGTAAATTCAAATTCAATATTATGTTTCTTCCCTACTACCTTTAAAACTTTTACAGCTTCTGTGGCAACCTCAGGGCCTATTCCATCACCTTTTAATATTGCTATTTTGTACATTATATAGCTCCTCCCTTAATCGCAGGTAATAACCCTCCACTGTCAACTATACTTTGAATTGCTGCTGGGAATGGTGCAATTTTATATTCTAAATTTTTATTCACTATTTTTAAAACTCCAGCAGTTAAGTCAAAATCAACAATATCACCTTCCTCTACCGCCTCAACAAATTCAGGGCATTCAACTATTGCAAGTCCAATATTAATTGAGTTTCTATAGAATATTCTAGCAAAAGTTTTTGCTACAACCAATGAAATTCCATTTGCTTTAATAGTAGCAGGGGCATGCTCTCTCGAAGAACCACAGCCAAAGTTTTTTCCTCCAACCATTACATCTCCACCCTTAACTCTTCCAACAAAGCTTTCATCAATATCAATCATACAGTACTTTTTTAGTTCATCTAAATCCGCTATATTTAAATACCTAGCAGGTATTATTACATCTGTATCTATATTATCTCCAAATTTTATGGCTTTTCTTTCCATTTTTCACTCTCCTTACACTCTTGGGTCAGTTAATTTTCCTGTTATAGCACTCTTTGCAGCTACATATGAGCTTGAAAGATAGACTTCTGATTTAACATGTCCCATTCTTCCAACAAAGTTTCTATTTGTAGTAGCTACACATCTTTCACCTTCGGCTAATATTCCAGTATGACCACCTAAACAAGGTCCACAAGTTGGTGTTGAAATAATAGCTCCAGCCTCAATAAATGCTTTAAAATATCCTAATTCCATAGCCTCAAGATAGATTTTTTGAGTCGCTGGAATTATAATACATCTAACATCTTTATGAACTTTCTGACCATTAAGCACTTCATATGCTTCTTTCATATCAGATAGTCTACCATTTGTACAAGATCCAATGACAACCTGATCTATTTTAATATCCCCAAATTGCTCTGGAGTTCTCGTGTTTTCTGGCAAATGTGGAAAAGAAACTGTAGGCTCTAGTGTTGCTAGATCTATTACTATTGTTCTAGTATACTCTGCATCTTGATCAGCTGCAAACTCTTTATACGTAAGTCCTTTTTCATCCATATATTCTCTAGTTTTATCATCGACTGGGAAGATTCCATTTTTTGCACCAGCTTCAATAGCCATGTTTGCAATACAAAATCTATCATCCATAGATAAGTTTTCTAAGCCTTCCCCTGTAAATTCTAAAGATTGATATAGGGCACCATCAACTCCAATAGTTCCTATTAGATGAAGTATTACATCTTTACCAGTAACAAATTTGTTTGAATAATTCCCTACTATTTCCACTTTAATAGCTTCTGGAATTTTAAACCAAGCTTTTCCGCTTGCCATTCCAGCGGCCATATCGGTTGAACCAACACCAGTAGAAAATGCACCTAACGCCCCATAAGTACAAGTATGTGAGTCCGCTCCAATTATTACATCTCCTGCTTTTACAAGACCTTTTTCAGGTAGCAAAGCATGCTCTATACCCATGTCTCCTACATCAAAAAAGTTAACAATACCTTGTTCTTTTGCAAATTCTCTACATACTTTACACTGCTCTGCAGCTAGTATATCTTTGTTGGGTGTAAAGTGATCCATTACTAAAGAAATCTTTTCTTTATCAAAGACTTTAGTTAATCCTGCTTTTTTAAACTCCCTAATAGCAACCGGTGCAGTTATATCATTTGCCAACACCATCGATAAGTTTGCCATTACTAGCTCACCAGCTTTAACTTGATCTAAGCCTGCAGCCTCTGCTAATATTTTTTGTGTCATGGTCATTCCCATAAATTTTCCTCCTAAGTATAGCTTTAATTTGTTGTTTCATATTCCTTGTATTAGACTCATCTAATACAAGGCTTTTTTACGGCTTTCCCCTCAAGGCTCTTACCGTGTAAAAATGCCACATAATGATTTTAGATTACTCAACTACTGCTCCTCTGTCTGCTGATGTTACGCATCTTGCATATCTTTTTAGGTAACCTGTTAAGTTCTCATTCTTTTTAATCACAGTATTTGCTTTTCTTTCTTCAAGCTCTTTCTCATCTACTAGTAATTGTATAGAATAATTGTTTATATCTATGTGGATTTTATCTCCATCTTTTACATAAGCAATTAATCCACCAGCTGCAGCTTCAGGAGAAATATGCCCTATTGCAGCTCCTCTAGTTGCTCCAGAGAACCTTCCGTCAGTTATCAATGCAACTTGACTATCTAATCCCATTCCTGCAATTGCAGAGGTTGGAGAAAGCATTTCTCTCATACCAGGACCTCCTGCTGGACCTTCATATCTTATTACAACTACATTTCCTGGCTTAATTTCCCCTCCAAATATGCCTTTTATGGCATCTTCTTCACTTTCATAAACCTTTGCTGTGCCAGTAAAATCTAACATTTCTGGTCTAACTGCACTTCTTTTTACAACTGCTCCATCTTTTGCAATGTTACCAAAAAGTACTGCTAGTCCGCCTGTCTTAGTATATTCTTTAATTATTTCACTTTCTACACAAACTACATTTTCAAGATTTTCTTCTACAGTTTTCCCTGTTACTGTAATTAAATCCTTATGAAGTAAATGTTCAATTTTTTTCATAACTGCATAAATGCCACCAACCTTATTTAACTCTTCTATATGGTAAGGCCCTGCTGGTGCCAGCCTACAAAGGTTAGGAGTTTTTTCACTTATGTCATTTACACTTTGAAGCGGAATCTTAACTCCAACTTCATTGGCAATTGCTGGTAAATGAAGAATAGAATTAGTTGAACAGCCTAGAGCCATATCAACTGTTAGTGCATTCTCAAAAGCTTTTTCCGTCAATATATCCTTTGGCCTTATATCTTTTTCTAAAAGTTCCATCACTTTCATTCCTGCTGTTTTTGCAAGTCTAAGTCTTTCTGCGAATACTGCAGGTACAGTTCCGTTTCCTCTAAGAGCCATACCTATTGCTTCACTTAAACAATTCATAGAGTTTGCAGTAAACATTCCTGAGCAAGACCCGCATCCTGGACAGGCGCTTTCTTCTACTTCAATTAACTCTTCCTCTGTAATTTTTCCTGCTTTTAAACTTCCTACAGCTTCAAATATACTATTTAAATCTTTCCCATCTAATGATAACATAGGCCCACCCGATACAAAAATACTTGGCAAGTTTAGCCTTGCTGCAGCCATTAACATTCCTGGAACGACCTTATCACAGTTTGGAATAAAAACCAAAGCATCAAAACAATGTGCTTTTACCATGCTCTCTACTGTGTCTGCAATTAATTCTCTAGAAGAAAGAGAATATCGCATACCTTCATGACCCATTGCTAATCCATCACAAATTCCTATTGTATTAAACTCCATTGGAGTTCCACCACTCATTAGTACTCCATCTTTTACAGCTCTCGCTACTGTTTGTAGGTGGATATGTCCAGGTACAACTTCGTTAAAAGAGTTAACTATACCTATCAATGGTCTTCTTAAGGCTTCATCATTGTATCCCATTGATTTAAGTAATCCTCTTTTGGGCGCATTTTCAATGCCCTCTACCATTTTTCTACTATTCATCAAACATCCTCCTTGTTTATTTAATCATACTATGATGAATCTACTTTACTATAAAACACTTTATCTAATAATATTTTTACAATATTTAATATTCTATTTTCTTTAGCAGACTTAACTACTTTCTCTATAATACTTTATCGTCCTTTGACATTATTCTTAAGGTTTATTCTTTTCAATTCTGCTCAATAATTACTCTTTGCCAATACCTAATACTATTATTACTAGTTGTTCCTATTTAGAAATGTCTAAAATATATGCTTATCTTTTCAATTAGCTTATTATTTACTTTTTATCTTTGCGTTACTCTACTTCTTTACTTCTTAATATCCTGCAAATAATCTAAGGCAGTTTTTACTGCACTTAGATTATTTGTGGATCACTTTTATGTGTTTTTATCTTGAGTAAACTATTTGCTCCAACTCATTTTTTCTCTTAACACTTTACCCACTTTTTCTACTTGTAGGTTCTGCTCAATTTCTCTCTTAGGAGCAAACATTGGTCTTCCTTTTTCATTTTCTTCAATCCAAGCTTTTGCAAATGTTCCATCTTGAATTTCTGTTAAAATGTCTCTCATAGCTTGCTTACTTTCTTTAGTAATTACTCTATCTCCAGCAACATAATCACCGTACTCTGCAGTATCACTAATAGAATTTCTCATATTAGCAAGTCCTCCAGCAACTACCATGTCAATAATTAGCTTCATTTCATGAACGCACTCAAAGTATGCACTTTCAGGTTGGTAACCAGCTTCAACTAATGTTTCGAATCCTGCCTTCATTAAAGCCGTTACTCCTCCACAAAGTACAGCTTGCTCACCGAATAAGTCAGTTTCTGTTTCTTCTTTGAAAGTTGTTTCTAAGATTCCTCCTCTTCCTCCACCTACTCCTGAAGCGTATGCAAGCGCTGTTTCTTTTGCATTCCCTGTTGCATCTTGATATATAGCAATTAGGCAAGGAACTCCTCTACCTTCTTGGTATTGACTTCGTACAGTATGTCCAGGCCCCTTAGGTGCTATCATAATCACATCGCAACTTGTAGGTGGAACAATTTGATTATATAGAATATTAAATCCGTGTGCAAAAGCTAATGTTGCATCTGCTTTCAAATTATCTCTAACACCTTCTTCATAGATTTTTTTCATCTTTTCATCATTTACTAGCATCATTACAAGATCAGCTTTTTTTGTAGCTTCTGCTGCTGTTAATACTTCAAAACCATCCGCTTTAGCTACTTCAGCACTTTTTGACCCTTCATATAATCCGATAACAACTGATACTCCACTGTCCCTTAAATTCTGTGCATGCGCATGACCTTGTGATCCATAGCCAACAATTGCCACAGTTTTTCCTTTTAGTAAATCCAGATTACAATCTTTGTCATAAAACATTTTGCTCATTTTCTTCTCCTCTTTCCCTTTTATTCTAACTATTGGTTTAATAAATTTATATGCATTTTGACATTAAATTCTCTTTACACTTATAACATCAAAAAGCTTTTCTAATTGGTTTATTAGTTTGTCTTTATCTTTTTCATTAGTTTCAGACTCAATAATCATCTTTGAAATTTCAGGTTTCTCCGTTGGCTCTACATGTAAGCTATCAATGTTAAAGCCTCTTCTAGCATAAAGTCCTGTTATTCTATTCAAAACTCCATATTGGTTTTCTACTATTAATTCTAGTTTTATCTTTACCATAATTTTCTCCCTCAAACTATTGTAACTTCAATTACTCTAAAATTATATCTTTTACTGCTCCTCCTGGCGGTATCATTGGATATACTTTCTCGCCTTTATCTATAGGGCATTCTATCAATACTGGTCCATCAACTTCTAAATTTTGTAATAATTCTTCTAGATCTTCAATACTTTCTACTTTATACCCTTTCGCACCAAACGCTTCGGCTACTGCGATAAAGTTCGTCTTACGATTAGTTGTTGTAGCTGAGAATCTTCCTCCTTGGAAAATATCTTGCCACTGTCGAACCATCCCAAGCACCTTATTGTTTAGTAATATAATAACTAAAGGGAGTTTTTCTGTAACTGCTGTAGCTAATTCGTTTAAGTTCATTCCAAAACTTCCATCTCCAGTAAACAACACTGTTTTTTTGCCACTAGCCATGCAACCACCAATAGCTGCTCCCATTCCAAATCCCATCGTTCCTAAGCCACCAGATGTTAATAATGTTCTTGGCTTCTTAAATTCATAGTGCTGTACTGTCCACATTTGATGTTGTCCAACATCAGTTGCTATCACTGTATCTGGCTCCATATGCTTTGAAACAGTTTTAATTATTTCTCTAGGAATAAATTCACCTCTTGTGTGCTTTATTGCTTTTTCTTTATAGTTATTTACTTGAGTTTTCCATTCTTTCCTTTGTTTTTCTTCAACGCCTTCAATCAAAACTTTGATACTTTCTTTAATATCCCCTAATATATTTGTTTGCGCTTCAATGTTTTTTCCCATTTCTGCCATATCAATATCCAAGTGTATTATATGTTTGTTTTTTACATAATGGCTTACATCTCCAGTAGCTCTATCTGAAAACCTTACTCCTATAGCAATCATTACATCACATTCTTCTTGAGCCATATTTGATGCGTATTTCCCATGCATGCCACACATTCCTAAATTCAAAGGATAATCATACTCTACTGCAGTAATCCCCATCATACTAAACCCAAGTGCTCCATCAATCTTTTTTGATAGTGCCAATAAATCTTCTTCTGCACCTGCAGCAAGTATCCCTCCACCAGCATAGATAAATGGTCTTTCGCTGTTGTTTATAACTTCAATTGCCTTTTCCATATCTTCTTTTTTAAATTTAGGCAGTGGTTTTTCTCTTTCGAATAAATCAATTTCAGCATTAGGGTCATATTCGTACTTGTCAACCTGTATATTTTTCGGTATATCAACAAGGACAGGCCCTTTTCTTCCTGTTCTTGCAATATGAAAAGCTTTCCTTAATGTTCTTGGCAATTCTGCAATATCTCTAATTACAAAGTTATGCTTAACTACGGGTTGCGTAATTCCTACAATGTCAACTTCTTGAAAGCTATCTTTTCCCAATAAAGGAACAGGAACATTCCCTGTAATTGCAACTAAAGGAACACTATCCAAGTAAGCGTTTGCAATTCCAGTTACCAGATTTGTTGCTCCTGGTCCGCTTGTCGCAATGACTACGCCTACTTCGCCCTTTGTTCTTGCATATCCGTCTGCAGCATGTGAGGCTCCTTGCTCATGCGCAGTTAATATGTGTTGAATCTTACCGTAATACTCATAAATAGCATCATATAAAGGAATTACAGCCCCTCCAGGATAACCAAAGACCGTTGTAGTTCCTTGCCTAATTATTTCTTCAATAACTATTTGAGCTCCTGTAAATTCTCTTATTTTCCCTTCCATACTTACCTCCACAAACGTCTTACATTTTTCAACAAATTCTAAAAAAACCTTCCGACACGTTGTCGAAAGGTTTAGAATTCAGTCCCACTGATACTAGAAACTTAAGCAACGCAAATTAAACATTATCTTTGACTAGGATAACGTTGAGGAGGCTTAAGACTAGAACTGATGATGACTTATTTTTCATTTCTATCTCCTTTAGCGTAAAACTTTAGTAACTCAATAAAAATATTGTATCATTTTGAATAAATCAAGTCAATTAAATTTAGACTTTTATTACGATTTTTTTTGATTATCCTATAAAAATTTATTCAAACTTTGGATAAAATCACAATTAAACTTACTTTAACACAAATTTATCTAACACGAAATCATAATCTGTATTTTCTGTAGAGTTAAGAATTGTTACCATCAACTGCTTTCCATCGAAAGCGCCTCCACCATACAAAATATAATTATCCCCATTATAAACAAAAGAAACCCCTCTAAGATCAAGTCCGCCAACAGTTTTATTCCCTATTTCTTCATAAGAAAACTTTTCAATTGTGCCTTCAAATAGAGCCGGTGCCGTTTCTTCCGTGACATTTTCTCCAATCAGCTGAAATTTAACAGTAGCGTCAGTACCTTCCTCACCTGTATCTTCTAAGCGAAGCTCATTCGCTGCTTCATTATATCCTGCCGCCCAAGTTTCAGGAACTTCAACAGACATCTGCCCTCCTGAAAATATATTAGGCTCAGGTGTACAGGCTGATAGACCACATAACATGATTGTAACAAATATTAACGATAATAGTTTTCTCATAACACATCCACCTTAACTATACTATAAAATTAAATTCTCATAATTTTATATTTCCTATTGTTTCCATTTGTAACTCCTGGAACTATGACTCCAAGTAGCTAATATATGGCAATTCTCTATATTTTTGATTAAAATCAAGTCCATAGCCGACTATAAATAAATCTTCCACTGTAAATCCAACGTAATCAGCCTCTATTTCTGCTCTTCTTCCCGACGGTTTATCTAAAAGCGTACAGATTTCTACTTTTTTTGCCAATTTGTTTCTAAAGTAACTTGTTAAGTAAGTTAGGGTAATTCCAGAATCCACAATATCTTCAACTATGATAACGTTCTTACCTTCAACATCAGCATCAATGTCTTTTAATATTTTCACAATACCTGTAGTCTTCTTTTCTTTTCCGTAACTACTTACTGCCATAAAGTCTAAAGTGATATCTGCATCAGTGTTTTTAACTAAATCACTCATCCAAAAAACTGATCCTTTTAAGATTCCCACAAAAACTATTTCTTCACCTTTATATTTTTCTGAAATCTCTGCCCCAATTTCTTTTGCTCTTTGAAATATTTCTTCTTGGGTAATTAAAATTTTTCCCACCGTTTCTCTAGTATTCATTAAAATTAGTCCTTTCTCTTTTCATCTTCTACTGTAAACTCTACATCTTCAACAATTTTTTCTTTTCTGAATTTTTGAGAAAAATCTTCTTCTTTATCTCCCATCCAATATGTATCTAATGTGTCTTTTAAATACAATAAAATACATGTCCATAGAATAATATCATCTAAAAGGGCAATTGGGAAAATTAATACAGGAATAAGATCTATTGGGCTAAATAAATATACTAATCCAAAAACAACTATTAGTTTTTTTCGGATAGGAACATTTTTGTCAACCATCATAAATCTTATAGCCTTTATTCTTTTAAAAATGACTTGAAATCCTAAAATATGAAACATACATCCTCCTATAATAGTTGGTAATTATAATGAATCCGTTTCTTCTAGTACTCTTTCCATCTCTTCTAGTAGTTCTTCATAACCCGACCGGTTTAATGTTGAAACTGGAATCACAACATCATCTTTTTCTAGGTTTAAACTTTTTCTTATTACATTTAAATACTTTTGCATTTGGTTTTTGGGTACCTTATCTGCTTTAGTGGCTACCACTAAACCGTCCAATCCATAATATCTTAAATAGTCATACATTTGGACATCTTGTACCGAAGGTTTATGCCTAATGTCAACTAACTGCACAACCTTAACTAAATTTTCTCTTTTTTTTAGATACGTTTCAATCATTTTGCCCCAAGTACTACTTAATTCTTTAGAAACTCTTGCATACCCATACCCAGGAAGGTCTACTATTCTAAATTCGCCATTAATTTCATAGAAGTTAATAGTTCTTGTTTTTCCAGGACTGCCACTAACTTTGGCTAATTTTCTTCTATTTGTAAGTAAATTAAGCAAAGAAGATTTCCCTACATTAGATCTTCCTACAAAAGCAATCTCTTTTAATTCATCATCTGGATATTGAAATGGCTTTGCCGCTACCGCAACAATATCTGCTTGTTTTACTTTCACTCTGTTCTTATCCTTCTATTACTTCTTTAATCGCATCTTCTATTGTATTCAAAAATACAAATTCCATTTCTTTCCTTACAGGCATTGGTACCTCATCAACGTCCTTTTCATTCTTATAAGGTAAAAGAACCTTTCGTATCCCGGCTCTATGTGCCGCTAATACTTTTTCTCTAATTCCTCCAACTGGTAGAACATGCCCCCTTAGATTGATTTCTCCCGTCATTGCAATATCTTGCCTAGCTTCTTTTTCTGTTATTGTTGATAACATAGACAAGCACATTGTCACGCCTGCAGAAGGTCCATCCTTAGGAATTGCCCCTTCTGGAATATGTATATGAATGTCTTTCTTTTCATTCTTTGCTGTATCCACATTCAGTTTGTCAGCTTTTGAATTTATCACACTAAATGCAATTTTGGCAGATTCTTGCATAACATCGCCCATCTGCCCAGTCAACATTAATGCTCCTTTTCCTGGAACCAGTGCACTTTCAATAAATAGAGTATCTCCTCCAACAGATGTCCATGCTAGCCCCGTAGTGACTCCTACTTCCTTCTTCCCTTCAATAATATCATATTTAAACTTTTTCTTTCCTAGATATGTTTCAAGGTTTTTAGAGTTCACTGAAAACTTTTCTTTCTTATCCACTAAAGTTTTTTTAGCTACCTTTCTACAAAGGTTTGCAATTTCTCTTTCAAGATTTCTAACTCCTGACTCTCTGGTATAATAATTAATTATATCTTTAAGTGCCCCTTCGGAAATTTTTACATTTTCTTCTTTTAGTCCATGTTCTTTAACTTTCTTTGGAATCAAATAATCTTTTGCTATATTCATTTTTTCAATTTCAGTATATCCAGTAACCTCTATTACTTCCATTCTGTCTAACAAAGGCCTTGGTATAGTTGCTGTTGTATTTGCTGTCACAATAAACATTACCTTAGACAAGTCAAACGGAACTTCTAAGTAATGATCCATGTAATCTTTATTCTGCTCTGGATCTAATACTTCAAGCAACGCTGATGAAGGATCCCCTTTGCTATCGGATGAAAGTTTATCAATTTCGTCAAATAAGAAAAGTGGATTCTTGCTTTCACATTCCTTCATAGCGTTGATAACGCGCCCTGGCATTGAGCCTACGTAAGTTCTTCTATGACCTCTAATCTCGGCCTCATCTCTAACCCCACCTAGTGACATTCTTGTGAAATCTCTAGATGTAGCTCTTGCGATAGATTTTGCAATTGAAGTCTTCCCTGTTCCAGGAGGCCCCACTAAACAAAGTATTGGACCTTTTAACTCTTTTGACAGTTCTACTACCGAAAGATATTCTAAGACTCTCTCCTTAACTTTCTCTAGACCATAATGATCTTCATTCAGGATTTTTTCAGCTTCACTTATTGAAATTTTATTTTTCTTTTCTTTTTTCCATGGCAATTCAAAGATTGTCTCAATATATGTTCTAATTACCGATGCTTCTGCTGAAGCTTGACTCATAAAAGAAAATCTTTTTATTTCCTTTTCTATTTTATCATTAATTTTAGTCGAAAGCTTTAGTTTCTTCAGTTTCTGTAGCCAGTTTTCAACCTCATCTTCTGGTTCTTCGTCATCGCCAAGCTCAAGTTGGAGCGTTCTCATTTGCTCTTTTAAATAATGTTCCTTTTGAGCCTTATGCATTCTCCTTTGTGTTTCATCTAGAACCTTGTTCTTTAAGTTCATAATGTTTATTTCATCTGTAATAATTCGAATTAGGCTCTCACTTCTTTTTTTAACATCAAAGGTTTCAAGGCATTTTTGTTTTTCTTCAACACTAATTGGCAAATGGGTTAGTATTGTATCTACTAAATGACCAAACTCATCTATTCCTTCAATTTCCTTAGAAACTTGTTTAGCTGTAATTGTGTCTATTTTTAGATAGCCTTCCAACCGTTCCATTAATGCTCTTCGCTCAGCTTCTTCTGTTACATTCCCATCGATTATCTCTTCAATATATATTTTTTCATATTGGCATTTAAAGAAAGGGGAAACCGAAGTTACTTCAGTTATTTCTCCTCTATATACACCTTCAACTAATACTCTTAGTCCCCCGTTAGGTAGTTTCAAAATCTGTTTAACATTAGCAACGGTACCTATATAATAAAAATCTTCTTTTGTAGGTAATTCTATACTTTCATCTTTTTGAGCTGTGATAAAAACTTTCTTATCAGTGCTCATAGCATATTCAATTGCTTTTATTGACTTTGGTCTAGCTACATCAAAATGAAGAATTGTTTTTGGGAATAACAACTGACCTCTTAACGGTATAAGCGGCACAGTTCTTTCTTCATCAACTAACTCAGAATATTCATATATCTGCTCTTCTTCCAACACTTCTCTTTCTATTGAATCTGCAACAAATTTATTAATATTTTTTTCTTCTTTTTCCATAGGGTCCTCCATTGTCATTATTTTAAATAAGGCGACTAATGTCGCCTTATTTTATGCTGTTTTCTCTTCTTTTTCTTTTATGTCTTCAATTTGATTTGCTTCAATCACATACTCAGGCAACCTGCTGCCTTCAACGGTTTCTTTGGAAATTGTACATTTTACAATTTCTGTTTTTGAAGGAATTTCATACATTATGTCTTTCATTAATTCTTCAAATATTCCTCGAAGTCCCCTAGCACCTGTTTTTTTAGAAGTAGCCTTATGTGCTATAGCCTTAATTGCTTCTTCTTCAATAACTAGTTCAACTCCGTCCATTAATAATAGTTGTTCATATTGCTTTATTAAAGCGTTCTTTGGTTTTGTAATAATATCTACAAGCATTTCTTCTGTAAGCTCTTCAAGAGTAACGATTGCAGGTAGCCTCCCAATAAACTCTGGAATTAGTCCAAATTTTAGTAAATCTTCTGGCTCAATGTTTTTCAAGAAATGCTCTTCTTTAGTTTTTGATTGATTTTCTAAAACCACAGAGTTAAACCCTATTACTTTTTCACCCATTCTTTTCTTAATAATCTTTTCTAAGCCGTCGAAAGCTCCTCCACAGATAAACATAACATCCGTTGTATCAAATGGAATAAACTCTTGATGAGGGTGCTTACGACCACCTTGAGGAGGTACATTTGCAACAGTTCCTTCAAGTATTTTAAGTAAAGCTTGCTGTACACCTTCTCCGCTAACGTCTCTAGTAATTGAAGGGTTATCTGATCTTCTTGCAATCTTATCGATTTCATCAACATAGATAATTCCTTTTTGTGCCTTTTCAACATCAAAGTCTGCGGCTTGTAATAGTTTAAGGAGAATATTCTCTACATCTTCACCAACATATCCCGCTTCAGTTAATGCTGTAGCATCTGCAATAGCAAAAGGAACATCTAGAATTCTTGCAAGTGTTTGAGCTAGTAGAGTTTTACCTGAACCAGTACCCCCTATCATTACTACATTTGTTTTTTGAATCTCAACATCATTGGAAAGCCCCATGCCCATAGCCATTACTCTTTTATAGTGATTATAGACAGCTACTGAAAGTGTCTTCTTGGCATCAACTTGACCGATAACATATTGATCTAAAAGTTCCTTAATTTCTTCTGGTTTAAGTAATACAGGTTCTTTATCTGAGTCAAAGTTATCATCATTTTCGTCTATTAATTCTAACTCACTATCTATTATATCCTGACAAAGAAATACACACTCGTCGCAAATATATACATCAGGACCTGCTACAAGCCTTTTTGTTTGGCTTTGGGTTTTGCCACAAAAAGAGCAGGTAATTTCTTTATTATCAATATTGTCTGACATTATATTCTCTCCTTAATAACCCTATCAACAATACCATACTTTTCAGCTTGATCAGCAGACATGAAATTATCTCTATCTGTATCTTTTTCTATTGTTTTAATAGGTTTCCCAGTGTTTTTGCTTAGGATATTGTTTAGCTTTTCTCTAGTTTTAATTATCCATTCAGCATGGATTTTAATATCTTCAGCTTGTCCTCTAGCTCCGCCTAAAGGTTGATGTATCATTATTTCTGCATTTGGCAATGCGAATCTTTTTCCTGAAGTCCCTGAAGACAACAAAAATGCTCCCATACTCGCCGCTAAACCTACGCATATAGTAGATACTTCTGGTTTAATATATTGCATAGTATCGTAAATTGCCATTCCAGCAGTAACCGATCCACCAGGGCTATTTATATAAATACAAACATCCTTTTCTGGATCCTCCGCTTCTAGAAATAGCAATTGTGCAACTACTACATTTGCAGTGTTTTCATCTATTTCTCCACCGATAAATATTATTCTATCTTTTAGAAGACGAGAGAAAATGTCATAAGACCTTTCTCCCTTCCCCGTTTCTTCAACCACATATGGGATTAGATTCATTTATTTTCCTCTTTTCTTACTTGATTACCGCTGCATCAAACATAAGATCAATAGCTTTTTTCATTTTGATATCTTTTTCTATGAACTTTAGGTTTTCTGCTCCTATCATTTCTTTGATTTTTTCAGCTTCTAGTCCATAAGCCTTCGCCATATTAGTTATTTCAGTTTCTGCTTCTTCTGGAGTAACTTCAATTCCTTCAGCATCAGCAATAGCTACAATAATCATTCTAGTCTTTACACGTCTCTTTGCATCATCTTCGATTTGCTTTCTAAAATCTGCAATTTCTTGCCCCATAAATCCTAAATATTGTTCTAATTCCATTCCTTGAGATCTTAACTGTTGCTCAAACTCTTGAATCATTGAGTTTTGCTCATCTTCAATCATTACTGCCGGAACATCAATCTCGTTTGCATTATATACTTTTTCAAGCATTGTATCTTTCATTTTTCTGTCAACTTGAACAGTTTTGCTTTCTTGAAGTTTTGCTTTCATATCAGCTTTATACTCATCAAGTGTCTCAAATTCACTAGCATCCTTAGCAAACTCATCATTTAGTTCAGGAATTTGCTCCTCTTTTATTTCATGTACTGTACACTTAAATATTGCTTCTTTTCCTGCAAGATCTTCTGAGTGATACTCTGTTGGGAAAGTTACCGCAACATCTTTCTCATCTCCAACCGATACTCCTACTAACTGCTCTTCAAAGCCTGGAATAAAGCTATTTGACCCCAACTTCAAAGGATGCTTTTCTGCAGTACCGCCTTGGAACTGATCCTCTCCAACAAATCCTTTATAGTCAATTACAACTGTATCTCCATCTTTCGCTGGTCTAGAAACTTCTACCATTCTAGCATGTTGCTTAAGGGTTTTCATTATTTCTTCTTCTAGCTCTTCGTCTTTAAGTTCTGCATCAATTTTTTCTACTTCTACACCTTTGTAATCTTTTACTTCAATTACAGGATATACAGGAACTGTAACTGTTGCTTCAAAGCTTTTTCCTTCTTCGAATTTACCAAACTCTACAGCAGGTCTATCAATAACATCTAAACCTAACTCAACTACAGCTTTAGGGTATTCATCATTAAATAAAGTATTGATTGCTTCTTCAATAAAAATCCCACTTCCATAATGTTTTTCAATTATGCTTCTTGGAGCTTTGCCTTTTCTAAACCCATCAATGGAAAACTGATCTTTAGTTGCTTGATAAGCTTTTACTTTTCCTTGCTCTAGTTCTTCTGGTGAAAACTCCATAGTGAATTTTGCTTTGTTGTTTTCTGTTGAAATTAAGTTTGTTTTCATTTATATTTTCTCCTTTAACATTTTCCCAATAGCTGAAGACCTCTTTCAAACTTACTCTTCGGCTCTGGTTTCAATTTATATTTACCCACAATGCTTTCACCTAAACTAAGCAAATCATTTTCTGGGCCACTAACTAATTCTAATTCCATCTCATTGATGGCACTTTCTTTTTCGTTTGCTCTAACAACTCCTTGATCTAAGGCAACTTCTACTATACAAGCTCTAAATTTAACTAGAAACAGGCTTCTTCTAATCTCTGTTTCTAAAATTACGCCTAAGCTTCTATTTCCAACTATTTCTTCAAGATTCAAATCCAACTTTTCATAGTCAAATAAGTCCACATCAAATTTCTTTGGAAATTCAAGAAGAGTTTTTTCGATTTCTTCTCTTTTATGAATATGCCCTTCTGCTTTTACCAAAGTTTTCAAAGTAGCTATGATTTTCGTACCATCATCCCTAATTCTAATGGCAATTTTCTTGTCCATCAATCTATAGTCTTCCGTATCTAGATAATAGGTAATCATTGAAAGTTCTTTTCTTGTGTCTTCTACCTCTACTGCCTTCAAGTCAACATCATCCCATAAAGATTTAAAAGTCTCAATGCTATCTATTCCATATTTTAGTTCAAATTCCATATGTAAACCTCACACTCTCGAATGAAAATTATATCATATTTTCCTTGCCTATTCAAGTAATTCAAAAAAATAGCAATGGAAATTCGAGTTAGCACTACTCAAATAACCATCACTATTTATTATATTCCTTAATAATTAAATATACTACTTTATCATCAAGAATCTATTTGCTTTCTATAATAGAAAGCACCACTTATCCCTATAACCGACAATAACATTAATAGGCATAAAAGCGAAATTGGCATAGAATCACCTGTCTCTGGGGCTGATGTTATTCCATTTGCGGTATGTCCTACTGTAGTTGTTGTAGGAAGTATCGTATTTGTTCCAGAACCTTCTGTGATAGAATTATCTCCACTTACTTCAATCTCATCAAATCCAATTGCATATGTGGAAAATTTATTAGTATATATGTAGACTAATCCTTCTTTGGTATCAATTTTATATGTACCATCTTCTTCTGAATCGCTCAGTTTGAAAATGTCTACCTTTCCGTCGTGGTATCTGAACAGTTGTATATTTGTTTTACCAGAAAAGTCATATGGTATTATTAACTCAATTACATTTGGAGAAGTTGTTAAATTCGTTGAGCTTTCTCCCTCTACTGTCTTTGTCATAATAATTTCAAAAAACTCCTTATTCTTTTGATTAGAAACTAGAGAAATTTCTTTTGCATTTCCATCATTTTCTGTAACCTGCTCTATTGTTAAAGCTATTGTTACCTGTAATTCTGGTTGGCTATTTGCAACCGTGTCTAGGCCTCCAACCATTATTTCAGGAGTTTTTGTTCCTACAATTTCTACTTTTGAATTTTTAGAAGTAATTTCAACATTAACTTGGTCTGTTGAAGTTCCTTTTTGTAATAAAGTAGTATTTGTTTTTCCATTATGTTCAACAACTAAGTTATATGCTCCTGCTTTAACATTATCAAAAGCATACGTTCCTAGCGAATTAGTAGTTGTAGCCGCAATAATCGTGTCACCTTGCATCAACTTTACAGTTGCTCCGTTTATATAAGCATTAGATTCCTTAACCACTCCTCGAACAGCACTAGCAGTTAGGTTTGTAGTCGGTTCTATTTTTGCTATTTCTTTATCTGCTGTTCTAGATATTCCATCCTTGCTAATTTCAACCGTAAATTCAACGGTACCTACTGTTCCTAAAACATTTCCTGCCGTGCCTGCAACTGCTTGCTCAAATCTATTTATAGTTGTGCTAAATGTGACTCCTAAATTTTTTAAATCAGGATGATTTTTTAAATAATTATCTATGTATGTTTTTGCCTCTTGCTCATTATTAAAATCATTTTGGTCAAATTCAAAACTGATATTGTTTACTTTTATTTTTGAACCTTCTAATGTGTTTATTATATTATTGTTTTTTTCAATTTCTGTTCCTGTTGTTTTTGTATCACTACTAGAGCTACTAGCTTTATGAGTATCAGTTTCTGCAAATCTAATATATCCTGTTATAGGAGTATTGTCCAGACTTATTTCATGGGTAGTAACATTCTTCCAACCAGCCTCATCTACGCCACTGTCGAATCTGTATTGGTATGTCTTCCCTGATGGATCCGCTGCATTTGGAGTAATAGTTGCTGTGTATTTCGAGCTACTTCCATCAAAGGTTATCGCTATTGTTGGTGACCCTGGAGCTGTTTGGGTTGCTTTTGTTACTTGAGAAGTTGAATCACTTTCTATACTTCCTGCAGGGCTAGTAGATGTACACTCAACTTTTATTGTGCGCCCTATATCCTCTTCAGTTAAAGTATAAGTGGTACCTGTAGCACTAGCTATATTTAAATCCCCTCTTTTCCATTGATAGGACAGGTCTCCCGCGTTGTTATCCTCAGTTAAGTTTGCCGTTAAAGTTTGGCCATAAATCGCATCTCCTGTAATAGTAAGAGTTCCTATGAATTTTTCAATGTATTGCGTTAAAGTAGTTGATTTTCCATCCGTCACTTCTGCAGTACCAATCTGAGCATCACCTACAAAAACATTCCAAGTTCCTCCGCTAGCAAAGGCTGAATAAACTCCTCCCCCTTGGTGTTGTAAATTTATTTCTTCACTACCCTTTTTAATTGTTACACTTGCGTCTGTTTTGGGAACAAGTGCGCCCTCTGAACCTACTCCATCTGTAGTAAGTGTAACAACAATGCTTCCAGGAGGATCAGGAAGGTTACGTCCAGAGCCTTCAAATCCTTGCAAATAAGGGTACCCTCCATTTTTGTCAGGGTCAATAACCCAAGTATTAGCAAAATCCCAGCCTGCAAAGGTTGATTGGGTGGTTAGCTGTTCGCTTGTCCTGCCAACGCTAGTATTATTTTGTCCTTTTGCGTCCAAAGTCTCTTTGGGAGAAAGAGTTATATCAAAAAAAGTACTTACAAATCTAGATGTGCTTACATTCGAACCATCGCTCCATCCAGCCAAAGGTCTAACTTCCCCTATACTAGCAGAGTATGAATTTGTTATTAAAACACTAGCAGCTTCATTCCACCCAGAAAAACCAGAAGTATCTCCGCGACTTCCATCCCTAATTAAAGAGACTTTAACATAAGAATCTGTAATTCTAGTATTACTATTAGTGGAACCAAAAAAACCTCCAACTCCAGCATAGCCCTCTATTGTTCCTGTTACATATGTTTTTTCCACAGAGGATCCTGAAACATCACTTCCCGACAGCACCCCCACATCGTTGCCTGTAGAAGAAACATTGGCATTTACTATCCCCAAGTTTTTTATAGTAGCATTTTGTGTTTTTCCAAATAGCCCTGTAAACCTTCCTGTGGAGTTTATAGTTAGATTACTAATGTTATAAAAATCCCCATCAAGAGTTCCCGTGAAAGCACTTGCGCTACTTGTGCTGGTTGAAGTCTTTCCAATAGGAATGACACTTACGCCAGCCATATTAATATCATTATTCAATTTATAATAGTCATCCAAGCCATAAGAACCAGTCCCTATTGCCTGCAAATCTGCAGCGCTTTTAATAAGGTAAGGATTTCCCTCTGTGCCTCCCCCCTCCAGTCCTGAAACAATAGTAACAAATGGCGACGGAATATAAAGTGTTCCTGTTACAAATAAAATTAGCGTAATGATGAATAGAATTTTTCTTTTTGCTTTCATACAAACCAACCTTTCATTTTACTATAAAGTAAAATTACCGAATGAACTACTCTCCCCCCTAATATCACTCTTCACTATTATAGTTTCTACTTTTCCTAGCTTTTCGGCTAACACCTTCTTAGATTTATAGTCTAAATCTTTTGTTATAACCCCCCTGTATTTACTCACATTTGTAATGATTTGTCAATAATATTTTGACAATTAAATATGAATTTCTTACTACATATTTAAGGTTCAATTTCTACTCTAATATTAGTCTCTTTTAGTAACTTTTTGTCAGAAACTCTTTCACTTATTTTTTTTAATATACTCTTTGAATTCAGCAGCCTGCATGGCCTATTTATGCTAGGCTGGTCTTGTGTACTGCTACTTTGGATTTTATTATCTTACTTTAAAAATACGGTTTCTTTCTCTATTCCTATAAATTTGGGTTAATACCAATTTCATCAATCCATACATATGCCTCTCCCTCTTTTAGAGGTCTAGAGCTAAACCTGTCTGGGTGGAACTGAAACTCTCCTGTAGAAGAATTAATTGAAAATTTGAAGTCAATTTCTTCGGATGCACTAGACTTACCTGCCCCAATTTCAAAATATCGTCTACCCGGATTCCAAGACCCTCCCGAAAAACTCTCTTCTCCCAACAGGTGTTCTCCTATTGACACTGCAAGTTCATATTCAAACTGTTTAGAATCTAAGTTTTCTCTATTTGCAGGACTTTCCATATTATAAGTTGTATCTACAAAAAATCCTCCTTGCGCATCTTCTTTACCTGTTTCCCAAACCATATAAATAATAGTATCTGGTGGCACATTATTGCTGGGTATTATAACCTCAACTGCTGCCGCTCTCATCAAACTTGCTGCGACAGTAAGGTCTTTGGTTTGATTTGCCTTTTCAATATATCCCGAAACCGTAGGAACAACAACAGACGCAAGTATCGCCAGTATTGCTATTACCACAATTACCTCCATTAAGGTAAATCCTTCTTGTTTCTTATTTTTATTTCTCACGCTTCCCTCTTAATCGTCAAAATATTGGGCATTTCATTATAAATAATTATGAAAACTAGAATAAAACTTCTTTCTTTCCCATTTCTCAATGCACTCATAGTACGATTATACCCTTAATCATGAACTTGTCAACATTTCAATACACTTCGGCTATATACCCCATACACTTCGCCCATACATTCCTCATTTACAACATCACTAGTTCTAAAAATAATGGAACTAGTGATTTGAAATCCGATTCCCACTTTTCCTTTCAATATTTTACCTAGATTTATAGGAATACTCTGCTATCTAGCTCAAAGAGGCTGCACAACAATACTATCATAGTAAGCTAAAAGTATTTACTCACTCTCATTTTTCTCACAAAAAAACGACGAGCTATTAAATTAGCTCATCGTTGTTAATTTTTTGAAAATACTTATAAATTTTAAGCTCTCATGTTTTTGTTTGCACCAATTATTAATAGTACTGGCATTACACAACCCATCAATAGATTTAATAAGTTGAATTCAGCATAAAGCATTGTAATGCTAGTAATTTGTGCAAGTACGTTAATACCTATCATTACTATTGCTAATATTAACAATAATTTAGCTTTTTCGGGCTTGTTGCTATTTTTCACTGCAAGTATTCCAGTTGCTAGTTGTAATCCAGCTCCTGCTACTGCAATAACAACTGGGATGTAAATTGAAGCTCCTACAAAGTACGCTGCCGCTGATGCTGCTGCTACTGCTGCAAGCGATACAAGTACTCCTATTCCACCAAATATAATCATTAAAATTCCTACAATTTTAACAAATTTACGCGCTGGCGCATCACTTTTAACTTGTTCATTAACATTCATTTGTTCCATTTTTTTCTCCTTATGATTTCAATTAAATATGTTTACAGTTAGTAGTATACTATTTCTTCTCGTGCTTTTCAATAGGGCTAACGGCACATCTTTATGATTTCTCTGTGATTTGTTTCAAATTTCTCTAGTCTTGTTTTTTTATTACCATCTTCAGTTCTTTCCTATAAATAAACAAGCAAACGCCATAGGCTAACATAGATAGGAATATGATAAGTAAAGTTGCAAGAGTAGAGTTTATTTCCTGCGAGTTTAAAAATACTTTACTGCACATGCCAATTAAAAAAACTACAACGCTACCCTTAATTGCAATATGCGAACTTTTCACATATAGCTGCCATAAGTCAAAGTTTTCTTTTCTTTTCAGAGCCCAGCTCAAGAGTATAAATGAAGTTGTTAACCCTATCAAAGTACTAACCGGGCTAGCTATAATTCCAAAAGTTTCTTCCCTGGTTAAGAAGTATGCCACTATTATCTTTGCGGCTATTCCAAGTGTTACTGAGTAAACCGACTCTTTAATCCTACCTAACCCTTGAAGTATACCAATAGAAGTAAGTACAAATGCTAGAACAAGCACACTAATTCCAAAAATCACAACAACTAGATTAGGTATTGTTATTTCATTTTGTTGACTTGGATAAAGAAGGTATAAAATATCTATGCCTAAAATTGCTATTCCTATTGCTGCTGGGAACCCTACAACTGCACTTAATGTTATTGCAACACTAGCTTTTTCTTTTATTAATCCGTTGTGCAAATTACTTTTCCCCAATTCCATTTTTTCTTCTGTTAGGCGGGTAAGGCTAGGAACTAGTCCTATGGCAACAGAAGCAACTATTATATACGGTAAATTTAAAATAGGATAAACAAGGCCTGTAATCTGTCCGTATTCGCTTATTGCCACTGCATTGGAAACTCCCGAATCTACTAAACCATTTACAATAATAAATACTTCAACTAAAGCAAATATTTGAAAAATAGCTGCACCTAAAGTAATTCCAATTGTAACTTTTAGTAGCCTTCCTATTTGGGACTTATCGGAAGCCCCTTTATCTAAAGAAAAAGAAGTAAATTTTTCTTTTTCCACATTAATATTATCATTGACATTCCCATTATTGTTTAAATCATTATTACTTTGTTTTATATCTGCTAAACTATTATTATTGCTGCCCTTCAGGTAGAAATATACCATTATTAGAGATCCCACCAACACTCCAATTGAACTTCCTAGAGTCGCGCCAAAAGCCCCGATTGCTTCACTGGAAAAGCAATCATAGGTAATCCACCCTCCAATGAAGCCTATTGCCAAAATCAATCCTAAAACAACTCTAATTAATTGCTCCCCGATTTGAGATAAACTAGTGGGAAGCATATTCTCTTCCCCTTGGAAATATCCTCTCATTACTGCAGTTACAGACAAAAAGACTATTGCAGGTGCTATTGCCATTAATGTAATTTTTGATTCTTCAATTCCAATTATTTTGCCGATTTCCTCAGAAAAGAAAAAAAGTATCGCCGCCAAAAAAACAGCTAGCCCTACCATGATTTTAAATAATGCTGGAAACACTTTTTTCTCTGAAATCATTAATTGGGAAATTGCCACTGGAAGGCCAATGGTGGCAAAGGTAACAAAAACCGAATATATGCTGTAAGCTGGTTGATATACAGCCATTCCGTAGGCACCAATAATATTTGCTAGTGGTATACGAAAAAAAGCACCAAGAATTTTCACAATAATACCCGCCGCTGCTAACATCGCAATTCCCGTTATAAACTTCTTTTTTTGTTGGAATTTTACCACTAAGCCTTGTTCTCCCCTTTTTCTGCCGCTTTTTGTTTTTCATATAATATATGAATTACAGAATACAGTTCTTTTAACAGTTTCCTTCCCTTATCCTTTTGTTCTTCTACAAAAACAGTCATAGAGCCTTTTCCTGTTTGCTCAAAGTACTTTATATTCACCTTTCCTTTGTTTAGAGTAATGCTTTCAACTTGTATGTATTTTGCCATGTTTTTAATTAATCCAACTCTTAATAGGTTTTCTACTTCAAAAGGCAGTTTACCAAACATGTCACTAATTTCTTGTTCCAATTTTTTCAATTCATGCAGATCCTTAACAGCCACTATCCTTTTATATATCTCAATCCTTTGGGTTTCACTTTCCACAAAAGTTATTGGAATGTATGCCGTAACATCAATGTCCAACTTTGTTTCTTCATTGAATTTAGCAACAACCTGTATCCCTTGTCCTTCAAGCTCTAGTTCATTCACCACTTCTTCTACTAATTTACAATAAAGGTCATAGCCAATATTGATCATATGTCCATGCTGCTCTCCACCAAGTATATTCCCGGAGCCTCTAATTTCAAGATCCCTCATAGCAATCTTGAATCCTGCTCCAAATTGAGTGAACTCCTTAATTGTACTTAGCCTTTTTGCTGCGACTTCTGTTAATATTTTTTCTTTTTTATGCATGAGATAAGCATATGCCATTCTATTACTTCTGCCAACTCTTCCCCTAATTTGGTAAAGCTGTGCTAATCCAAATTTATCTGCATCTATCACAATTAAAGTATTTACATTAGGAATATCAATTCCCGACTCAATTATAGTAGTAGCTATTAAAACATTGGTTTTACCCTCAGTAAAATCAATCATTACTTCTTCTAAAACATCTTCTTTCATTCTTCCATGTCCAACAGCTACCTGTGCTTCGGGGACAAGCTTAGTTATATCTGTTGCCAACTTTTGAATTCCTTGAATTTTATTTGTCACAATATAGGTTTGTCCACCTCTTTCAAGTTCTCTCTTGATTGCCTCTTTTATGAGAAGTTGATCTTCTTCAAGAACATAGGTTTGAATAGGAATTCTTTCTTCAGGCGGCTCTTCTATAAGGCTAAGAGCTTTAATTCCTACTAATGACATATGAAGAGTCCTCGGTATTGGAGTGGCTGTTAATGCTAGCATATCTACGCCTATTTTTAGCGCTTTTATTTTCTCTTTTGCTGCAACTCCAAATTTTTGTTCTTCATCTACGACTAGTAATCCAATATCTTTAAATTTCACATCCTTAGAAAGGAGCCTATGAGTTCCAATTACTATATCTACTTCTCCAGTTTCTAATTTTTTAATTATTTCTGTTTGCTCTTTTGCTGTTTTAAATCTAGAAAGCATTTCAATGTTTACAGGAAAATCCGAAAATCTTTCTTTTAACTTTAAATAATGTTGATTTACCAATATAGTAGTCGGCCCAAGAATAGCCGCTTGCTTCCCTTCAGCAATACACTTGAATATTGCTCTTGAAGCAACTTCTGTCTTGCCATATCCAACATCACCACAAAGTAACCTATCCATAGGTTCTGATTTTTCCATATCTTCTTTGATTTCTTCAATACATCGCAGCTGGTCATCAGTTTCGATGTAGGGAAATTTGTCATCAAAATCCGCCTGCCAAGGGCCATCTTTTGCAAATGCATATCCCCCTTCAGCTTTTCTCTTTGCAGTAAGTGCTAATAATTCTTTAGCCATATCTTTTATTGCTTTTTTGGTTCGTTTCTTTACATTTTCCCATTCAGGGCTACCTAGCCTGGTCAGTTTAGGATTTTCTGAGCCAGTATATTTTTGGACTAAATCAATTTGATCCATGGGAACATAAAGAACATCTTCTCCACCGTATTTTATTTTTAGAAGCTCACGCTCTTTACCTTTTACAGTTATTGTACTATTCCCTAGAAACCTTCCTATGCCATACTTTTCATGAACTACAATGTCATCTTTTTCAATTTCAGAGAAAATGTCCCTTGAAGATTTTCTTTCAGATAACTGTACTTTTTTCTTGTGTTTCCTATAACCAAAAATATCCTTATCTGTCATATAACAAAGCTTTTCATGAACAAGAACCATTCCCGTCGTTAGTTCTCCTATTACTACTGCTATATTACCTTTAATATCTTCATCTAATATAAAGTCTCTTAATGTTTGTGCTCTTCCTTCAGTTTCAGCTACAAGGTAAATTTCGTACCCCTCTTTCAGATAATTTTCTGCTTCTCTTTTAAGGCTCTTAAGGTCTCCATTAAAACTAACCCCCTGATAGCAAGTTATATTCTCTAATTTGCCATAGGTCTCTATACCCTCTATTGTATCTGCAAAGGCTGTAAGTACATATACTGAATTTTCTTGATAAATTTTAATATATTCATCTGTAAAGGTAAACTTTTTTATATCTTCTTTAGTTACCTTTTCATTTTTAAGATAAATGGGAAAATCATCCTTAATTTCTTCTTCTCGAAGCCTAATCCTCTGGTATGCTCTTGATGGGTCATCAATAATAATTAATCCTTCCTTGAAATATTTCCAAAAAGGAATGAGCCCTTCCCCGCTAATTCTTCTATCTTCTCTCGCTTGAGTGATTTGAGCATTTTCAATATTTTCTTCCGAAAACTGACTTTCAATATTGAAATATCTTATTTTTTCTACTTCTTCCCCAAAAAGGTCTAAACGAATAGGTCTTTCACAACTAATAGGGAATACATCAATTACACTGCCCCTTATTGCAAACTGACCTTTTGAATAAACATAGTTTTCTCTTTCATAACCTAAGGCAAATAGCTTTTCTCCAAATTCCTTATAATCAATTGTTCCACCAATTTTCACTTCAAGATTTTTTTTTGAAACCTCATTTAAAGACTCGACTTTTTTGGCCGCCCCTAAAGCTTCAATTACAATTACTTTGTCGGCATCTTCTTTAATCGCATTAATTGCCTTTTCTCGTTCAACTTGACCATCTATATTTTCTGCTTCATATGATGCAAGTTGATGACCTTGATCATTCATAAGGATAATTTCTTTATCCACAAAAAAAGCAAGATCATCTGCCATTGCCTTCGCCGTCTCAAAGGTGGGCGAAACAACAAGACAGATGCCTTCTTTTTCATTAATAATATTTGCTGCTATTTTGGCGGATCTACTTTCTGAAACGCCTGTATATCGGATTACTCCCATTTTATTTGCTCTTCATTCTCTGCTAATTAGGTTAACTCTTTACTTGTAGTTTGTTTTAGTTTTTCTATGTATACTCCAGCTTTAAATAGCTTCTTCAGAATTCCCCTGCTAGTAATTCTTCGCTACATTTTTTCATTTATCATTTTGTACTATAAAAACATATCTTAACATATATACTATTTACAGTTTAATATTTTCTTCTTTCAATTTAATACTTTCCGTTATATTTGTTCATGGAAGAATTAACATCCCCATTTATTATCTCAATTGCTGCATTCGCACCGCTTGTGATAAAACTCTCTATTTCCTTTAATTCCTTTTTCGAAAATTTGCTTAGCACATAACTATGTAAAGGTATAACTGGGTCTCGGCCTATACCCATTCTCACTCGAGGAAATTCTTGTTCTCCTAAAGCTCCAATAATTGACTTCATCCCATTATGAGTGCCTGCGCTACCCTTTTCTCTGATTCTCAATTCTTTATATTCAATATCAATATCATCATATATTACGATTAAGTTTTCTATAGGTATTTTATAAAAATTAATCAACGATACTACAGACTTTCCACTTAAATTCATGAAGGTTTGTGGCTTTACTAAAACTATTTTATTGGTTCCTATTCTTCCTTCTCCTATTAGTGCATGATGCTTAATTTTTGTAACAGATATGTTAAGTTCTTTTGACAAACAATCTATAATCATAAAACCAATATTATGCCTTGTGAAATCATATTTTGCACCTGGGTTTCCTAACCCTACGACTATATATGTATTTTCCCTTGCTGTGTCATTTTTATTCTTTTTCCACCACATATCTGATTTCAATTACTCCTTTTTAAAATAGTCACTAGCATGATTTATATTGACACTCTTTATTCCTCTTCATCATAATTTTTCATACTAAATCCTAATAATAGCCTCTGCTTAATGCAGGGCAATATAAATAGCTTACCTACTTTTCATACTAGTCGAATTAGCAAATTCATCCTAATATCTATATTTTATACTATGTGAACAACTTACTAACTGATTCATTATTATGAATTCTAGTCATTGCTTCTGCAAATAAAGGAGCAACTGAAAGAATTTTCATGTTAGGAAGCATTTTTTCTTTCGGAATAGGGATAGTATTGGTAACAATTATCTCCTTCAAGTTTGTATTAGCTAGCCTTTCGTATGCAGGGCCTGAAAACACTGGATGTGTTGAGCAAACGGATACAGATGTAGCACCTAATTTCAATAGAGCTTCTGCCGCATTACAAATAGTGCCAGCTGTATCTATCATATCATCTACTAATATACATTCTTTCCCTTCAATATCTCCTATAATATTCATTATTTCACTTTTATTTGGCTCTGGTCTTCTTTTATCTACAATAGCAATAGGTGCATTTAAAGGCTCTGCCATAATTCGCGCTCTTCCTGCACTACCATGGTCTGGGGATACTATTACCATATTATCAATATTTTTCTTTTTATAATAATCAACTAGAATAGGTGCTCCCATTAGGTGATCAACTGGAATGTCAAAATAACCTTGAATTTGTGCCGCATGAAGATCCATAGTAATTATTCTATCTGCTCCAGCAGCTACTAACATATCCGCCACCAGCTTAGCTGTGATGGGATCTCTAGCCTTTGCTTTCCTATCCTGTCTTGCATACCCATAATAAGGCATTACCACATTTATTCTTCCAACTGAAGCTCTCTTCATCGCATCAATCATAATTAAGACTTCCATTAAATTGTCATTAACCGGCGTAGAAGTAGATTGAATTATAAAAGCATCTATTCCTCTTACGGTTTCTTTAATATGAACTGAAATTTCACCATCGCTAAAGGTAGAGACTTTACTTTCTGCTACTGGTTTTCCCATAAGTTCAGCTATTTCTTCTGCTAGTCTTGGAACTGAATTTCCTGCAAAAATTTTATACTCATAAAAATTATTTGTTTTCATTTTTTCTTTCCTTCCTTTTCTTTATAATTCTATCTACCCATCCTTCAATTAATTTCCCTTTTTCTCTAGCTACAAATAAAGCTCCTTCTGGTACATTCTGTGTCACTGTACTTCCTGCTGCAACATAACCTTCTTTTCCTACTGTTACTGGTGATACTAAGTTTACATTGCAACCAATAAATGCACCGTCTTCAATCATTGAACGATGCTTGTTAACCCCATCATAATTAACGAAAACAACACCACAACCTAGATTTACATCTTTTCCGATATCAGAGTCTCCTATGTAAGTTAGGTGAGAGGCTTTGCTTCCATCTCCTATAACAGAATTTTTAACTTCTACAAAATCACCAATTTTACAGTTATTTCCAATATCGCTTTTAGGCCTTAGATATGCAAATGGTCCAACAGAAGTTCCGTCTCCGACCTTGCTATCCTCAAGGACTGAATTTTTTATATTTACACTATTCCCTATTTGAGAGTTATTAATTTGAGAATTTGCACCAATAATCGAATTTTCACCAATTACTGTATTTCCTTCAATTATAACATTCGGATATATTTTTGTGCCCTTCCCTATCTTAACATTCTCATCAATGTATGCAGTTCTAATATCTACAAACTCAACGCCACTTTCTGCATACTTTAAATTCAATTCTGCTCTTTTCCCTATTTTTTCAAGTTCCAAAATTTCTACTGTGTTTTCTGGACTATTATTCTTCATTTTCCCCTCATATTCTAATCCTAATTTAAGTAACAACACCTTTATATTTTATAATTATTCAAGCAGTTTTAGTTTTTTTCTAGAATCATCTCTCCTACCTTGAAAATATCACCTGCCCCCATTGTTAATACTAAGTCTCCTTTTTCACCATTTTGGTAAACATGATTTGCTATTTCTTCAAATGTTTCAAAGTGCCATATCCCTTTGTCTGGAAAACGCTTTTTAACCGCCTTCATTAGCTGTTCTGAGGTCACTCCATATATATTTTTTTCCCTTGCTGCATATATGTCTGCAAAAACAATATTATCCGCGTCTTCAAAAGATTCTGGAAAAGCATCAAATAAGGCTAACGTTCGTGTATATGTATGAGGTTGGAATAGGCACCAACTTTCATTATGAGCCATATTTTTAATTGCAGAAAGAGTTGATTTAATCTCAGTAGGATGATGCGCATAATCATCAATTACTGTTAACCCATTTTTTGTTACTCCCTGAACATCAAAACGCCTTTCTATCCCAGTGTACGATTCAAGCGTATTTTTAATATAACTAATATCTACTCCTAAAGTATGACAACATGCTGCAGCTGCTAATGCATTCAATATATTAAACTCACCTGGAACACTAAGCTCAATCGAGCATAATTTTTCAGTTGCATAAAAAATGTCGAATTTAGGCATCCCGCTATGATTAAAACTAATATTTTTAGCCCAATAGTCGCAATTATTATTTAGTCCAAAAGTAACAAGGTTGTTCGCTTTTTTCATTACTCGATTTACAAAAGGGTTTGCTTCATAGGCAATAAGAAGGCCGTCTTTTTTTGGCAAAATTTCCACAAAGGCATCAAATGAATCTGTTATATGATCTATGTCTTTGAAGTAATCTAAATGATCCGAATCAATGTTTAATATTATTTCTACATTTGGACAAAGACTTAAAAAGCTGTCCATATATTCGCACGCTTCAGTAACAAAATAATCGCCATTTCCTACTTTCATATTTCCATTGATTTCAGCTAGGTTCCCTCCAACTAAAATGGTAGGGTTTTTTCCACTGTTTTCTAAAATTAAGGAAACCATTGATGTAGTGCTTGTTTTTCCATGAGTCCCAGCTACCGCAATACTAATTTTTTCATCCTTCATCAGCTCCCCTAGCATTTCGGACCTACTTAAGGTCTTAATATTATTCTTTGAAGCATACAGCAACTCAGGGTTTTCTAAAGATGCTGCCGCTGTGTAAATAACTAACTGGGCATTTTTTACATGTAATGCCTCATGTCCACTTTGAATCACAGCCCCTTTTTTTTCTAACTCTTTGGTTTTTAAGCTTTCATTCATATCTGAGCCAGATATTTTATACCCTCTACTTAATAGTACTTCTGCAATAGCTGACATTCCAATTCCACCGATTCCAACGCAGTGTACAAACTTACTCTTATCTATTTCAAACATATTTACCTCCATAAATCCTTTGAAATTATACCATAAATTTTGAAATTTGACAAAAGTAATTAAATAGAATATCATCAGTTTATGAATTGTTTTTACAAAGGCGGTACAAAAATTGAAAAAAAAACATAGAATAGCAGCTATCATCAAAATACTAACCGATAATCCAAATAAAGTTCATAAACTTTCTTATTTTTGCAAAGAGTTTTCTGCGGCAAAATCAAGCGTAAGTGAAGATATTTCTATTGCAAAGGAAGTTGTTTCTTACTTAAAAGAAGGTGAAATCAAAACAATTCCTGGTGCTGACGGAGGCGTAATATATATTCCAGCCTTATCTTCACATCAAAAGGAAACTTTACAATCTGAATTAATAGATAAGTTAAATGACCCTAGTAGGTTTTTAGGTGGCGGATTTATTTATACATCAGATATAATGTTTAATCCCTACTATATTAATCGACTAGCAGTATACTTTGCGGAACATTTTAAAGATAAAGGTGCAGATTGCGTTGCCACATTGGAAACAAAAGGAATTCCTTTAGCCTTTATGACTGCAAAATTGTTAGATATTCCTGCAATAGTGCTTCGTAGAGAAAGTAGAATTTCTGAAGGCCCGACTGTAAGCATTAATTATCTTTCTGGTTCTTCGGAGCGAATTCAAAAAATGTCAATCTCAAAAAAGGCAGTGGAAGGACATAACAAGGCTTTAGTAATTGATGATTTTATGAGGGCTGGCGGAAGTTTGAAGGGCATAGAAGAAATGCTCTCGGAATTTTCCGTAAATGTTGTCGGCATAGGTGTTGCAATTGCAACCATTGAACCAGAAAAGAAAAAAATTGACGACTACATTTCTTTCATCTACTATGACGATAAGTCAACATCTCATACAAAAATCCTTTCTTCCAGAGATTAATTTTTTGTATTTTATGAATATGTGAATTTGGTGATGATTTTTTAATAATTATCTAAAATGCTTGTCTTTTTCTCTTGTAATTCATATGATGTAGGTATATAATAAAGTTAGTCATAACTTTGTGCTATATACGCGAAAGGAGAAGGATATGAATATTACAGACGTTCGAGTGAGAAAAATCAATGATGACGGAAAAATGAAAGCTGTTGTTTCCATCACATTTGATGACGTGTTCGTAATACACGACATTAAAATCATTGACGGGCAAAATGGACTATTTATTGCTATGCCAAGCAAAAAAATGGGCGAAGGCGATTTCAGAGACATCGCACATCCACTTGTTTCAGACACTAGAAACGAAATCAGAGACGCTATTTTTGCAGAATACGAAAAAGTTTTATCTGATGCAGGTTCAGCTAGTTAATTAATACAATATAAGACCGAAAGACGACCTCTTGATTGGAGGTCTTTTTTTTCTACTAATTAAAAAAAATCACCTAACTTTTCCGATAAACTAGGATCCAGTAAAAACAAATCAAACAGCCTAATTAAAACGAATAAGAAAATTCACAATCCAAAAAAAGCGGATTAAATGAAATTCTTTACAGTTTTCCAGTATAATTAAAATTACTTCAAAGCACAAAAAAACACCTATACTCTATAAGTGTTTTTTTTGGAGGCGACACCCAGATTTGAACTGGGGAGTAAAGGTTTTGCAGACCTCTGCCTTACCACTTGGCTATGTCGCCATATATTTTTTTTAAATCCAAACTTTTTTAAAAAAACTGGGGTGGATGATGGGATTCGAACCCACGAATGACGGAACCACAAACCGCTGTCTTAACCACTTGACTACACCCACCATGTGATTTTTCTTAAAAAAAATTGGCGATCCGGAACGGGCTCGAACCGTCGACCTCCAGCGTGACAGGCTGGCATTCTAACCAACTGAACTACCGGACCTCACCATAATATTATTTGGTGGGCGCAATAGGGCTCGAACCTATGACCCCCTGCTTGTAAGGCAGGTGCTCTCCCAGCTGAGCTATGCGCCCTTATTTGGTAGCGGCGAG